>NZ_JAAZQX010000009.1 GCF_012371325.1 Acinetobacter sp. A2 | reverse complement strand
TTAAATCTCTAATAAATACCCACCTTGCCACTACTGAATCGACATAGACAAAATGAGCACTTATGCAAATATTTGTCCATATTTTTAGTTATAGTTAATTACTCTCAATTTGATGAGCTGTCCGATTTACTGTTTATTAAAACCCCACCCTTTGAATTGGCAGAACGCTTGAATATTAATGCCCATGCCCCTGCCGAACATATTTTTCTATTATATGGCAATGATGTGTATTTAGACCGTTTTAACAGTCTCGAAACCGCAGCGCTATTTGTCGATTTAGGCGTCTATGATGCGGCTTTTTTAAGTCTGAGAGATGACCGTGTGGCCAAATACTTAATTGGGCAAGGCTATGTCAGCCAGCAACAAATTGATGAATTACAATGTGCTTTAAATCCATTAAATTGTGCCGATTTAAATCCGAAACAGAATTATATTGCCTAGGGTTTGTTGAGCATTGCATTAAAAAACAAGGCGTGCCAATGGCACGCCTTGTTGGTTCGTCTATCTGCCAATTTAGACAGTAAAATCAAATAATGTGCCTTAAAAAGTTACTCGCTTATAGTCACGGTAAGCAGGCTTCCAAAAGTTTGCTTCTATTGCCTCTCGTAATGCCTCATCACTCATGACAGCTGCAACGCCTGCATCCATTGCTGCTTTTGCGACTCTAAATGCAATAAATTTAGACACCTGCTGAATTTCATTTAAATCAGGCAATAAATCTGCGTTTGGATCCTTCAACAATGGTGAGCAGTCCGCCAGCGCATTACTTGACGCAATCAGCATACTGTCTGTCACACGTGTAGCCCCTGCAGCGATTACTCCTAAGCCTATACCTGGGAAAATATACGAGTTATTGCATTGGGAAATATTATAAAGTTTGCCCTGATAGTTCACTGGCTCAAATGGGCTACCTGTTGCAATTAAGGCCTTGCCTTCAGTCCACTCCAAAATATCGGCAGGAAATGCTTCAACTTGTGAGGTTGGATTTGACAATGGCAACACGATTGGACGCTCGCAATTGGCAGCCAAGGTTTTAATCACCTCTTCAGTAAATAAACCCGGTTGCCCCGAAACCCCAATCAATACCGTTGGCTTGGCGTTTTGAATGACGTCCAACAGCGAAATCACACCTTCAGGATTGTCCCAATGTGCAACACGTTCAGGACTTTGTGCCAATTTACGTTGGAAATCGAGTAAGTTTGGCTGATTGCTGGTGAATAAACCAAAACGATCCACCATATACACACGGGCACGTGCTTCAGCATCGCTCAAGCCTTCCACCACCATTTGCGCCACAATTTGCTCGGCAATACCACATCCTGCAGAACCCGCGCCCAAAAAGGCAATGGTTTGATCTTTCAGCTGCTTGCCTGCCGCACGTGATGCAGCAATTAAACTGCCCACAGATACGGCAGCTGTGCCCTGAATATCATCATTAAAACAGCAAATCTGATCACGATATTTATTCAGCAAGGGCATGGCATTTTTCTGAGCAAAATCTTCAAACTGAATCAATGCCTTTGGCCAACGGCGTTTCACCGCATCAATCACCTGATCGACAAATTGATAATATTCCTCACCACTAATACGTGGCTGATTCCAGCCCATATAGATCGGGTCATTCAGTAATTGTGGGTTATTGGTGCCTACATCTAAGGTAATGGGTAAGGTATAGGCAGGGCTAATACCGCCACATGCTGTATATAAAGACAGTTTCCCAATTGGAATACCCATGCCGCCAATGCCCTGATCACCCAAGCCTAAAATACGCTCACCATCAGTAATCACAATCACTTTGACATTCTTTTTATTGATGTTTTGCACAATGTCATCAATATGGGCACGATCTGGATAGGAAATAAAAATACCCCGATGACGGCGGTAAATATCGGAAAAACGCTGACATGCCTCGCCCACAGTTGGGGTGTAAATAATAGGCATCATTTCACTCAAATGCTGTTCAATCAGGTGATAAAACAGGGTTTCATTGGTGTCCTGAATGTTGCGCAAATAAATATGCTTGTTGATGGCATCGCCAAAAGCAGAATATTGCTGATACGAACGCTGGCTTTGTTCTTCAATATTTTCAATTGCATGTGGAATTAAGCCATGCAAGTTAAAACGGGTGCGTTCTTCTTCTGAAAATGCAGAACCTTTATTTAATAAAGGCAATTCTAAAAGGCCGTTGCCCGCATAGGGAATATATAAAGGACGTTTCTGCTGCAAATTTGCGGTTGTCATTGTTCATCTCATTCTAATCGGTTGCTGATGGCGCATGGATTGAGATGCACCATCTGACATCTGACTAGCTTAGCCCGAATTGCAGCAAATAGGGCATTTAGAAGTTTGATAACCAAATCTGAATGATTTTTATTTCTGATAGCCCATGTTATATAGGCATCGAACCTGATTTATTTGGGTGGTTGCAGTGGTGTCATATCTACAATTAAGCCAGTGAACTTACGCACCAAAGGCAGCACACATAATACGACTGGAAAAGCAAACGCCCATGAAATCATCCAGTTATGCAACCACAGAGTAAAAAATCCCTCAATCCAGCCCAAATTTCGGATCATGTTAATCAACGAAATGATGCCACTCATCAAACATGATAAAAAGAAAGGCATTACCACAGTGGCCCATTTCATGGGTAATTTGGGTACATTGCCAAAAATCATTGCGCGTTGTTTCATGCTCCAGCCTTTTCGCCTCACTGAATGCCGCATACTATGCCATGAATTGCTTGCTTAAAGGATGATTTTTCAGGCAATTTGTTCAAGCTTAGATACAATCTCTGAAATTCGATAAAGCATACAATTGCACTCCCCTAAAGCCCCTGAAATTTGCTATATTTAGCGTTTTTCTGCACATCTATTTTTCGACTAAATATGAATACGGCAATACAAGCAGCGCTCGATCATGCAGTGCAATCCCTTCAAGCTGAAGGTGTACTCCCATCTGACTGGAACAATACGAGTAATTTAACCCGTACCAAAGACCGCAGCCACGGTGATTTCGCATCAAATATTGCCATGATTGCCTCTAAAGCCGCAGGCATGAAGCCACGCGATTTAGCCGAAAAAATTCTTGCTGCTTTGCCTGAAGTTGCAGACATCAGCAAAGCAGAGATTGCAGGCCCTGGTTTTATTAACTTCTTTTTAAATGCCGACCAGCGTTTTAGCGTTTTAGACCAAATTCAAGCACAAAAGCAACAATTTGGACGCAGCCAAATCAATGCAGAAAAACGCATTCAGGTCGAGTTCGTTTCTGCCAACCCAACCTCAAGCCTGCACGTGGGTCATGGTCGTGGTGCTGCTTATGGTATGACAGTTGCCAATTTACTTGAAGCCACAGGTGCCAAAGTTGACCGTGAATACTATGTCAATGATGCTGGTCGTCAAATGGATATTTTGGCGACTTCAACTTACTTGCGTTATTTGGAATTGGCAGGTCAAACGCTGGTGTTCCCAAAAAATGCGTATCAGGGTGACTATGTTAAAGACATCGCACAAAGCATTTTAAAACAGGATGGTCAGCGCCATGTACGCCCTGTTGCCGATGTATATAACAATGTGCCTGAAGATGTGCAATATGCGGCAGAACCCGATGCCGATGGCAACAAAGTGGTCTTGTCGGGCGACAAAGAAAAACACATTGATGGTTTAATTTTCAATTCACAAACGCTCTTGGGCGATGATTATCGCGTGTTCCATCAAGCTGCGCTGAATGCTATTTTGGCCGACATTAAAGATGACTTGGGCGAGTTTGGTGTCACCTTTAACCAATGGTTTAGCGAAGCGTCATTGACTGAAAAAATTGATGAAGCCCTACAAACATTAGATCAACGTGGTTATCTATACGAACAAGACGGCAATATCTGGTTTAAATCGACCGCATTTGGCGATGAAAAAGACCGTGTGGTGAAACGTCGCAATGGTCAAACCACTTACTTCGCTTCAGACATTGCTTATCACCTGAATAAATTACAACGTGGCTATACGGACCTAATTGATATTTGGGGTTCAGATCACCACGGTTATATTTCACGTGTGAAAGCGGCCATTGATGCACTAGGCTATGACTCGAAAAAATTAACGGTACTGTTAGTGCAGTTCGTGAGCTTATGGCGTGGCGGTGAAATGGTACAAATGTCATCTCGTTCAGGTCAGTACGTGACCTTACGTGATTTGCGTAAAGAAGTTGGCAACGATGCTGCGCGTTTCTATTATGTCATGCGCAAATCTGAACAGCACATTGACTTTGACCTAGATTTAGCCGTTTCACAAAGTAAAGACAATGCGGTCTACTATATTCAATATGCACATGCACGTATTTGTCGTATGCTCGAAAAAGCTGCGGCTACGCAATTGAATTTTGATGCGACGACTGCACGTCAGTTTGCCGCTAAACTTGAGCTAGATGCTGAAACTGAAATTTTAGCCAAACTGGCTGCGTATCCTGAAATTTTAGTACGTGCTGCCAACAGCCACGAACCGCATCAGGTAGGTAACTATTTGAAAGAATTAGCAGCATTGTTCCACGGTTGGTACAATGAGCATAAAGTGCTGAATGATGATGCAGCCTTGACCCAAGCACGCTTATTGCTTTCAGTAAACGTACAACAAGTCTTGCGGAATGGTTTAGAATTATTAGGTGTCTCTGCACCAGAAACAATGTAAAAGCCCAATAAAAGCATAACAAGAGGAAATCCACGTGTTTGGAAAAACGCAACGCGGTGTATCTGAGCGACCGAATAAGCCCAAAAAACCACTAATTCCAACGTGGTTAGGCACGCTCGTGGTGATTTTAATCGTGTTGTGTTTTGCTGTAGCCTTAATGCTCTGGAAACCGTGGGCACCTGTGCAGCCTAAAGGGCAAATCAATTCTGAGCATTATCAGGAAGATACCAACAAAGACTATCGTTTTTATGATTTGCTGCCACAGCAACAGGTTACCCCAATTCCAGAGCAAGCAGTACCTGAAACACAGCAACAGAATACCGTAGTCATTGTTGAAGCACCTGCTGCGGTTGAAGCGCCAGCGGCCAGCGAAGCCAATGTTGGTCTGACAGAAATGCCAGCCCCTGTGGTACAAGCCAGCTATATTCTACAAGTGCGTAGCTATACCGACCCAGATGCTGCAGATGCACGTCGTGCCGAAATTATTTTGAATGGTTTATCGGCAGATGTGGTGAAAAGCGTAGAAGCTGGTGAAACTTGGTATCGGGTGATTTCAGGCCCTTATGATTCAGCCGATGCTGCAGTGATTGCTCAGCAAACTTTACAGCATAGCGGCATTGATTCAATTGTCGTGAAACGCTAAGCCTAGTTACTATCAATCGACCAAAATCAATTAAAAAAAAGATGCCACGGCATCTTTTTTTTAGGTCTATAGAACGATGTGCTCACAAGAATCATTGCCAGATTTACATTAACTGCTGCTCACGTTCGCGTGCACGCTGAAATGCGGGACGCTGTTCCACACGTGCCAAATAAGCCGCAATCTGAGGATAGTGATGCCCTGTACGGCTTTGTAGCGCCTGTAACGGGAAACCCATTTGAATATCGGCAAAAGAAAAATCCCCTGCAAAATAATCATGTTTGGCCAAATAATCTTCTAAATAAGCAATATGATCTTTTAAACGAGGCTGAATAAACCCTGCTTTAATACCTGCTGTAATTTTTTGCGCCATTGGTCGAACTAACCATGGCACATGCTGCGGCACATTGGTCATCACCAACTGCATCACTAACAATGGCATTAATGAACCTTCGGCATAATGCATCCAGTATTGATAGGCTTGCTGTGCTGAAGCCTGCTGCGGTTTAAACTGCCTTTGCGTATCATAATGCTGCTGCAAGTACTCCAAAATGACAGCAGATTCTGCAATGGTCTGTTCTGCATCCGTCAAAATTGGTGCTTTACCCAATGGATGAATCAGCTTCAATTCATTGGGCGCGCTTAAATTGGGCTGACGGTGGTAAAACTTGATTTCATAGTCCAAGCCCAGCTCTTCGAGCGCCCACAAAATGCGGAAAGAGCGGGATTGATCAAGGTGGTGTAAAGTAATCATAAACGTCCTATTTTGTTTTTATTACATCTGTTTTAAGTGATTGTTATATCTTCTGTTTCACGCAACATTATAAAAAGGCATGTCCTACATGCCTTTTTATAAGAGACGGATTCAACCTCTAGGTTTAACCCAATTCAGTACGAATTTCCACACTGCGTAACAAGGTTTTAGTCACAGGTGTTTTTTGACAGATATTCAGTACTTTTTGCTGTAATTCTGCATCCAATACCGCTTCAGTTTGCACACGGCGTTCAATCCACTCCTGCCCTTCCTGATTGGTAAAAAAGTCCGCCTCGACCTGAATTTTGCCAAAATCCAAACCCTTATGCTGTGCATACATACGCAAGGTAATCATGGTACAAGCGACCAAACTGCTACATAACAGATCATAAGGTGCAGGACCTGCATCTTGACCACCTAACTTTTTAGGCTCATCCACCTTCCATTGGTGCTGACCACTTTGGATCTGGCCTTGCCATGCTGTGTCTAAACTGCGTACCTGTGCTGTGCCAATCTTGGCCATAAGATGCTCCCTATAGATTGATATTCCATCATTTATTTTGATGCACGCATTTTTGCGGGGAAAGTCGGCGCTTCTAAACGTGGTCCATCGTAGTCTGGTATTGTGCCAAAACGAGGATCATGATTGACCCATTGCTCACGTGCAATGCTGAGTTCCTCTTGGGTACGACCGACGAGATTCCACCATAACAAAATTGGCGACTCAAAAGGTAATCCGCCCAATAGCAACAGACGCGCACCCGCATGTAAATCTAGCTGAATTTCGGTTAGACCTGGTTCAAGCACCAGCATATTTTCATCGCTTAATTCATGCCCATGCACAGTGGCTGTGCCTTCCAGCATCATCAAACCATATTCAAATTTAGGATTCAGCGGCAAACGGGTTGTCGTGCTGGTTTCACTATAAATATCTACCCCTAGCAACTCACTATGTACTAATACTGGTGAAGTGGTATTTAAAAATTCACCGACTAAAATGGTAAATTCCACTCCATTTTGCAAAACCACAGGCAAGTCAGGGTAATGATCAAAACGTGGCGCCATATTGCGCTGATCATCAGGTAAAGCAATCCACAGTTGCGCTGTATGCATGTGTGTTTCGGTGTCGGGAGCAACTTCGGTATGTGAAATACCATAACCTGCAGTCATTAAATTAACCTGTTTGGGACGAATCAATTGCTTAGTACCCAAGCTGTCGGTATGCATAATGCTGCCTTCAATCATCCAGGTGAATGTTTGCAAACCTATATGCGGATGCGGCCCAACATCTAAGCCTTCACCTTGTGGAAAATTAACAGGACCTGCGTGATCTAGAAAACACCATGCCCCAATCATGCGTTTATGCCGACTCGGTAAAGCACGTTTAATTAAAGTTCCCTGCCCAATTTCAGCACTACGCAGTGGAAATTCCTGTATAAATTGCTTGACGTACTTATCACAATCGTCTGAATTGGAAAGCTCGGTATAATTGCTATTGCTCATTCTATACCTCTTATATTTCTGTAAATTCCTTGACTATTAAATACGCTAAATCACTAACGAAGAGCAAGATGAAATTTGTTGTTCTGATTTTTATGGTCCAAACTTGAACTACACCTTAAAATATATGGCATAATTTTGACCAAAATTTAAAAAAAATAGAGAAAATACCCAAATTTAGGGAGGTTATTTTTTCTGCATTTTGCGCATAATCCTAACTATAAGTTGTCAATTTGAGTAAATATCGCTATGTCTGTAAAAGCTCGAATGGGGGAACAGACCCGTTCGAAGATTTTAAGCAATCAGGAAGCCTCAGAAAAACTTTTAAAAACAACTGAGTGTGATCTTGAAAACCGACAAGCAATTGAAAAAGCATTGCAGCACCCTGCTGCGCAACTTCCACCACAATTTGAAACACATTTTTATCAACACCAAAATTTACATCAGCGTCGTTATTTACGCCAAGTCAATTACATTGGGCAAATGACGTTCCTGCTGTATTTCTTCATCGATTATTTCATCATTCCAGATGTCACTACACTCTCGGCGACACTCCGTCTCAGTGCTGTTGTATTGGCGCTGATTGGCAATTATTTCTGCTTTAAATTGATCAAAGATATTCGCCTGCTGGATTTAATTTTACCGGTCAGCGCCACACTGTGCTGCGGTATTTGGTTCTATATCCTGTCGCAATCACAAAGCCCTTGGATTTCCACTTATGTTTATGCCTCGGTCATTTTTGTACTCATGGCCAATCTGTGTATTCAAGTGCGTTTCCGCCCTGCGGTCTATAATTCATTGGTCATGAGCGTACTCATGTTTTTTGGGGTGATTTCCCTCACCAACTTGCAGGATGCCTTAGTTTTTATGGTGATGTATATCCCTGTATGTTTGTTGAGTTTGTATATCAGCTGGATCAATACCCTAAATGCCCGCCATCACTTTTTACGCAGTTTGCTGGATGACTGGAATTTTCATACCTTGCAAGCCTTGGCGCATACCGATGAACTGACCCAACTCAATAACCGACGTCAGTTTGTACACATGGCAGAACACAAAATTCATGCATGGCCTAAATCTGAATCGGTCTGCTTGTTGATGTTTGATGTCGACTTTTTTAAACAAATTAACGATACCTATGGGCACGATATTGGAGATCGAGTCTTACAAAATATTGCAGACATTGCCCGTAAAGAAATGCGCCGCAAGGATATTTTGGCACGCTTTGGCGGTGAAGAGTTTATTGCACTGCTTAGTGAAACCAGCTTAGATGAAGCATTGATGATTTCAGAGCGCTTAAGACAAAAAATTGCTCAGCATGAAATGTGCATTGATAAAAAATGTTTTAATTTCACTGTCTCCATTGGCGTGTCGAGTTTAAAACCACAACAAACCGACTTGCAAACCCTGATTAAAGAAGCCGATTTGGCCTTATACCAAGCCAAACAACGTGGACGAAATTGTGTCATCAGCTTTGATGTGGGGATGCCTGAGCCCCCTAAATCTGCGGTAAAAAAAGAAATTAAATCTTGGATTGTTTAGCATACATAAAAAAAGAGCACATGGAGTGCTCTTTTTTTATGTGTAAGAGGAAAACCTAGCTGCCGCAAGCATCTTGCACCCATTTTAAATCTGTGCTTTAAAATAGGCTCATGTCGTAAAACTGGCAAGCAGCAGTGCTGCTTGGAACCCCTAGCCGCCGCGCGCATAGCGCTTGGCGTAATTCAGGCACGAAGCACTGCTTCGTGAAATCCCTGAATTACTCCCATTCAATGGTTGCAGGTGGTTTAGATGATACGTCATACACCACACGTGAAACTTCTGCAATTTCATTCATAATGCGTGTTGAAATACGATCCACCAAGTCATACGGCAAGTGTGCGAAACGTGCGGTCATAAAGTCCACGGTTTCTACGGCACGTAGTGCGATTACCCATGCATAACGACGGCCATCACCTACGACACCAACAGATTTTACAGGTTGGAATACTGCAAATGCTTGAGCTGTTTTGTCATACCAACCACTTGCACGTAATTCCTGCATGAAAATATCATCAGCTAGACGTAAAATGTCCGCATATTCTTTTTTCACTTCACCCAAAATACGCACGCCCAAACCTGGACCTGGGAATGGATGGCGGTAAATCATGCTGTGTGGCAAGCCTAAAGTGGTGCCAAGTTTACGAACTTCATCTTTAAACAAGTCACGTAATGGCTCAACCAATTCAAAAGCTAAATCTTCTGGTAAACCGCCCACGTTGTGGTGTGATTTAATCACATGCGCTTTGCCTTGTTTGCTGGCAGCAGATTCAATCACGTCTGGGTAAATCGTACCTTGTGCCAAGAATTTTACACCATCAAGCTTACGTGCTTCTTCAGCAAAAACTTCAATAAATTCACGACCAATGATTTTACGTTTTTTCTCTGGATCAACTTCGCCAGCCAATGCACCTAAGAAACGCTGTTCAGCGTCGGCACGAATCACGCGAATCCCCATGTTTTCTGCAAACATTTGCATCACTTGATCACCTTCGTTCAAGCGCAACAAACCATTGTCTACAAATACACACGTTAATTGATCGCCAATGGCACGGTGCAATAAGGCAGCAACTACAGATGAATCAACACCACCTGACAAACCAAGTAATACTTTTTCATTGCCAATTTGCTGACGTAATTGTTCTACACGCAAGTCGATGATGTGTTCTGGTGTCCACAAACCACGGCAGCCACAAATTTGATGCACGAAGTTAGACAGTAATTCTGCACCTTTAGCCGTGTGCGTTACTTCTGGGTGGAATTGAATACCATAGAAACGGCGTGTTTCATCAGAAATCATCGCCACAGGGCAGCTTGGTGTGCTTGCCGTAATTTGAAAGCCTTCTGGAATGCGTGCCACTTTATCGCCATGGCTCATCCAAACGTGCAATTGGTTTTCACGGTCTTGCAAGTTACCAATCAGTTTGTCACGTACCAAAATATCGACTTCGGCATAACCGAATTCATGCACTGAACCTGCTTCAACTTTACCGCCCAGTTGTTCTGACATGGTTTGTAGACCATAGCAGATACCCAATACAGGTACGCCTAAGTTAAATACAATTTCAGGTGCGCGTGGACTACCCTCTTGGTGAACACTTTCAGGTCCACCCGATAAGATAATACCGTTTGGATTAAATGCACGAATGTCTTCTTCCGACATATCGTAGGCATACATTTCAGAATATACACCCGCTTCACGAACACGACGTGCGATCAGCTGGCTATATTGCGAACCGAAATCCAGAATCAGGATACGATCTTCAGTAATTTGAGTATTGGTAGTCATGACAAACAACTATAGAAAGGCAAACGAATTAAGCGCGCTATTCTAGCATTTTTCCGCGCCTTGCGCACACTATTCAGACAATCCTAAAAATGGCTATTTTTCTTCGTGATATTGCAGTGACCACATACTCTAAGTTTTAAAAGACTATGCATTTTCTATGGCATAAAAAAGCACGTGCAAATAAACTTACAATGGCTTGCACACTGGCTTTTTCGACCACACTTTTTAACACAACATTTGGATTAAACATCAGATCACCTATATTTTTGATTCATTCTTGAAGACAAATACATCTTAGTTTTTTCAAAATTTAGGATAAATACGCATTTAAAAGACATGTTGTTGCATCTATGCAACGAAAAAAAACCGATGTGGCTGGTCTGGCATCCCTAAAATTGCTGTGAAAATTATTTACCTTTTCATACTGACTTTCCGCCTGTGGACTGCTAGGATTTGAGCACACTTTCGCTTGTTTTTTCCCATGGAACTGATTGATTTTATATTACACGTCGATGAACATTTGCTCGAATTCATCACCCAATATGGGGTATGGATTTACGCCATTTTATTCCTGATTATTTTTGTAGAAACAGGCTTGGTGGTCATGCCGTTTTTACCAGGCGACAGTTTACTTTTTGCAGCAGGTGCACTCGCGGCTTCAACAGGCGTGATGGATCCTTGGTTACTCGGGGTTTTATTATTTATTGCCGCAGTACTGGGCGATACCCTGAATTATCATATTGGTAAATATATTGGCCCACGGGTTTTCGAGCTTGAATCACGTTTTATTAATAAAAAGCATTTGATCGAAACTCAAAAGTTTTTTGAACGTCATGGGGGTAAAACCATTATTTTTGCCCGCTTTGTGCCTTTTGCACGTACCTTTGCGCCCTTTGTGGCGGGTGCAGGCAGCATGAATTATAAATACTTTCTGACCTATAACGTGGTGGGGGCATTTTGTTGGATTGCTTCGTTTATTACCCTAGGCTACTTATTTGGAAATATGCCAATTGTGAAAGACAATTTCACCTATTTAATTTTCGGTATTATTATTCTGAGTGTTTTGCCAGGGGTGATTGGTTTTATTCGCCAAAAACTCAAGAAAAAGCCTGCTTAAGTGTACGCATATTGGAAAAATTCAAGTGTTGAATACTCTTCCTACAAGGATGCGCTGCGCATCCTTGGTTTAATCTTTACGTAGATTCTGTATTTGAACCCTTAAAAAAACCGTGCTACCACAGGCAACATACATACCACTAAAAGTAAGGCCGAACCTTTATAGAGTAAATCGGCTGTGACTTTTTTAGTTTCTCTGGCCAAAATCACCCGTCCAAATGACATCCAAAATAATGCGGTAGGCAACAACACCAAACTAAATAGCACGTAGACTACCGCTACATTGGTCGGGTTATTCCATGTTTCTACAGGGAAAATACCCGCAGCAAATAACAAGGCTTTTGGATTTTTAAAGGTGGAGAAAAATAATTGCGCAGGGCGAATGGTTGGATGCTTCTGACTGTGCTGCTCTAAATGCGACTGCTTCCATAAATGAAAGGCCATCCAAAATACATAGCCCGCACTCAAAATATGTAAAATATCAATAAAATACGGCCAAATTGGGGCGCTTAAATGAATCAGCAGAGCCCATAAGCTAATTGCATAAGCATAGCCAAATAATTCTGCAGGAATCAGCATACTGGTTTTCGCAATGCCCTGTTGATGCGCTGAACTCGCCAATAATGCATTGGTCGGTCCAGGAATCATCAAGACCGCGATCATGGCCAAGACAAACCACCAACTTTCAATCATAAACACCAAAGTACGCCAGTCAAACAGGAGCACACCTTATATGAAAGCCATAAAAAAAGACAAGTTTTTCTAATACGCCAATACTGACCAAAGCGTATAAATATAACGACAATTCAATCTAAGTTTTTGTTTTTATATGTTTCATTTCAGGGAAGCTCTGAAACATTTTGCTAAAAAATTTTCAGCTATGGCTGTGCCATATAGGCACAACCACAGTGTTTTTTCTTAAGATGTTGCAGGTTTAAGCTTCACTATAATCGGGCAGGCTTTAAATTTTGCAGCCTGCACAATCGCTTCTTGCTCACCCAATAAACGTGCTAATTCGGTATTTTTGGTATTGGAAGACTGTCCCATATTCACCGAAACACTAGGTCCAATACCCCAACCACCTCGGCTGCCCCAGCCACCACCTAAGCCCACGCCTACACCAACGCCTGTACGTTTTGGTGCCTGCACACCACTTTCAATATATTGTTGAATGCGGTTATATTCACTTTGTAATTGCTGGCAATTCAAGGCCTGATAATGCGTAGGTGACACATAAGTCGGCTTGACTGTAGTCGCACACGCACCTAACAACACACTACTGACCGCCAAAAGACCGATTGCAAATGTTTTCATGTTCACCTCTGTGTATCACGCTTGCTCAATTTCATTGAACAACGATTGATAGGCCTGCGTCAATTTATGATCTGTCGCCAAATGAATTAATGGCAAATTTTTATGATGTGATTCTTTCATCAACACTGAAGGCGGCAACATACTGTTCAGGACAGGCAAGCCCTCTTCTTTGAGTTGCTGAACCACTTCACGCGGCAACTTGGCCTGCGCCTGAAACTGATTCACCACAATCCCTTCAATTTCCAGATGCGGATTATGATCATCCTGAGTTTCCAATACATTTTCAATCAGGCTTTGTAAGGCACGTTTAGAAAACACATCACAGTCAAAAGGAATGAGCACCCGATCTGCAGCAATTAAGGCAGAGAGCGTAAAAAAGTTAAATGCAGGCGGAGTATCAATAAATACACGGTCATATTGATCAGACAATTGCTGTAAGGCATCACGTAGTTTATAAATTTTATGTTTAGATTCTAAGGCATGTGCCAAACCACCCAATTGCGGACTGGCAGGAATCACATCCAGATTCTTAAACGGTGACTGATGCACATAGGCTTCTAAACCTTTGCTGCGGTTTTTTAAAATCGAACCTAGCGCATTACCCAATAAACCTTTGGACTGATTGCCTCCCAAAACCTCTTCAAAATAATTTTCAATATTGGGTTCAAGCGCAGGTTTATCGGCAGAATAGGTCGCATCATCGCCCAGTAAATATTGGCTGGAGTTAGCTTGCGGGTCGAGATCAATTACCAGTGTTTTTAGCCCTTGATGAGCACTGATTGCTGCCAAATTCACGGTAATACTGGACTTTCCAACACCACCTTTCTGATTAAACACCACACGTGTGCGCATTGTCGCCCCTCGTTGAATGACTTCAGTTCTTGTTATATGTTCAGTTTAACCGACCCGCTATGATTGTTGGTACATAGTGTCTAACAATCCTTAAACTTGCCCTAGCCAAAACTTGGTTTAAGCATGACCAAACCTAAAATGGCAATGAAGGCAATCAGAGCCAGTCCCCAGCCAACACGGCGCTGCACCAGCAAAATACGCTCATCTTTTTTATACGCTTTAATCAAAGAAGAAAGCATCACAAAAAATAAAATAATTTTGGCATAAAACCAAGCTTCGACCTGAAAATCCTTCAGAAATAAGGCAATGACTCCTGTCACCACAATCAGCGTGAGTGCCGAATGCTGCAAAGCTACAAAGACTTTCCATGCTTTAGGGTTTGGAGAGTGGTTCAATGTACCTTTAAATAAAGTCATGGCACGCACCACAATCACCAACAGCAACAAAGCCACTGCAGCAACGTGAATATTGTTCAGCATTGATAAATTTTCCATCTATAGCCTTCCCTTACGCATCTTTTGGTGCATGTGCACATTCAGGGCTTGACGTATCTTGGCCTTGCCACTCAGAGGCAACAAAGGCATGAATCGCAAGCGCATGAATTTTATTTGGCGCGAGTAGATCACCCACAGCGGCATAAATTTTTTGATGACGTTGTACCGAACGTAAGCCCTGAAAAGCATCACTGACCATCACCACTTTAAAATGGGATTCTTTTCCTGGGAAATAACCGCCATGCCCTGCAGATTCATTCACAACTTCTAAATGACTTGGATTTAAAGCAGCTAAGCGTTGCAACAATTGTTGTTCTAAACTCATGATTGTATTTCCCAAAATGGTTTAAAGGCTGCCTGGCAGTATAACTGCGTTCTATACAATTCTCAGCACTTTGGCAGAATCATTCGTGCTTGGTGCTGTTACAGCGTGTTTTTCTATTCAAATTTGGCGATCTCATCGCCAGTTGTTCTGAAAAATGTCGTTTATTTATGCAATTAAGCTAATTTTTTGCATAAATGGATTGACCCTATTTTTGCATAATGTATTATACACCGCATGCGGGAATAGCTCAGTTGGTAGAGCACAACCTTGCCAAGGTTGGGGTCGCGAGTTCGAGTCTCGTTTCCCGCTCCAGAATTTTAAAAGCCTCAGTCGAAAGATTGGGGCTTTTTTATTGTAAAAAAATATTCAACCTCTCCTTCACCAACATCACCCGATAGGGTGAAAATATGTTGATCACGGAGTCTGAGGGCATGGTCTACCGACATAGATATTCCAAGCCCAAGCTTCGCTTTTGTCCAGACCCAAATCTCAGTATGTCTACATCACCACAGCATGCATTTCCCACACATATTGACTGCGCATCAATTGCTTTAATTGTTTAAGGTCTTGATATTTTTCCAGTATCTCTTGTGCTCGAGCTAATTTTTGTTGGGCATGCCGATAGTCTTGCTCATATTTTCGATACAAATCTTGCACTTTAATTTTACGGTTAGAATATAAAAACTGACTCCAATTAAAAGAGTAAATAATGTCATCTACTTGCATTTGTAAAGTTTCTAACTGTTCTTCTAAAAGCAGGTTATACGCTTTTAATTGTTGATTGGCGAAAGATAGATTGTGCTGCTGACCCAACTGAATTTGCAAATTTAGCAAGCTCAATAAATCATTGGCTTCATAAGCTTGATTGGCTTGCTGCATCAATGCGGTTTTTTCTTGTTTTTTCTGCTCATCTTGCTCACGATCTGGGTGAATCCACGCTGTAATTTTTAAGTAAATCGTTTTGATGGACTGATTTGCCAGTTTCTTTGCTTCTTCACGCTGTTGCTGTTTTTTTGCTGCTTTGGCTTTTTCACGGGCAATTTGCTGTTCGGCAAAAGCTTTTTGAGCACCACTCAACTGACTTAAAAAATCTAGCTCCTCTTGATCTTGCATTTTTTGTTCAAATTTTTCTATAAAATCATCTAAATCTAATGGATCATGCTGAAAATCAAAAAAATCTAGATCTAGGTCATATTCTTCACAGAGAAAATGTTTCAAACTGTCCAACTTGAGCTGTGCTAGTCGTTCTTGTTCAGAAGCATCATCTTCAAAGCCACCTTGCTCAAAGTTTTCTTCTGCGAACTCAGCCTCAGTTTTAGCCTCAAACATCTCATCTAGATCATCTAAGTCTGGCCGCTCAAAATCATAGCCATAATGATTCAGCAATTCTGTTAAAAACTGAACTTGTTCGGCAGACATCTGCTGCGATTCTAAAAGCTGCAAACTGAGTTGCTCAATTTTTTGAGCAAGTTTAGTTTGTTGGGCTGCCGTCATTTTTTGTTGTTTTTGCTGAAGCAATTGTTGAATTTGCTGAAATATAATTTCACGCAATTGCGCATAAGTCGGTAAAATTTCTCGGCTGGCACGTGCCTGAATATCGGCTTGTGCGGTCTGCCATTCATTCAAGCGTACTTGTTCCTGCTCAATTTTTTGGCATAATTTCTGAAATTTTTTCTGTGGCGCAGAAAGTTTCTGCTCTGGCTCTAAAGTACTTTTCTGTAATTTCATCTTCAATCATATCGAACACATAAGTCTGAGCCGTATTTTAACCAACTTCGCTCAATAAAAAACATCCTTGCCATCACAACATCTTTTCTCATCCATGGTCTTTGACCTGCTCCATCTTGCAACAACCCCACACACGGTTAATGACCTGAAACATCTTCAAGCAATTGATCTTCCATTCTGTACAGCACATTGCACATAGTTCGATTATCATAGGCAGCAATTCGACTTTTCCAAATATTCAGGATAATACATGAGCAAAATCACCTGTTTTAAAGCCTATGACATTCGCGGAAAATTGGGCACAGAACTCAATGAAGAGATTGCCTATAAAATTGGTCGAGCCTATGGACAAATTTATCAACCTAAAACGGTTGCGATTGGTTGCGATATTCGCCTGAGCAGTGAAGCCTTAAAACAGGCCACCATTCGTGGTTTAAATGATGCAGGGGTCAATGTACTTGACCTGGGCATGACGGGCACAGAAGAAGTTTATTTCGCAGCCTTTCATTTAGATGTGCAAGGTGGTATTGAAGTCACCGCTAGCCATAACCCAATGGATTATAACGGCATGAAATTGGTACGTGAAAATGCTCGTCCAATTAGTGCCGATACTGGTCTAAAAGACATTCAAGCTTTGGCAGAATCGGGCGAATTTACCCCAGTTGAGCACAAAGGCAGCACCCAAAACTACAATATTTTGCCTGAATTTATTGAACATTTAATGACTTATATCGAGCCTAGCAAAATTCGTCCTATGAAACTGGTCATGAATGCAGGCAATGGCGCTGCAGGGCATGTGGTCGATGCTATTGAGCAAAAGTTCAAAGCCCTGAATATCCCCGTTGAATTGGTCAAAATCCACAATGATGCCGATGGCACCTTCCCCAATGGCATCCCGAACCCAATTTTAGTGGAAAACCGTGATAGCACCCGCGATGCCGTATTGCAGCATCAAGCCGACATGGGCATTGCTTGGGATGGTGACTTTGATCGCTGTTTCCTATTCGATGAAAAAGGCCGATTTATTGAAGGCTATTATATTGTTGGCTTATTGGCGCAGGCATTTTTACTCAAACAAGCAGGCGAAAAAATTGTGCATGACCCGCGCTTAGTCTGGAATACCTTTGATGTGGTCGCACAATATCAAGGTGAAGCGATTCAATCGAAATCTGGGCATGCCTTTATTAAAGATGTAATGCGTGAACACAATGCCGTTTACGGCGGTGAAATGAGTGCACACCACTATTTCCGTGATTTTGCCTATTGTGACAGCGGCATGATTCCATGGTTATTGGTGCTTTCTGTGTTGTCTGAAACAGGACAATCACTATCCAGTCTGGTCGAAGAAATGATTGCCAAGTTCCCATGTTCGGGCGAAATTAACTTTAAAGTGGCCGATACTCAAGCCACCATCCAAAAAATCTTTGAGCATTATGCCAGCCAAAACCCAACAATTGACCAAACCGATGGCGTGAGTCTTGACTTTGGGGCATGGCGTTTTAATGTGCGTGCTTCAAATACTGAGCCATTATTGCGCTTAAATATTGAAAGCCGTCTTGATCAAAACCCACGCCCGATGCAAGACTATGTGGATGAATTAACGCAGTTGATTCAAGGTTAAATTGTTCTGCATGCTAATAAAAAACCATTCAACTTATTTAATAAGTTGAATGGTTTATTTTTTTAGCTTAACTAGAAAGAAATTCTATCCAAGCTGACGACTGATTAAAATAGTGAACGATCCAATGGAATTTCGACTCCAATAGATACTCCCGTATCTTGACCATAGACATCAGAATCACTCACCCATCCATTGATTTTCAATGGCGCATTCGGTTTTAAGTAATGTGTCCAAGTAAGATCTAAAGCTTTAATTTCATCTTTTTGAGTAAATGCTTGATTAATCTCAGGTCCTGACTGATTCACTTTCGCCAACAACACGCGGCCCTTTAAACGGTTCATATGGTCAAAGCGAATGTCTCCACCCAGACTTAGCATTTGACCATCCCCGCCCATGGCATGCCCTAACGGGAAGCCGTGTTGGTAATAACCATCTTGATAAATATAGTGATTATAGGAAATACCTTGTACGTCGCCATTGGTTCGAGTATCAGCCCATTCCGCATACACCTGCAAAGGTAAATTATTCAATTGTGAAGAATAGTCGATACCTGCTAAATACATTTTTTTTGAAGGAAGAAGCCCAGCTTCATCTTCACCGACATATTGCCCATAAAGGCTAATCGGCACACCACTCCAGTGGTTTAAATTAAGGCGTGCATCAAAACCCGCAATTTGATTAGACTTATCTAGATCGCCATCATAAAAGTTGTCATTACCTTTAATTGCATTCCATAATGAGTCAAAACTTTCTGAGCGCCCTTCACCTCCCCATTGAAGAACTCGAGAAGCACCAAGCTCCAAGTACGGCAATGGCTGTGCAGTTAAACGAAATCCTAATAATTTGGCATCGGGAATTGCATCGTAATCATCTAATTGACCTGCAAAGGCTTGATATTGCCAAGGACCAATCCATGACAGCCACTTTGTTTCAAATGCTTGTTGTTCAGCACGCTGCATGGTCAAACCATACACTGGACGGCTTGCATCACCACGGATTAAGCTACCCTCATGTCCAGGACCCCAATAGGTAGGGATTTGACCAGCAATCAACCATTGATTCCATAATTTTCCCGCAAGATATGAGCCTTCTACATTTACATCTTGCCCATGATCAATGATTGGATCTTTTTCAGCATTCACTCGCAGTCTTGCATCCCATTGCTTTCCACCTGCATTCAATTCAAGCGCCGCTTGATATTGCGATTTTTGCTCATCTGCAAATTTTTGCGGGATGTTTTGTGGATCTGTTTCAGCAAATAAAGCGAGCTTAATAGAGGTATTTTCTGCTTCTAAATTTGCCATAACCGAATTGAGAACTTTCTGCTGAGCATTATTTTCAATTTTCGCAATAGATAACGCACGCTGAATTTCTTCACCACTCAATGGCCAAGTCGAAGTGCTAATTTGGATCACACCTTGTTGGTTTAGCCAATTTAGATCTGTACGTAGATCATTATTATTCAAAATGATCCCTTGAGCGTAAACCGGCAGAGCTAGAGAAGAAAAAATCGCAAGTGATAGAACTCTAAGGGTTTGATATTTCATATATTATTTCAATCAATTTATCTTTCACATATGATAACGATTTTTTTCAAATAAAAGATAAGATCTATTATTATTTTTGCACAATCAATACACGATTCAATATTTAAGTAAAATAGTTAGAAGTATGGCAAATACAAAATTCGCCATACTGTCTTTAATGAATTTACATACTAAATTTTAATATTAGTTATAACCATTCGGATTTTGCTTTTGCCAGTTCCAGCTATCCTTCAACATATCTTCTAAACCATATTGAGGCTGCCAATCTAACTCTGCGACAGCACGGGCATTATCAGCAAATGAGGTTGCAACATCACCTTCTCGACGAGGTACATATTCAAAGGGTATCTCAATACCATTTACCTTCTCAAAAGTATCTCGAATTTGTTTTACTGAAATCCCATTGCCTGTACCAATATTCCAAGCACGGCATCCTTGCGTTTTTAAACGATGATTCAATGCGCATAAATGTGCATTCGCCAAATCGACCACATGAATATAATCACGAACACCAGTACCATCTACCGTGTCATAATCATTGCCAAAAATTGACAACTTATCACGACGGCCGACTGCCACCTGTGTGACATAAGGCATCAAATTATTGGGTATCCCTTGTGGGTCTTCACCAATTTGACCACTTTGATGTGCGCCTACCGGGTTAAAATAACGCAGCAAAGCGATTGACCAACGCTCATCTGCAGCTGCTAATTTTTCTAGCAGTTGCTCAACAATCAGTTTGGTATAGCCATAGTTATTACTTGGCATACCTGTAGGCATGGTTTCATTCAAGGGTGAAATATTGGCTTCATCATAAACTGTTGCAGATGAACTAAAGACCAACTTAAAAACTTGAGCACGCTCCATCGCTTTAACCAAGCTAATTGAACCAGAGATATTATTTTCAAAATATTTTAGTGGCTCTTTTTGGCTTTCACCCACAGCTTTTAAACCTGCAAAGTGAATCACTGCATCAATAGAATGATGCTGAAAAATTTGATCTAAAATTTGCTGATCGAGAATATCACCTTCAACAAAATCTAATTTTTTAGCTGCCAACGCTTGAACACGTGCTAAAGATTCGACAGAACTGTTGGACAAATTATCCAGTACAACAACGTCATGCCCTGCGCTCAAAAGTTGAATACAAGTATGTGAACCAATATAACCTGCACCACCTGTTACTAAAATTTTAGCCATTAGTTTTTCCTAACAATATTTGTAGTAAGCCTTGCGTTGAACCATCTAAATCCGAAATATCCTTTCGATCACCATTTAATATTGGAAGTAGCTGATTGGCAATTTCTTTGCCTTTTTCTACACCCCATTGATCAAACGGGTTAATGTTCCAAAGCACCGACTGTACAAAAACTTTATGTTCATATATTGCGATCAACATGCCCAAACTATAAGGATTTAGCTCTTGCAATAAAATGGTTGAACTTGGTTGATTTCCTTCATATTGTTTATATTCCGGCAAATCTTGTACTTCATGTTGATTTAAAGCTTGATTACCAAATGCCAGCAAGCGCGATTGAGCCAAACAATTGGATAAGGCCAAATGATGCTGTTCCACCAGCGCCTCTGCATTATCGACATAGGTAAATTGTTGGGCCTGATAGCGCTGCACTGGCGCAATAAAATCACAACTCACTGCTTGACTGCCTTGATGCAGCAATTGATAAAAAGCATGCTGTGCATTCGGTCCCACTTCCCCCCATATAATCGGGCAAGTATCCCAATCCACTTTTTGACCATTACGCTGAATCGATTTACCATTCGACTCCATTTCCAACTGCTGCAAATAAGAGGCGAAATATTTCAAACGCCCATCATAGGGCAGTACAGCATGGGTCTGAATATCAAGGAAATTATTATTCCACGCACCCAATAAGCCCATTAATACAGGAATATTCTGTTCGAAAGGTGCCGTCTGAAAATGCTGGTCTACCGCATATGCGCCAGCTAACAGTTGTTTAAAGCCATCAACTCCAATTGTCAGTGCAATCGGTAAACCGATACATGACCAAAGTGAATAGCGACCGCCAACCCAATCCCAAAGTAAAAATTGGTTATCGGCTGCAATGCCCCATTCCGTCATTTTATCTGCTTTGGTAGATACGCCAATAAAATGATGCTTTAAAATTTGTGATTCTTGTCCAAGTGCTTTTTCAAGCCATAAACGCACTGTTTGCGCATTAGATAAGGTATCAATGGTCCCGAACGATTTTGAAGAAATAATAAACAGCGTGGTTTCGGGACGAAGTTGATGCAATAAATCCGAAAGCTGACTACCATCAATGGTCGAAACAAAATGTACATTGAGTGGCTTATATGTGGATTTTTTGAAATCAGATAAGGCATGACTCACCATCAGTGGTCCTAAATCTGACCCTCCAACACCAATATTCACCACATTTTGAATGACTTCACCAGTTGCGCCGCGGCACTGACCAGCATGAATTTTTTCTACCAAAGCATACATACGCTCAAGTTGTGTATGCACTTGTTTTGCTAATTCAGGATGAGACTGATCATCTTTAGGTAACCGTAGCGCCCAATGCATGGCTGCACGCTGTTCGGTATAGTTAATTTCTTCAGTAGAAAATAAACGCTTTATCCACGACGTTAAATCTTGTGTCTGTGCCCACTGGACTAGATTTTTGACAACGGGCTGATTGACTCTATGTTTACTAAAATCAAAAACCACCGGCTCTAAATTCACAGAGAATTTTTCGAATCGTTGCGGGTCTTCAGCAAAGAGTTCTGTTAAATGCCTATTTTCAAATTCAGCTTTTAAACCATGAAGCCCACCTAAAACTGAATCTAAATGTTCTACCGTATAGGGTTGAGTTTTCATAGGCATTAGCGTCCTACCCCCATATATGCAAAACCTTGAGACTTCACATACGCTGGATCATAAATATTGCGCCCATCCAAAATAAGTGGGTGCTGCATGGTTTTAAGCAATCCGGTATAATCAGGACTACAATATTGTTTCCATGCAGTCAATAAACACAAAGCATGTGCATCTTGCACTGCCTCATATTGCTCTGTGCAATATATAAGATCAGGTCGCTCACCATATATTTTTTTAATTTCATCCAAGGCTTGAGGGTCATGTAATTTAACTTTTACACCTTGAGCCCATAGTGCTGCCAACATGGCATGAATAGGAGATTGTCGGGTACTGGAGGTTTTTTCTTTAAATGCAGCGCCCCATATCGCAACAGTCTTTCCTTTTAAATCACCATGATAATAATTCCATAATTTGCGGAATAAAACTTCTTTTTGCTGCTCATTAATGTCCCAAACTTGAGCAAGGAGTTGGCTATTTGCACCCACACCTGACAACGTATGCGTTAGTGTCTGAATATCATGTGAAAAGTTTTCTCCACCAAAGCCTGCCCCCGGATAGAGATAAGATCCTCCAATACGATTATCCGCAGCCATCCCCTGACGAACTGACTCAATATCAATGCCTAATTTCTCAGCAACCATTGCCAAGTCATTGATATAACTAATTCGTGTCGCCAACATGCCAGAGATACTCAACTTGGTAAATTCAGCATCTAAAATGGGCATAAATAAATATTGCTGCTGACGTGGGAATAAAGGGCGTAAGAGTTCCTTCATTTTAATTTGAGCAACATCCGATGCAGCTCCAACAATCAACTGCTTGGCTTGGGCAAAGCTTTGTAAAGCGTTTCCTTCCTGAATCATGTCGGGTAAATAGACCCACTCATCTTCATGCAAAACTTTTGCAAGCTTTTCTGTCCCTTGCAGCCCTAAAGTAGACGCATTGATCATCAATTTAGGGTGAATAATAGGACGTTGTTTGATGTTTTGAAGAATCTCAATACATTGCTTTTCTTCAGCTGGGTTAAAACTGAAGAAATAGGCATCTGCATCCAATGGAATATCATTAAAGTCGCAGTATTTTAAAAAACTACTTTGTTGTTTATTGAGTAGATTTTTTACAGCTTCATCTTGCATATATATTTGTTCGCTTTCATACGTTTTCAGTGGTTCATACCAAAAAACGTGATGACCGCATTCTGCTAGCAAAGCAGCAAATACACCTGAAAAAAGTGTTTGTCCAAATACTGCAACCTTCATATCAGTCTCTTTTTATAGTTTTAGTTCTTTGATCAGCGCTTTAAATTCCTCACCTAATTTTGGATGGTCTACGCCATAATGTAAAACTGCTTTGAGATAGCCCAATTTACTGCCGCAATCAAACGTTTGCCCTTTCATCCGATAGGCTTCCACTGTATCGGTCGCTTGCAAAGCTGCAATTGCATCGGTCAACTGAATCTCATTACCTGCCCCTTTAGGCGTGTTCTCAAGTAATTGCATAATTTTAGCAGGTAAAATATAGCGACCCACTACTGATAAGTTTGATGGTGCAGCGTCGACAGCAGGTTTTTCCACGATACCTTGCATTTGAATGCTATGCCCTTCGGCAGGTATAGAGGCAACATCGACAATACCGTATTGATCTACCATGTGATCTGGTACAGCTTCCACCATAATTTGTGATGCATGGCTTTCATTAAAACGTTGGATCATTAAACTCAAATCATTGGTTTCTGATGAATCTTTTACAAGAACATCTGGCAATAGCACAGCAAAATCATCATCACCTACTACGGCTTTTGCACATAGTACAGCATGACCTAAACCAAGTGGCTGTGGTTGACGCACACTGATTACACTCACATGTGGCGGTAAAATTTCAGTGATTTCTTTGAGTAAATCAAATTTCTTTTTATGTTCTAGAGTGGTTTCTAGCTCAAAGTTACGATCAAAGTAGTTTTCAATCGAAGCTTTTGAAGAATGGGTAACAAGAATAATCTGTTCAATGCCAGCAGCAACTGCTTCTTTCACCACATATTCGATGGCTGGGCGGTCTACCACTGTGACCATTTCTTTGGGAATAGATTTGCTTGCAGGTAAAAAACGCGTACCGAGGCCTGCGACAGGGAGAATTGCTTTTTTGATCATATGATTCATTGTGATAAAAATAAATTATTTACGGATTGATTCAGACTGAGAATCATTTTGACTTGAAAAACGTACAGCCCCAACCTCTCGATCTGGTGCATTAATACCTTCTTTAGTGAGCATTACCTTAACCGTTTTAAACATAATTTTAAAATCCAGCCAAATAGATTGAGTTTCCACATATTGCACATCAAGTTCAAATTTTTCTTCCCATGAAAGATTATTACGACCACTGACTTGAGCAAGCCCTGTCATCCCAGGCTTGACTTCATGACGTCGCATTTGCTCAGGAGTATAGTGTTCCAGAAAATCTTTCATTTGTGGACGAGGTCCAACAATACTCATGTCACCTTTTAGCACATTGAATAGTTGTGGCATTTCATCTAATGTTGTTGCGCGTAATTTATGTCCGAATGGTGTAATTCGTTGATCATCTGGCAAAGGATTTCCTTCTTTATCAAATGCATCTTTCATAGAACGGAACTTAATCATTTTAAAAATTTTACCATTCTTTCCCGGACGCTCTTGTAGAAAAAGTACTGGTGAGCCCAAATTTTTTTTAACTTTAAAGGCTACTAAAATGAAAACTGGTAATAAAAAAAATAAGGCAATACATGCAATCAAAAAATCTAAAATTCTCTTAATCATTGTTTCAACCACTTTTTTTCAAAATAAGTTAATACTGTGCATAGTATATAACCTGAGTTCGATGAAATCCACTTAACCTTTTAGCATATTTTGGAAAGTTGGCTTATTGGGGTTCAAACAATAAGCCACTACAGCAGCCATGATATTCACCATGAAGTTATTTACCGAACGATGACGTGAATGTTCAAGTTGATGTAAATTTTTTAATTGATCATTCACTGTTTCGATCAATCCTCTTCTGCAAAGTAATTGTTTTTCTTCTTCAGTTTGGATGGGTTTATTTTTCATATTCCGACGTGATGGGGTCAATATTTTCAGTCCTCTTGCTGCTAAAGCTTCGGCTTTTGCTTTGCTCAAATAGCCTTTGTCTCCGAGTAGGATCCCTTTTAATTCTTGAGTTAAAGATTCTAATATAGCAACATCATGAACATTTCCCGATGTCAGCTTGAGATTAATAATTTCACCTAAATTATTGATAACGAGATGTAATTTAAAACCATAAAACCAACCCGTACTACTTTTTCCACGACCGGCCAAGCCTTTAAATACACGATGCCTTTTAATCCGAAGATTATGGCAAACTACGGCGAATTCAAACATGAGGTGCGACAGTTTGAAAAGTCTTATGATAATCAACAAGCTGAGCAAATTTCTCTAATGGTGTAAGCCAATCTAACGCTTTTCTAGGACGAGTATTCAGTGACATGGCAACTTGATTTAAATAATGCTGATCTGCCTGATTTAAATCAATCCCTTTAGGTAAATATTGCCTAATTAAACCATTCATATTTTCGCATGTGCCTTTTTGCCAGGGTGAATGTGGGTCACAGAAATATACATCTATGCCTAAATCTTCTTCAAGTATTTTATGTTCTGCCAGCTCGCGTCCACGGTCATAGGTCAACGTTTTACGCAGTTCTGCAGGTAAATATTTCAGAGCTTCAGTTAAAGCCTTGCGCACTGATTCTGCCTTTGCATCAGGTAATGTTGCCAAGATACAGAGCCGTGTATTTCGTTCAATAAGTGTTGCTATCGAACTTTTATTGTCTTTACCTTTAATTAAATCAGCTTCCCAATGACCCGGTATTTTTCTTTCTTGAACTTCGGCTGGGCGCTCATGAATAGTTTTAATATCCTGTAATATAGAATCTTTTTTAGGTTCACCGTTAGCTTTTCGCTTTTTATTTTCATGACGCAGACAGGATAATAAGTCTTTTTTCAACTCACCCTTTGGTAATGCTCGTATCGTTGAATAAATCGTTGTATGGCTTACATTCATTGTTTGATCCAAATCAGGAAATGTCTTTAAACGCTTTGCTATTTGCTGAGGAGACCATAAACAACGGATCGCTTCAACAATAAATTTCCAGAGGATTGAATCGATTTTGAGTTTTCTGTGACCACGTCTACGTCTAGCGAAGGTGTTATCAGAAGCATATCGAGCTTGATAAACGTCATTGATGCTATTTCTTTTAAGTTCACGATAGATCGTACTAGGATGTCTTTTAATGAGTTCAGCAAATTTTCTGGCTGAAAAGCCTTCTTTTCTTGACTCAAGCATTAATGCAGTACGATCTTCAAAGTTAAGATGATGGTATGACAATTTTATATACTCCATAAACCCTTTAAATTAATTAGGTGGTTTATGTCGCACTTCAAGTTTTACTCTGCCTACCAATTTAGTGGAGTCAATGATACTGATTCCCGTATCTTTTCCTTTCACCTGATGGAAGAAACTACTCAGAGCTTGCAAACAACGGGGCATGATTTCAATAAATCGGTTGTAGCTAAGCAGTTTAGGAAAAGCAGATTTCCAGAATGGAACGATCATTTGGCAATAAAAATATTTGAAGAATCTAAAACCGGATTGATGAAATAAAATGACAATGGTCATTGCTTCAGACAAGCTTAAAGCTGACTTTTTCAACCTGGTTTTTTGATTAGAAATTAAAGCTTTCTCTAAAGATTCATTAAATTTTTTGCAGAAATCATCCAAAATACAAAATAATTCGGTAATATGATCCATTGAGAAGCCTTGTTTTATAACATTTTGTCTTGAGAACCAATATGTTACAAAAACAGGGCTTTTTTTCTACTCTTTTTTTATATCGAACTCAGGTTATATAGAAAGTTTTAAGTTTATTGATTACATATTACCTAAATGCACAATAGATTTTGAAATTATTTTTCGAAATATATTTCATGGTAATTATTAACCATATCTTGTTTGCTAAACACTTCTAACGCACGTTTACGTGCCATTTCCCCCAATTCATGAACAAGACTCCTATTATTGACAAATTGTTTCATACATTCTTTCAAACCTTGTGCACCTCCATCATATAATAGCCCTGTCTTTCCATCTAAAACCACCTCCGGTATTCCTTCAACTTTTGTTGCAATTGCAGGGATACCAAAATACGCTGATTCGACGAAAGTTAATCCAAAAGCTTCCCATTTAGAGGGTTGGCAGATTACATCTATAGTATTCAGAAATTTATTTTTATCAGTGACCCATCCAATTACATTAATTTTTGATTCTAAACCATATATTTTTATCAAATCACAGCATTCAGATTTAAGCTCGCCGTCGCCAGCTAAAGTAAAAATAACATCCTTGTTTATATCTAAAATACCTTCTGAATTTAGTAAATGTATAGCTTCAATAAACTCAATAGGATTTTTTTGCTCATCTAATCTAGCAAAAAAAGAAAAATTTAATCCATTTAACTCACTACTTTTTTTTTCAACTAAAAATTTCGAAAAATCAACTCCATTGTAAATAGTTTTGGTTTTTGCAAAAGGATAAAATTTATTATAGTACTTGTTTACTGAAATATTTTCATGGCCAAAATATACTGAAAACAACTCAGCGAAGTAATATAAAATCCTTTTCAGAATAGGAATATGTTTATGGAAAGCAATACCATGTACTGTATGAATAATTTTTTTACAACCACTCATTCGTGCTGCAATTCTAGCTAATATGGCAGGCTTAGTAGAATTTGTATGTATTATATCGAAATTAAATTTTTTAAAAATTCTATATAACTCTATAAAAGCAAAAAAATCATGTTTACCAAGCTCCCTTTTTAAATTTGGAACCTCAATAATGGTAACACCAATACTATTAAATTTTTCCAAAAAATCAGAATTGACTTCTTTTATTTCACCACAAATCATGTACAAATCATTACTTTCGTAATTTAGACTAGATAATAAATCTAAAGATATTTGTTGAGCACCAGACAATTGCGGAATAACTTGTACATGTGCAATTTTCATAATAAAGTTACCAATAAAGTTCGAATACGATAAAATAATTTAAAAAACACTCTTGCTACGTAAAATTCTAATTGGATATTTAACATGCTCCATAGCAGAAAACAAAATAAAGCTCCATAAATTGATATAATTTTCATAATACAAAATTTTAAATGCTTTTAAAACACCCAAATGCATTTCACGCATATTAGAAGATAAACCAGACTCACCATATTGCTTCTTAAAACCATTGGCTAAATAAGAATCAATATAATAAAAATTATTATTATTGTTTGACATAACCCAACATAGAAAATCTTCACAAAAACGCATGTCAGTATTAAAATCTTTGAGAATATTTTTTTTAACCATCACAGTCGGAGTACAAATTATTTGTCTTTTAGCTAAATCAAATAAAGTTACTTTTTTTAAGATACAATCTTTTACTATAATACTTGGAAATGCAGAATATAAATGAAATGAAAAATTCAAATCATTATCCAACATGCTCTTATATTGGATTTCAAGTTTATTCCTAACCCAAACATCATCACTATCTAAGAAAGCTATATAAGCGGAACTAGCAGATTTAACGCCTAAGTTTCTCGCAAAAGAAGGACCACTATTTTTATTTAATTCAAATATTTCTAAATTCAACTTAGAATTATATTTTTTATATTCTTTCAGAATATCCAATGTATTATCATGGCTACAATCATCAACAACTATTATTTTTTCAGGAAGTAAAGTTTGATTTTTTATAGAATCAAGACATCTAATTATTGTCTGGCTAGAGTTATAACATGGGATTATAACTGTTAAATCTGCATAATTCATTTTCACTTCCAAAATTTAATTCAGTATTCTATTTAAATAGAATAAATCGATTCCAATTTGCCGCTATATAGAATATAGAAAGTAGAGGAATAAAGTTTGTAACACCCTTAGCATTAAGAACAATCATCATCACAAATAAAATAATTTTTACAAAAAAATTAAAATATTTAGAAGTAATATTTGAAATTAAATACCAGTGAATATAAAAGAACGCCAACAAACCTAAGATACCCACAGAATAAATTATTCTCAAATAACCAATATCTATCCCTTTATAATAACTTAGACCATCACGATAATAAACATCTCCAAAAATCCAAGTTTTCAAACTATTATCGGGTATGTTAGACCACATTTCACCCAATTCACCTGTAGACTTAGATGCTTGAGAGTTCTCATAATCAAATAAGAAGTCAAAACCGAAAGAAATTATATTTAAAACCCTCTCATTATCAAAAGAAATTATAGGATTAAATAAAAATAATAAAATTAATAATAAAATAGAAAATTTCAACAACTTACTAACAACTTCAATACTAGAGAACAATATAAATAATGAAATAATAAATCCTATAATCGTTGTTCTAGCACTCATAATTCCAAGAAAAAAAATCAAAAAGAAAATAAAAAACAATATTATTTTTTTTTGTTTTTCAAACCTAATAAATGAAGATAATACAATTAAAGCAAAGCAGTTGATAATCCCCGAACCAAAAAAAGAAGCTCCTAAACCCACCATTCTTATTTCATTTAATCCTATCGCCTTATCATCAATATTTTCTCTAGAAAAAATCCCAAATAAAAAATTAAAAAATCCAGGTGATAAATATGCAATAAATGACAGTAATAATTGCATAGAAACTACTAGAGAAAACATATAAAATATATATTTCATCAAATAATTTTCTTTTTTTATTTTCTTTTCAATAAGAAAAACAACTAAATAAGCAGAAAAAAAGCTAAAAAAATTAAATAAAATTATTTCTTTAAAGAAAAAGAAGTCGTAAACTTGATTAATTAAAAAAGATAAAAATAAGAAAAATATCATAGCAATACTTATTCCAATACTACCATTTAGTAAAAACTTATTTATCTTCAAATTATCATTAAAAGATTTTAATAAAAAAATTAAAAACCCAGAACCACCTGTTATAACAAGAAGATTATAAGGTGGGAAAAAAACTTTAATATTAAAAACTGTGATAAAGAGAATCACAAAAATAAAAAAATTAAGAAAAATTTTCATAACAACTTACTTAAATTAAATAAAATTTTTTTTAAATCATAAATATTAAAATGATGTTTAATTTTTAAAATTAATAATCTAACATCTATTAACCTAGGGTCATTAGTATATAAATGTGTATACAAAAAATCTTTGTATACACCCAGTATATTATGTTTTTCAGAAAAATTCTTATGCGCCAATACACCTTTTTCAATTTTAAAGTTAGAAATTCTTTCATATTCATGAGAGATATCATGAACATAAGTATGTTCTAATATATTGACTGCAACTCCTAAAGTATTTTTTAAAATATTATACCAACACTCTAAGTCTTGCCACATAGGCATTTTAGGATCAAAACCTCCAAATTTTTGGATAATTTCAGTTTTTATAAAAATTTGATTTCCAATATAATTATTAAAAATTAAATCTTCCTTTGTTATATTTCTTTTTTTAAAATAATCTCTTATTTTTTTAACTTGAAATTCTCTTTCACCTTTTTTTATAATTTGATTATCAAATAAAAAAACTATATTTTTATTTAAACAACATGAATTAAAATATTTTACAAATTTTTCAATCCTGATATCTAAAAAATAATCATCATCATCTAGTCCAGTTATAAATTCACCTTTAGCATTTTCAATTGCAATATTACGACTTACACAGGCACCACTGTTCGTTTCTTTCAAAAAATATCTAACACGGTGATCTTCTTTAGAAATTTGTTCCAAATACTCATGTGTCCCATCAGTCGAACAATCATCCACAATGATGATTTCTAAGTTTTTATAAGTCTGATCCTGTACAGACTTCACCGCACGTTTGAGTAACTCAACTCGATTAAATGTAGGAATATATACAGTTACTAAAGGTAGATTTTGCATTTATTTAATTCTCACCAAACAAATCACGTGTATATAACTTAGACTGAACATCTTTTAAATCTTCATTCATACGATTCGCTAAAATCACATCTGAAATATTTATAAATTCATTTAAGTTATTTTGAACTGAATATCCTTCATAATTTTCAATATTTAATGTTGGCTCATATACAATTACATTAACATTGTATTCTTTTAACTCACGCATAATGTCTTGAATTGCAGAATCACGGAAGTTGTCTGAACCCGCTTTCATGGTTAAACGATACACACCCACGACATTAGGACGTTTTTTTAAAATCTCTTTAACAATAAATTGTTTACGTGTTTGATTTGAATGAATAATCGCTTGAATTAAATTTTGAGGTACACCCTTGTAATTTGCTAAAAGCTGTTTGGTATCTTTTGGCAAACAGTATCCACCATAACCAAAAGAAGGATTGTTGTAATGGTTTCCAATTCGTGGGTCTAAACTTACACCTTGTACAATATCCAAACTGTTTAGATTGTTTTTTTCACAGTAAGTATCTAGCTCATTAAAATAAGCTACACGCATGGCTAAATAAGTATTAGAAAATAACTTTACCGCTTCTGCTTCAGTCGAATCCATGCAAAGTGTTGGTGCATTTTTCTCAATCGTTGCATCTAAATAAAGTTGAGCAATTGCTTCTCCACGTTCAGATTTTTCACCCACAATAATTCGAGATGGATGCAAATTATCGTAAAGTGCTTTTCCTTCACGTAAAAACTCTGGTGCAAATACAATTTGATTGGTTTTAAGTTTTTCTTTTAACTGTACCGTATATCCCACAGGTATGGTCGATTTAATGATAATTGTTGCTGTAGTATTGATCGGTAGAATTTGAGCGATCACACTTTCAATCGATGATGTATCGAAATAATTCGTTTCCACATCATAATTGGTTGGCGTAGCAATAATAATGTAATCGGCATCTTTATATGCTTCCTCAGCATTTAAAGTTGCAGTTAAATTTAACTCTTGTTTACTTAAAGCTTGTTCAATATAGTCATCGGCAATAGGAGATTGACGCTGATTAATCATCTCAACCCGCTGGGCATTAATATCCAAACTAGTGACATAGTGATCTCGTGCAAATAATACCGCATTGGATAAACCTACATATCCCGTGCCTACTACACAAATTTTATATTTCGACATTTTACCTAACCAAACCATTAAATCTAAGATTTTCCCGTCCTTTCAGTATTAATTTATATAAGTAAATACCTGAAATAATAAGAAGAATCAACCAAAGTATCTTAAAGCACCAGAATAATTTTTCTTGAAGTATAGCATTAGCAATTGCGAAACCAATCATTAAAAATACAATAGTGTACATTTTTTTACGCGGAAAACTTTTCCATGCAATAACAGAAAACTCTGTCCTAAGTACGAAAAAAACTAGAAATGCCAAACTACTACTTATACTTGCACCTAAAGCCCCATAATGGGGTGTTAATACAAAATTTAATAATATAGCCGCTAAAAGAGCACCCAAAGAGGCATAAAGGGAAAAATAAGATTTCCGACTAATCCCTATTCCCACAACTGTTGTTTCTGAAAGTGTATACAACAATGGAGCAATTAAAGCTGGCATAACAATATATTGAACTGCATTATACTGCTCTGGTAAAACCAAAGCGATAACATTTGCAAATAAACCCACTAGCGAGATAATAAAGACAATTATAATAGTCAAATACCAGCTAATATCATTAATTTTATCTAAATTTTTATTCTCTTTCACCCACTTATAAACAGTTGGAGCCCAAACAGTCGAAAAGATACTTTGAACAATAATTGCAATCGCAGCAAAACTGGTCGCTATGGAGTAAATACCAAGCTCAGTAAAAGTTGAATAGGTTTTTAAAAATATTCGATCTATTGAATTCAAGCCCCAAAAAGCCAAGCCGCCAATAATCAATGGCGCACCAAATTTTAGCAGTGGCTTGAGTTCATTAAAATTAAAGTGAAGACCCTCTATGGAGAACCACTCACTCTTGGTATTCCATGCAAAAATCAAACAAGCAATAAGATTTGAAATTACTAGCGCACATAACAAATGAATAAAGTATTTATATTCATAAACAAACACAAAACTGATTAATAGTATAATGTTAATCAGTTTAGGCCAAATTTGACTCATAGAAAAAAGAAATGCCTTTTCTTGCATTCTTAAGATCAAAGAAAAAAAGCGCGTTAAGTAATTTGCTATAAATGCTATAAGAACTAATATACTCATCCACACATTTTTTTCATCAAATAGATAATTTGACAAAAAATAAGGATTAATTATAAGAAAAAAGCTAAAAAGCAGCAGTAAAACAAGACCAGGTAATGTTACTTGCATCCATAAGTTTTTCTTATTTTCTCTTTCATGATATTCCCTTACATAAGCTTGATCCAGACCTAATCCAAAAAACATCGTTGAAAGGGCAATAATGACTTGGAGAAATGCTATACGACCAATATCTTCTACGGTAAAAAACCAAGCTGTTAAAGGAAGTGTTATAAACCCAAAAAAGGCCCCACCTATAGGACCTATTGCAAAATTTAATACTTTTTTAATATTCATTCAATCACTTTACACTATCTTAATTTTTAGAGTTAATATTAAAATTTTCTTGGGAAATAATAATGTTAACTATTTTTGGCACATACTTATATACTACTTTTTCAAGATAATTATCATAAATATTAAAATAGTCCAATATTAATTTACCCACTTCATCCTCACTTATTAGACAGTCTTGCTTTACTCCACCATCAATTAAATTATAATATGCTTCTTTTTGAAGGAAAGTAGAAATCAAACTAATAAGTGTTTCTGGTTTAAATGTATAATTTGGACATAAATTAATAATTTTATTCCTTAGTTTTAAACTATATATGACATCAAAAAATTCAACAATATCATCTACATCTATTATGGTTCTCTCTGCATTTTTATAAACAAGAAAATTTTCACCTTTATAAATATTTTTTGTAAAAGTAGCTAACAATGTTGTATTTAGCACTTCTCCAGCAACTTGAGGTAATCTAAATATTAGATAATTAGAAGAATAAATAGATATCAATTTTTCCATTCTCATTTTATGCTTAAAATAAAGATTTCCTTCTAACGGAGCTAAAATACTACTGAAATAAACGAAGCATTTATCAGTATTTAATACTAAGTTTTCTATCAATAATGATTCTTCTCTTTTAAATGCCTCATCAAAAACTTCATTAGAATTTGATACTCCAGAACAAAAAAACAAGCATTTATCAGATTTAGCATTTTTAAAAGCTTTTGCTAACAAGCCTTTGCCAATTATCTTACTTTTCATTGAAAATCTCTTCCCAATTTGAGTATAGTCTTTGAATATGGAAATATTTTTTCATAATCCCAATATTTTCTTCTTGAACATTGTTTGAAATAGGTGTAAGTAAAGCAGAATCATTTAATTGATAAATTTTAACACCTATATCTTTAAAAAACTCAAATGGCGTAACATTTGACTTCATTACGACCTTTTTCCCTAGACTTAAAAGGCCAATTGTGTTACCCATTGCTTGTTGTCTATTATGGTTAAATATAGCAATATCAATACATGCCATATAAGAATTATATTCAGTAAAACTCATAAAATCTGTGATTGGAATGAATTTTTCTCCTAGTAATTTATTCCCATATTCTATTACTTCTTCTCTGTGTTTTTCAGACCCATATGAAAGTGGGCAAAAAACTTTTACATGTTTTAAATCTAACTTTGAAAGTATTTCTAGAACTTCAAAATGATTATTACTTGGATCCGCTGAATTGCCTACTTGGACAAATACTTCCCCCTGCTTATCCTGATTACACACTATTTCATCTAAATTTCTAGATAGATGGCTCGGATACATTAAATTATGAATAAACTTTGCGTTAGTCCCATAAATTTTTTTTACTAAATCAAAATCTCCAGGTACTGTAGTGCTAAAAAAACCCATTCGTTTTATAACAGGTCTTCGTAAAAATTCTTTTATTTTCCACTTCCAATTACGCTCACCAAACTGATATACATAAAGATCTGCTCCCCACATAATCCAATAGCATTTTTTGAGCAACCATGGCATAAAAAATAGAAGAAAAACAATTTTAAGATCAAATAAATTATGTAAAATAATCTTATCTGCTCGATTCATTTTGATTAACACTAACAAATAGTGTTTTAATTTACCTAGTTTTGAATTCTTTAATAATCTAATATTAGAATCTGGTATCAAATTCTTTTTTGCCATCCCATCTGTTAATAGAAACTCATGCTTACTAAAATCAAAATTCTCTTTTACAAATTCAATATAGGGAGGGATAAATTTATCACAATCACCAATATGAAGTATTTTATCACTCATAAAACAACCATTCTTTCTTGACCTCATTACTTTGATAGTCCTAATTAAAACTTTAATATTTATTTACATAAAAATTTCAATTTCATATTTTAATTAGTTCTTGCAGATACTGACCATAGTTATTTTTAGAAAGTTGTTTACTAATACGTTTCAAATCTTCCTTCATCAACCAATTATTGTTATACGCAATTTCTTCTAAGCAGGCGATTTTATAGCCTTGGCGCTTTTCAATGGTTTCTACAAATTGAGCAGCTTGTAACAGACTTTCGTGCGTTCCGGTATCTAACCATGCAAAACCGCGTCCCAGTAATTCTACATTTAAGTCACCACGTTCTAAATACATCTGATTGACTGTGGTAATTTCCAATTCCCCACGCTCAGATGGTTTTACTTGCTTAGCAATTTCAATTACATCATTGTCATAAAAATACAATCCTGTAACCGCGAAGTGAGATTTAGGTTGTTTAGGTTTTTCTTCTAAAGAAATTGCACGTTTTTGTTCATCAAACTCCACAACGCCAAAACGCTCAGGATCCTTAACTTGATAACCAAATACCGTCGCACCTTTTTGACGTGAAACAGCTTGTTTAAGCATAGGCGTAAAACCTTGACCATAAAAAATGTTATCGCCAAGCACCAAGCAAACATTGCTATCGCCAATAAAATCTTCACCAATAATGAAGGCCTGTGCCAAACCATCAGGGCTTGGTTGAACCGCATACTCAATATCAATGCCAAACTGAGATCCGTCGCCTAGTAATCTTTTAAAGCCATCAATATCATCTGGCGTGCTAATGATCAGCACTTCACGAATGCCTGCCAGCATTAGCACCGACAATGGATAATAAACCATCGGTTTATCATAAATCGGCAGTAACTGCTTAGAGACTCCTTTGGTAATCGGATACAAACGTGTACCCGAACCACCTGCTAAAATAATACCCTTTGTATTCATTATGCTTACATACCTAATCTTTCACGTTGGTAACTGCCATCTTGTACACGCTGGCACCAGTCTAAATTATTTAAATACCACTGAACTGTTTTACGAAGGCCTGTTTCAAAGCTTTCTTCTGGTTTCCAGCCTAATTCTTTGGCCATTTTTGACGCATCAATCGCATAACGCAAATCATGCCCTGGACGATCTTTAACAAAAGTAATTAAACTTTCATAAGGCTCTGCATTCGCTTGAGGTCTTAACTCATCTAAAATCTTACAAATTTTTTTCACTACTTCAATGTTTTGTTTTTCATTGTGCCCACCAATGTTGTAAGTCTCTCCGACAACACCCTCAGTCACCACTTTATATAATGCTCTCGCATGATCTTCTACATATAACCAATCGCGAATTTGATCACCTTTACCATAGATCGGAAGTACCTTACCTTCTAAAGCATTCAAGATGACTAAAGGAATCAATTTTTCTGGAAAATGATACGGGCCATAATTATTTGAACAATTGGTGATAATCGTTGGTAATCCATAAGTACGTTGCCATGCACGGACTAAATGGTCAGAGCTTGCTTTACTTGCAGAATAAGGTGAGCTAGGTGCGTAAGATGTGTTTTCAGTGAATAAATCTGTCGTACCCTCTAAATCACCATATACTTCGTCTGTCGAAATATGATGAAATCTGAATACTTGTTTTTTTTCTTCATTCAAGCTTAACCAATATTTACGACTCACCTCTAAAAGCGTGTATGTGCCTACAATATTGGTGGTGATAAACTCTGCAGGTCCATCAATCGAACGATCAACATGAGATTCAGCAGCCAAGTGCATGATTAACTCTGGTTGAAACTGACTAAAAGCGTTTTCTAAAGCATCAGCATCACAAATATCAATTTGAGCAAAATGATAACGCTCGTTCTGATCTATTTCTTTAAGAGATTCGAGATTCCCCGCATAGGTCAATTTATCAACATTTAAAACTTCATTATTTGTATTTTTTATAATATGACGTATAACGGCCGACCCAATAAAACCAGCACCACCTGTGACTAGAATTTTCATATATTCCCTAAAATTATAAATTCAACACTATCGAACTGCTAAGAATATTCATCTTTATACATTTCAATTATAACATCTATTATTTAATGTAAAATGAAAATTTCGTATTGCTACAGTATTCCTGCTTCATTATGCATCAAGTTTGTTTGATAAATAACCATCTACAAATTTTTCTAATATCTTAATTAATTCATTCACATTCTCATGCTGATGTAATTTTTGAAATTCTATAAAGCTTTCAAGGATTTCTTCAAACTCAAAACTTTTTTCAAAAGATTTTAAAATTCTTTCATGCTTGGTTTTCTCGATACCTTCTTGATCAATCAGCAATTCTTCATATAACTTTTCACCGGGACGCAACCCTGTAAAATCAATCTCAATATCCCCCACCCCATTTTCATCAATAGGCCTGAAACCACTCAAGCGAATCATTTGTCGAGCCAAGTCTATAATCTTCACTGACTCACCCATATCAAGTAGAAATACATCACCACCTGTTCCCATCGCACCCGCTTGAATCACCAACTGTGCAGCTTCTGGTATGGTCATAAAATAACGCGTCACTTCGGGATGGGTCACCGTCACTGGTCCGCCTTGCGCAATTTGTTTTTTAAACAAAGGCACCACAGAACCTGACGAACCTAAAACATTACCAAAACGCACAATACTGATTTGCGTTTTAGGATTGGTTGAAGCTAAACCTTGGCAATATAACTCTGCCATTCGCTTTGAAGCACCCATGACATTGGTCGGACGTACCGCTTTATCAGTTGAAATCAGCACAAAGGTTTCCACACCTTGAGCTACAGCAGCATCTACACTGCGCTGTGTACCAATCGATGTATTATAAATTCCTTCAAAAGGATTGGCTTCAACCAAAGGCACATGCTTATAGGCTGCAGCGTGATAGACCGTTTGCACATCGTATTGTTGCAAAATACGTTCTAATTTTGCTTGATTGGTCACGGAACCTAAAACAGGTATAACCTGTATACCTGAAGTTTGTAATTCTCGGTCAATTGAATACAGTGCAAATTCAGACATCTCAAATAGTACGAGCATTTTCGGCTGATGCTTCACGATCTGACGGCACAGTTCGGAGCCAATTGACCCCCCTGCCCCAGTCACCACCACCACTTTATCTTTAATATTTTTTTCTAAAAGCTCAGGCTTCGGTGGTACAGGATCACGACCGAGTAAATCAATAATATCCACTTCACGGATATCAGAAACTTTGACTTTGCCATCAACCAGCTGGGTGACACCGGGCAACTCCATGATTTTCACATCAGTGGCTTCAAATGATTCAATAATCTCCTTTTTACGTGCACGTCCAACCGATGGCATGGCGAGTAAGACTTCCTCAATGCCAAATTTACCAAGTTTCTTTTGCGCTTTTTTCGGTGAGTAAATCTTTAAACCACTTAAAGACTGACCTTTGAGTGATGTTTTATCATCAATAAAACAGACTGGTAGATAATCATCAGAACGGTTTAAGGCTGCCGCAATTTGTTGTCCTGCAAGTCCTGCACCATAAATCGCCACGCGTTTACGGGTTTGTTTTTTAGCAAAGGTTTTAAGCGTCGCATAACGAATCACTGCGCGACTCCACCACATGTAGGAAAACAGCATAAAGCCGTACATGAGTGGAATACTCATCGGGATAAAAGCAACATCTAATTTTTTGATGGCATACAACGCCACAATTTGAATAAATGTCCCAATCGAAATCCGCAGTAAATAATCTTCATTAAATGAACGGACAATGGCACGGTAAATCCCGAGCAATGCAAAAATCAGTACACCTAAGATGGCCACAAAAATATACCAAGCCTCAAGCCCTTGCATTACGGTGACATTGGGCCGTGCCAAACGAATGGCATAAGCAAGCCACATCATCAGTGGCAGCAGGCACATGTCCATGGTCACCAAAACCACTTGTTTTTGGCGACGCGGTAACGAAGCAATGGAACGAATAAAATCTTTCATTGAGGCTCAGTTATGTGGGCTGAAAAAGCACGGCGTGATTATACGCTGTTTTAAGCGTGAATCTTGGCGATCACGCTTTGAATGGCATCTACGGTTTTTTGCAGGCTTTGCTCAGACAATGTTGGATGCACTAGAAACATCAGACTGCTTTCACCTAAGGCTTTGGCATTGGCTAAACGTTTCTCTGGACGCCACGGTGTGCCATCAAAGGCTTTTTCTAAATAGACTTCTGAACATGAGCCACTAAAACATGGCACCGCTTGCGCGCTAATTTCCGCCATGATGCGATCACGTGACCAGCCCTCAGGCAGCGCATCCACATTGACTTGCACATAGCATTTATAGGCTGCATGCACATAATCAGATGATGGTTTTGCTACAGTAAAATACGGACTATTTTCAAACGCCACTTGGATACGCGCCATATTGGCATTACGTTTTGCAGTCCATTCTGGCATTTGTTTGAGCTGTAAACGGCCAATCACCGCCTGCATTTCCATCATGCGCCAGTTGGTGCCAAATGAGTCATGCAGCCAGCGGAATCCCGGCGGATGTTGCTTGTTATACACGCTATCAAAGTTTTTGCCGTGATCTTTATACGACCACATTTTTTTCCACAAACTTTCGTCATTGGTAGTGACCATGCCGCCTTCACCGCCAGTGGTCATAATCTTGTCTTGGCAGAAAGACCATGCACCAATATGCCCGATTGAACCTGCTGATTTGCCTTTGTACATTGCACCATGCGCTTGGGCACAATCCTCAATCACAAAAATGCCTTTTTCCTCAGCCAACTGCATGATCGGATCCATATCACACATCCAGCCTGCCAAATGTACACAAATAATCGCTTTGGTATTCGGCGTAATCACTGCTTCAATGGTACGGCAAGAAATATTCTGGGAAGCCAGCTCTACATCAGCGAAAATAGGATTAGCACCTGCAGTCACAATCGAGCTTGCCGAAGCTAAAAACGTACGTGAGGTGACAATCACATCATCGCCTGCACCAATACCTAAGGCTTTGAGTGCTAAATCGAGTGCGACTGTACCATTGGCCACGGCAACTGCATGCTTGGTTCCTGCAAACTGTGCAAATTCCTTTTCAAATTCACGGCATTCTTGACCAGTCCAATAATTCACCTTATTAGATAAAAGGACTTTTGATACCGCATCGGCTTCTGCTTGAGTAAAGCTTGGCCAAGGTTCAAATGCACTGTTTAACATGGAATTTTCCTAAAACGTATTACTGTGAAGTCGTGACAATCCGCGCAGGATTACCCACCACTGTTGCGCCCGCAGGGACACTTTTGGTGACTACGGCACCCATGCCGACAATCGCGCCTTTGCCAATCACCAATGGCTGATCGGGCGTGCCCTGCTTAATCATGGCACCTGCGCCAATATAGGCATGGTCATGAATATGAATATTGCCGTTGCATTTTACGCCTGGCGCAAAGGTAACGAAATCCCCAATCACACAATCATGCTCCACATAGCTGTATAAATTGGCATGGAAGCATTTGCCGATTTTAATGTTGGAGGTAATCGTAACAAATGGGCTTAAAGCTGAACCTTCCGCGATTTGAACCTCATCCATGAAAATCACGTTATCGGCAGAGATCGACCAAAGCTGAATACCATCGGCTTCTAAACGATGAGCAATTTTTTCTCGTACACAACTATTGGCAATCGCAATTTGCACGTATTTTTCAGAGGCTGATTGGTCTAAAAATGCTTGATAATTCATAGCACGATGACCATTCACCAAACCGATTTCTGTCAAAGCATCATCAATAAAGACAATTTCAGATTGATCTTGTTCACGCGCCAATTGCTGACGGGCAATGGGCATCAGACTGCGCCCACAACCTGAAGCACCATAAATTGCATAAAGTGTTGTCATTTTTTGTGTTCCGGTGTGCCGGCAAATTTACTCATGGTTGCCTCGCCTTCGGCACTAATATCATCTTTGGCGATGACTTTTTTTATGGTTTTGAACATGATTTTAAAATCAAGCCATAATGAACGGTTTTCGACATACCATGTGTCTAGCTCAAATTTCTTTTCCCATGAAATGGCATTACGACCATTCACTTGCGCATACCCTGTGATGCCCGGACGCACGTTATGACGTTTGGCTTGTTGCTCATTATAGAGGGGTAAATATTCCATCAGCAGTGGTCGTGGCCCGACAATGCTCATCTCACCTTTAATCACATTCCACAGTTCAGGCATTTCATCCAAACTGCTGGAACGCAGCATTTGACCAAAGGGTGTTAAACGCTCACTGTCAGGCAAGGAATGACCTTGTGCATCAACCGCATCTTTCATACTGCGGAATTTGATCATTTCAAAAGGTTTGCCATTGAGCCCCGGACGCACCTGACGGAACAACACGGGTGAACCCAAATTTTTTCGCACCTTATATGCCACAAAAGCATATACAGGAGACAGCAGCACTAGCGCAGATGATGCAATCACAATATCCAATAAGCGCTTTAACATGGTTCACTCTTGAGGTTAGATAAAAATGGCGGAGTCAATATTCATTTCTAGCAATGATTATACCCTGTCCAAAGCCATCAGATTTGTAAAATATTTCAACATCACAGGGATTCAAGTATTCCCCATTCTAAAAGCTGCTAAACCATATAGCCGTTTAGAGATCTGTCCAACGACGATTAACTGCATGACCCGGATTATTCATGCTGATCACCTTTGCGTAGTTTCCTACCGCAGTTGCATTTTCAGGAATATCTTTTGTCACAACGCTGCCCGCACCTATAGTGGCATTATTGCCAATTTTGACATGCTCAATAATGCAGACATTTGGCCCTATATAAACATTATCGCCAATTTCTGCGGCTTGACGGCCGCCATTTGCACCAATGGTGGTAAATTGCGATAAATTCACATTATTGCCAATCACGGTTGTCGGATTAACGACCAACGGCCCGCCATGCCCAATAAACAAGCCGTAGCCAATTTGAGTCGTGGTATTAATATCAATGCCGTACTGCTTTTTTTTATAATAATAAATAGGATAGGCCAGTTTTGCCCACTTGCTTTGAGCGCTGGCTAAACGTAACCAAAATGAAAAATTAAAACCGCGATTGAAAAAATAAGTTTTCAAAAAAGTTTTAAAACTGACATTGCCGGTATAACGGTATAAATCACTTTTTATATATTTTAAGGTCATCTGGATCGTCTCTAAAATTGGGTAAATCGCCTTTAATGGATATCCATTTCAGCCATCATGTGCTTATTCACTTGATGCACATCATATTTATTCAGCGCAATTTCCCGCGAACGCTTTCCCATATACTCAGTCAGTTTTGGATCTTCAACAAAGTATTGCATGCTTTGCACCAAATCATCTACAGACTTGACTCCAACCAAATAACCGTTCACACCGTGCGATACCGTTTCGCGACAACCTGGTGCATCAGTGGTAATAATCGCTCGTCCCATAGCCATCGCCTCTAATACCGTACGTGGCGTGCCTTCACGGTAGGAGGGCAACACGTAGACCGAGCATTCTGCAATTGCAGGACGAACGTCACTGAGTTTGCCCCAATATTTGAGGCGATCATCGGCAATCCATGTATCAAGTTCGGCTCTAGAAATAGCTGATGGATTATCATCAATCCAACCGACCAATTGAAATTCCGCTTCAGGATGCTTTTCTTTGATGATACGTGCCGATTCAGCATATTCACGTACGCCTTTATCACCCAAAAGGCGTGCAATGAGTAAGAATGCGGCTTTGACCTGCCCTTGTTCATTTTTGGGTAAAGGCATGACATCAAAGTCTTGCACATTCACCCCTGAACCATTCACCACCACCGTTGGTTTATTGGCATCAAGCAAATGCATGTCTTGGAATAGCTTTAAATCGTCTGGGTTTTGAAAAAAGACTTTATCGCTACGTTTGAGCGCTTGGGCATATAAGCCATGCACCAGCTTTTGAAACAGACTACGCTTGCCAGATTCCACATTTTGAAAGGCATAGCCCAGACCTGTAATTAAAGCAAAACGATGCGGTACTTTCGCAAGCCAAGCCGCAAGCGTACCGTAAATAACCGGTTTAATGGTATAGGACAGCACATAGTCAGGCTGAATACGATGAATCTGCTGATACAGGTTTTTAAGTAATTTTAAGTCTGCAACTGGATTGGTGCCGGTGCGTTGCATTGGAATTTCATGTAAATGATAGCCAAGTGCTTCCAATTTCTGTTGTTCTTCAGGAAAGTTTGCAAACTCAGGTGCCATGATGTGAATTTCATAGCCGTGGGCAGAAATCGCTTCTAATAACTTGCCACGAAAATTGAGTACCGATGGCAAAAAACTGCTGATCATTAAAAACTTCATGCCTGTTGGCTCCACACCTGCATATATTGACGGCTAACAGTTTCAATACTGAAATTCTGCTCTACCCGTTCACGCGTCGCCTGTTTTAAACTTTGTTTTTGTGCTTCTGTCTTTTGTACATATGCCAAAATGGCATCCGCCAAAGCTTGCGCATTACGTGGTGGAACAATACTTCCTAAATCCTGCACAATATATTTGGCATCGCCAACATCTGTACTGATACATGGCAGTCCTGAAGCCATGGCTTCGACCAACACATTCGGAAAACCTTCGGTAATTGAGGTCATGAGGAATGCATCAATGGATTGATAAAAAGCAGGCATATCCGAGATTTGATCAAGCAAATGCACTTTTTGAGTATCTAACTGATACTGCTCAAATAAAGCTTTCACTTCCACGTTATCTAAGCTTGCACCACTACCTGCGACTTTAAAGATGATGTTTTTATCTTTCAGTAAACCCATGGTTTCAAACAAATACGGATAACCTTTGGCGGTGTGATAACGTCCTGCAAAACCAATCACGGTTGGTTCATTTAACTGTAAATTTGGCTGAAACTTATCGAGAAAAACACCATTGGCAATCACTTGGCTATTGCCATTTTTAAAGCCGAACGCCTGATGCTGTTGCATGGACGAATGCGCACAATAAATAATAGCACTGGCTTGCTGTGACAGTATTTTACTTAAACCCAAGGCAATTTTCGTGCTAATGGATTCATCTTTCGGGGAAGCAAGCGAGTGATGAATGCCCCATACCACCTTTGGTTTTTTTGCTAAGCAAATGACACTCAAACTGGTTAAGGCATTAGCATGGTACATCCAGCATTGCACCGTTGCGGGCTGTAGATTTTTGAGTAATGCGCGCAGCTTACTCACCGTACTCAGCGTATTTAAACCATTCCAACCGAGCGCATAATGCGACTGACAACGCTCTAAAGTACTTTGATACACCTTGGAAGTTTTCATCAGTGCAATGATCACGTGCTGATAGTCATGCTCAGTTTGCTGAATTAAGCGTGCCAACATCATTTCGGCACCCCCCACGCCTGCAAAGTTGGTGATCACATGCACCATCAACGGTTTGCTCATGTTGCAGACTCCATCATGTTTAAGTACTGCTTCAATACCGTTGCCTTGTGGAATTGCTGAATATGCGCTTCAAAATCAGTTTCTGAATAATGTACATAATCGGCAAAAATTGCCTGTTGCATGGCTTGTGTCAAACCTGCTTGATCATTGCATTCAACCAATAAGCCAAATTTAGCATGGTCTAAAATTTCCATTGGTCCACTTGGACAATCAGTACTCACCACTTTCACTTTAGAGGCAAGTGCCTGAATCAGTACCCCCGGTAGACCTTCCCAATTTGAGCTTAAAACAAATAGCGACGCATATTTAAAATAGGCATAAGGGTTTGAATCAAAGCCCGGTAAATCTACGACATCTTTTAAGCCCAAGTCCGATACCAAAGCTTCAAATTCAGCACGCAGTTCACCCTCACCTAAAATAATCAGACGGGTTTCAGAATGCTGATCATATAAAGCTTTAAAAGAACGGATCACAAAGCCAAAGTTTTTAGCTTCAGTCAGGCGACCTACCGCTAAAATCACTTTATTGTCATTATTAAAAAAGCGATGCGTAACGGGCGCTTTGAGCTTTTCAAAATAGGCATCATCTAACACTGGGTTATAAATGGTGCTCAGGTTATTTTTCTTATAGCTATAGTATTCACAAAAATCTGCTTCAACCCCTTTGGAGACACAGACCACTTGCTGTGCCATGGGATACGTCCAATTCACCAAAGTTTTTAAAACGAATTTAGCAACACCCTGTAATTTCAAATTTTTAGACGGCGTCGATACTTCACGGAAAATTAATGCGGTTTGAACGCCTGCCAGTTTTTTAGCAATACTCGCCACAATATTGGTATGGGTTTGTGTTGCAACCAAACAATCATACTGCTCAGCTTTCAGCTTCATTTTTAAGGGTGTGATGCTATTCACAACACGACCGCAATTAAAATTCACCAATTGAATTTTCGGGCTGACTTCAGGCAAGAGTTTGGCTTTATCACCTTTGACATCACACACGCCCAAATGAATATTCAGACCTTGTTCTGCAAAGCTGTTGGCGAGTTGAATGACAGTACGTTCTGCACCGCCACCGCCCAAGCTTGGCAAAAAGAACATGACTTTATTCAACATATGCAGACCTAAATTTTAAAATGGGAGAATATTAATGCGGTGTTTTTGAGGCTTGAATGGCCATAGCGCGCTCAACCCGCTCACGATAATCCGTGATACCTGCAAGCTCACTGTCACTGGCACAAGTACTTTGAATTTTGGCTTGATAATCTGCAAAACTGGATACCACTTTGGCAGGTACGCCAATTGCCACGCTATGATCAGGAATGTCTTTGGTCACCACTGAACCTGCGCCAATCACCACATTTGAGCCAATGCTCACACCAGGCATAACAATGCTATTGACCCCAATAAATACATGCGAACCGACTTGAATTGGTGCAAAGCGTTGGTAGCGTTTACCTTGCTCATCTTTGATTAAACAAGTACTGCCATCATGGGTAATAAATTTCACCCCTGAGGTCACGGTCACATGATCACCAATACTGACCAAAAATGGTTCTGAGCCCCAGCTTTTAATATAAATTCGGCAATTTTCACCGACGGTCACACCTTTTTTACGTGCATAAGCCACACTGCCTTTTGCCATAAAATAAGCCAAATCAAACAGCTGTAGAAAAGCAGAAACCATAAATGACATACACAATACCTGAATGAGGCGAGGCAACTTAAAAGGAGGAAAATAAGTCAGCTATTTTACGCTGAAAATCTACTTTACGATATGGAAACCGCAGTCACGATGCAGGATGAAAAAATAAGATCAGAGCGATTTGATTTTTTTAACAGGACTACCGACATAGACACCTGATTCATCCAAAGGTTTCGACACGAGGCTACACGCGCCAATCACCGAATCGCTTGGAATTTTCACACCATCAAGTACCGTCACCCGTGCACCAAGCCAAATATTTTCGCCTAAACTGACCCCTTGTTTGGTAATCGCGTCTTTCACCAACACATCAGGTTCACCAAATTTATGATTGCTGGCAATGATGATACTTTGCGTGCCAATACGGGTGTTATCGCCAATGCTCACACCGCCACAGCCATTGATAAATGACTTCGAGTTAATGCTGACGTCTTTGCCAATCGACACCTTGCCACCAAAGCATTTGATATAACAACTTTCACCGATAAAACTGTTATCCGCGATTTCTAAAATTGCACCTTGCTCGACAATTAAACTGACATGATCGCCAATATAAACATTCTGACCAATCTTCACTTGTCCACTAATTTCGACCGTACAGGCTTTACCGAAATAACGAAATTTCGTGCCAAAAGCCAGGTTATAAAATTGCTGACGGCATTGTGCAGTGAACCAATTCATCAGTTTTAACAGTTTAAAAAACATCAGCTTTTGTTTCTCCACACCACATACAAAATGGCAAAGTTATAAATGATTAGCGCCACAGGCACCGCCAAGAGCATATAAATTTTATCAGCACATAAAACATATAAGCCTGCAAATAAAGCGAACTTAATGATTAGCTCTACGATTTGCAGTTTAAATAAGACTTGGCTATTTCGCTTAGCAATTAAATAAGCCGAGCTTGGCGGATTACAAAAAACCGCCCAATAGCCCAACGCTAAAATTTGGAAATAAGTTGAGATGCCAACCCATTCAGAACCGAAAATCCAAAGATATAGCGATTCAGGCAAGATAAAGAAAATTGCAAAAAGAGGCAGTGACACCAAACTTAAAAGCACACTTGCCTTTAACGCATTGTTATTTGAATCCGTGCTTTTAAACTTACGGATAAAAAACTGACGTAAAGTTTGTGAAATTAGATTGATCGGCACACGTAATGTCCGCTCGACAATGGCATAAAAACCCATCGCCTGCACACCGACAAAATGCGACACCACATAATACGGCAAATTATGCGAAAAACTATTCAGCAAGGCATGCGGGGTATTGGCATAAATAAAATCTTGATAATTTTTAAACGCCTGCCAACTGACTTGATAGAGCTGATACTTCAATAGGTAGAGCAACATCGCCACGATCATCAGGATCGAACTGACATTGTAGCTATTGACCAGACTGATCTGCATGAACAGGGGCAAACTCAATTGCGCCGCAACGACGATCGCACTTCTAAAAATATTCAAACCTGCACAGAAATATTCTTTATGTGCAGAAAATTGATAATTATATAGACTTTGAATCAGGGTATTGGCAAGCACACCTGTCGCGACAGCCCCTGCCATTTCAACATTTAAAATAAAACTAATGACAATGCCACTGATGATTGCAATGACCGTTGAGAACACCGCCCCTTCAAAGATCAGGCTTTTTTTGTCCTGCTCTTCCGCGACTAGTAAGGCTTGATCGAGACGCAAATTGACAATGGTCGATAAAACGCTGACCACAGCCAAGGCAATGCCATATTCACCAAAATCCTGCACCGAATAAAGGCGCGTTAAAAAAGGGAGTGCGATAAATGTAATTATCACACCTACCAATAAACTCGACGTAATTAAGCCAATCGACTGATATTTGGCGAAAATACGCGCAATCATGTCAGCTTTTTAATATACCAACGCATGGCCAGCTGAATACCAGCATCAATTCGAAACTCAGGTGCATAACCCAGAGCTTTCTCAATTTTGGCAATGCTAGCTTGGGAGTGACGTACATCTCCAGCACGGAAGTCTCGATACACTGCATCTTTGCAGTAATTCACGCCATTTTCAGCTAGTGCAGCATGAATCACACGATACAAATCATTTATTGTAGTACGATCGCCCACTGCTACATTATAGACTTGGTTTTTGGCTTCATCATTATGCGTAGTTGCTGCCAAAATATTCGCTTGAACTGTATTTTCAATAAAACAGAAATCACGACTGGTTTCACCATCACCATTAATGAAAACATCATCACCTGCAATCATGGCTGCGGTCCATTTTGGAATCACCGCAGCATAGGCACCGTTTGGATCCTGACGTTTACCAAACACATTAAAATAACGCAAACCAATGGCTTTAAAACCATAAGTCCTTGCAAATACATCTGCATACAACTCATTTACATATTTAGTGACTGCATAAGGCGAAAGCGGGTTACCAATATTTTCTTCCACTTTTGGCAATGCAGGATGATCACCATAGGTAGAACTACTGGCAGCATACGTAAAGCTAGATACTTTAGCATCACGTGCTGCCACCAACATATTTAAAAAACCTGTAATATTGGCAGCATTAGTCGTAATTGGGTCTGCAATAGAACGTGGCACAGAACCCAAAGCTGCTTGGTGCAATACATAGTCCACATTTGCACAGGCTTTTTGGCAATCTTCTAGATTACGAATATCACCCTCATAGAACTTAAAGTTTGCCCATTGCTCTACACTCACCAAGTGTTGCACTTCGTCCAAATTATGCTGATGACCTGTGGCAAAGTTATCTAAACCCACAACTTTCTGATTCAGCTTCAGTAAAGCTTCTAATAAGTTTGAGCCAATAAAACCCGCCACACCTGTTAATAACCAAGTTTTTGGTGCGTGTTGTAATTGCTCACATACTATTTGATATTGACTCATAAACTTATCATTCCCTATTTTTTATTTATTTGCACTTTACTTAAAGTCGAATATCGGCTTCTTTCGCGTCTAGCACATATTTTAAATCATAGAGTACATGCTCTGGTTTACCCAAAGCACGAATTTGCGCTGCCCCCATCTGTTTAAACTGCTCATGCGCGACCGCTAAAATAATCGCATCATAGCTATTGTCACTCACTGACTGTACAGGGCGAATGCCATATTCATGCTCGGCCTCCTGCACATCTATCCAAGGGTCATATACATCTACATCTATTTGATATTCTTTCAGTTCACTCACAATATCAATAATTTTGGTATTACGAATATCTGGGCAGTTTTCTTTAAAACTTAAGCCTAAGACTAAAACTTTAGCACCTTCTACCTGAATTTTCTTTTTAATCATCCCTTTGACTAACTGAGTCACCACATAAGCGCCCATACCATCATTTAAACGACGACCCGCTAAAATAATTTCAGGATGATAACCAATAGACTGTGCTTTATGGGTTAAATAATATGGATCTACCCCAATACAGTGCCCACCGACTAAACCTGGACGGAAAGGTAAAAAATTCCACTTGGTTCCCGCAGCCTGTAAAACCGCTTCAGTATCAATACCCAACTTATTAAAGATCACGGCTAATTCATTAATTAAAGCAATATTCACATCACGTTGGGTATTTTCAATGACCTTAGCTGCTTCAGCCACTTTTATGCTAGCGGCTTTATGTGTACCTGCTTCAATCACCAAGTTATAAACTTGGTCTACAAAGTCTGCCACTTCTGGGGTAGAACCTGAAGTGATTTTTAAAATATTGGTGACTCGGTGTAGCTTATCGCCTGGGTTAATCCGTTCTGGACTATAGCCTGCAAAAAAATCCTGATTAAACTTTAAGCCTGACACTTGTTCCAAAACTGGAATACAGGCTTCTTCAGTTGCACCTGGGTAAACGGTAGACTCATACACCACCACATCGCCTTTTTTAAGTACTTTCCCAATACTGGTAGAGGCTTTAATAAGTGGAGTTAAATCAGGTTGTTTAAATTCATCAATTGGGGTTGGCACCGTCACAATAAAAAAATTGGAGCTGCGTAAGTCATCTAAATTGGCTGAATAGCTTAAATGTATCGCTTGTTTAAGTTCTTCTGGCGACACTTCTAAAGTATGATCTTGTCCACTTTGTAATTCTTGTATACGTTTTTGCTGAATATCAAAACCCACAACAGGCAGCTGCTTGCCGAATTCTACCGCTAGGGGTAACCCGACATAGCCTAAACCAATAATGGCAATTTTTAGGTCTGAAAGCTGTAGCATTTGAGCGCCTTACAATTTATATCTATATTTTATGAAAAATAATGAATCTTTCGGCAGGAATACTAGCAGAAATTTATGAAATTTCTATTATGATTTGTGCTCAAATTAAGCTATGTTGACATTTGCTGTATAAAAAAATAGCGAGATAGTAAAATTCAATCGCCAAACCAAATTCACTACTCGCTATGCCTCGTACAATGTTGAATGATCAACACTGGTCTAAGTTAAAAGCTATTGTCCGCAAATTTAATATTTATCTCAAATCAAATTTGAGAAATTTTTTTGAGGCAATCCTATATCGTATTAGAACAGGATGCCCTTGGAAAGATTTACCCGAGGTCTTTGGTAATCCTAACTTAATTTCTCAAAAGTACAATCGTTGGTCTAATAAAGATAAGCTAATGTAAATATTTAAAATATTCTCAGAGAACGCTGATCATGAATAGATATTTATTGATGCTACTCATGTTAGAGCACACCAACATTCAGCAGGAATCCCTGATCAAGATATTTCAAAAAGTGTTGGGGGTAATAGTTCGAAAATCCACTTAGCTGTTGACTCTCATGGTAACCCGATCGAATTTATTATTTCAGATGGAACAACCCATGATGTCAAAGTTGCCCTATTTTAGTCGAACAATTAGATTTAACTGACACTGAAATGGTCTGTATGGATACAGGCTATGATTCAGAAACATTAAGAGAGCAGATTAAAAATAGAAGTGCTAAAGCGAATATACCGAAGAAATCAAACACAAGATCAAGTAATGATCATATGGACTGGTATTTATATAAAATCAGACACTTAGTTGAGAATTCATTTTGTCGTTTGAAGCAATTTCGAGGAATTGCTACACGGTTTGATAAACTAAAGCGAAACTTTCAAAGCGCAGTTGCCTTAGCTTGTATTTTTCTGTGGCTGCCTTTATGAAATGTCAACAGACCCTAGTTGAAAGATGCATCAGTGTATAGTTTTTGTGAATATTCAACTTTTTAAATTTAGAGTAAGTTCACAATTTGTGATTTTTATCACTTTTCGCAAAGAATTTGACAGAATCTGCAAAATGATTACAAATTGCTATGTACCTATTTGACAAGTTCGGTAAAATGGCAGCAATTGATTTAAAAGATTTTAAAAAATTAATAATGGAATCTCGCGTGCGACATTTTCAACTGACTGTTTTATTGGCATGTGGCCTTGCCACCACTGGGTGCGCTGTCACCTCTGGTTTACAAACTTATGACTTACCAAATGAAGGGGTCTATACCACCGACTTGGGTACAGCGGTCAATGTGATTAAACTCACCCAAGACTCAATGCTCGCAGTACAGCCTGCAGTACACAATATTCAGCAGGATTATGCACATTTATTTAATACACGACAGCGCCAATACACCTTAAGTTCAGGTGATATTCTCTCTATTTATTTATGGGCATATCCTGAAATTACCCCACCCACCAATACCATTAGTAACGAAAAAGCGGTTGAGTCCAATGGTTATCAAATTGACTCACAGGGTTATATTCAATTTCCGATTATCGGGCGTTATAAAGCGGCAGGTAAATCTTTAGCGCAAGTGAATCGTGAGTTGCGCGGTCAATTGGCACGTTATTTAAAAACCCCAGACGTGATTGTACGAGTCTTGTCTTACCAAGGGCAGCGATACTCTGTACAAGGCAATGTCATGAAAGGCGGGCAATTCTATTTAAACGATCAACCTGTGAGTGTCTATACCGCACTGGGTATGGCAGGCGGGGTCAATGCCCAACAAGGTGACAATGCTTCTATGACTTTAGTGCGTCAGGGGCGTAGCTATCAACTCAATACCGTAGAGTTGGAAAAAGCAGGCTTGTCACTGCACAACTTGCTCATTCAGCCAAATGACACCTTGTATGTCAACAACCGTGAAAACCAAAAAATTTATGTCATGGGTGAATCAGGTAAAAATCAATCGCTCCCTATGCGTGATCAAGGCATGAGCTTAAGCGATGTATTGGGGGAAAGTCTGGGCTTAAACCCACTGTCTGCCAGCCGTAGTAAAATTTATGTGGTTCGTAGTCAGCCGAATGCAGCACATACTGAAGTCTATCACATGGATTTATCCAGCATAGCCGACTTTGGTTTGGCCAATCAGTTTAAAATGCGCAGCAATGATATTGTCTATGTCGATGCTTCAGGCTTGGCTCGCTGGCAACGTGTCGTCAATCAAATTATTCCATTCTCAAATGCTTTATATAACCTAGATCGTTTGGGGAACTAATGAAAATTAATCACATTTTGGTGGTATGTATCGGCAATATTTGCCGTAGCCCCATGGCAGAATACTTTTTAAAACAGCAATATCCACACTTACAGATTGAATCTGCAGGTATTTCAGGCTTGGTTGGTCATGCAGCCGATGACAAAGCCTGTTTATGTATGCAACGTCACGGCATTGACATGAGTCCACACGTGGCAAAAAAACTCAATGCAGACTTAATTAAAAAAGCCGACCTGATTTTGGTGATGAGCCAAAATCAACAAAAGCATGTGGAACAAACCTGGCCCTTTGCCAAAGGCAAAACTTTTAGATTGGGGCACTGGCAAAGTAAAAACGTAGCCGACCCCTATCAGCACGATCAGGCCGTATTTGATGAAACCTGTGCGTTAATTCAAGCCTGCATTGCCGACTGGAAAAAATATATCTAGTTTCTTGATATTCAGCTTTTTTTAAAATTCTACTTTTTTTGATATTTAAACTATGAGCCAAACCGCCAACACCGAAGACACCATTGATTTAAAGGAATTATTTTTTTCCTTAATCGCACAATGGAAAATGATTACCCTTTGCGTTCTACTCAGTATCGTCTGCGCTTTACTGTATTTAAGAACCACGCCAGACACCTATGCAGTAGATGCTTTGGTACAGGTCGAAGACAGCAAAGGGGCCTCTGCAGCGTTATTGGGTGATTTGTCCAATATGATTGAGCAGAAATCGCCTGCACAAGCTGAAATTGAAATTTTAAAATCACGTTTGGTGTTGGGCAGCGTGATTGATCATCTAAATTTAAATATTCGCGTTTCGGGTACAGAAGACAGTTTCTGGAATCGTTTAATTGCCAAGCATGAATATGACAGTGAATATTCATCTCAGTCAGTGCTATTCAAAGACAATCAAAAAAGTTTTGATATTCGCCAGTTCGATATCCCGCAATATTTTCAAGATAAAAACTTAATTTTAAAATTTGCACAAGGCAAATACAGCTTGACCGATGAAGAAACCGAACAGGTGGTTTTTTCTGCACCTTTAAACCAAGTCAGTCAATTACAGTCTGAATTTGGGCTGTGGAAAGTCGCTATTTTTAGTCAAGACAGCTTTAACGCTGCCTATAACATCCAAAAACAAAGCTTACCTGCTGCCATGAAAAGCTTAACCACTGACTACTCTGTGGCAGAAAGAGGTAAGTTAACGGGCGTGTTGGGGCTGAATTACCAAGGGTCAGACAAACAACACATTACCCAAGTACTGAATGCCATTTTAGCAGCGTATAGCCAACAAAATATTGAGCGTCGTACTGCAGAAACGGCACAGACTTTAAAGTTTTTGGAAGACCAACTCCCAGAACTGAAACAACAATTAGATGTCGCAGAGCGTGAATTTAACCGTTTCCGCCAACAGTTTAATACAGTCGATGTGACCAAAGAATCTGAGTTATATTTAACCCAAAGTATTACTTTGGAAACCCAAAAAGCGCAGTTAGAGCAACAAGTGGCTGAAGCTGGGGCCAAGTACACCAACGAACACCCTGTGATGCAGCAAATGAATGCGCAATTGGGGGCAATTAACAAACGCATTGCAGAGTTAGATGGCACACTTAAACGCTTGCCAGAATTACAACGCCAATATTTACAACTGTTCCGTGAAGTAGAAGTCAAACAACAGCTGTATACAGGCTTGCTTAACTCTTACCAACAACTGCGGATTGCTAAAGCAGGTGAAATTGGCAATGTGCGTATTGTCGATACTGCTGTAGAACCGATTGAGCCAATTAAACCAAAGAAATTACTAATTCTGATTTTGTCCGTTTTCTTGGGTGGTTTTCTGGGCACATTATTGGCCTTACTGCGTAATATGTTGCGCTCAGGTATTAAAGACTCGAATCAAATTGAAAATGAACTTGATTTACCTGTTTATGCCACTGTACCACGTTCACCTGTGCAAGAAAGCCGTATTAAAATTCTGAAAAAGAAAAAGAATATTCCTATTCTTGCGGTTAAAAATAGTGATGATATTGCCATTGAAAGCCTGCGCAGCATGCGTACTGCTATTCACTTTGCTTTAAGCAGTGCCAAAAACAATATCATTATGATTTCTGGCCCTGCACCAGAGTTGGGTAAATCGTTTATTTCAACCAACTTGGCTACTATTTTGGCGCAAAGTGATAAGCGCGTATTATTGATTGACGCCGATTTACGTCGTGGTTATATGCATAAATACTTTAATTACGACCCTAAGCCTGGCTTAACCGAATACCTGAATGGTCAGCAAGAGTTAGGCAATATTGTGCGTAGTACTGAAGTTGAAAATTTAAGCATCATCAGTCGCGGCAAAAGCCCTGCCAATCCTTCAGAGTTGTTAAGCACGCAAAAAATTGCAGACATGCTCACGCACTTGTCGAGTCAATTTGACCATATTCTGATTGATACCCCACCAGTCCTTGCAGTCACCGATGGGATTATTATTTCACAATATGCGGGTGTGAATTTGGTAGTGGCACGTTATGCCAAGACGCAAATGAAAGAACTTGAACTGACTGTCAACCGCTTTGAACAAGCTGGCGTGAAAGTAAACGGCTTTATTTTGAATGATATTCAACGTGAAGCAGGCGGTTATGGCTATGGGTATAACTATGCTTATGCCTATAAAGCCAATAAGAATGATGATTAATTTGAAGTGATTGGTGGGCTGAAATCAGCCCGCCATCGCAATACTCACCTATTTTTAAAGAATTTTCTTTTGAAATTTACAACAATACTCAACAATTCACATTGCAAAAATCTACTCAAAAATCTATCTTGTTTACAGTTTATAAACGCTGAGAATATATAAGCATGTTTGCACCCAAAGCGCTGCTGGTAACACTGGCGTTAAGCTCATCCTTAAGCTTTGCCCAAGGCATTGTCCTAAACGACCAAAACTTACGTACCGATTTAAACTGGCTAAATCAGCAAGGTGTTATTCAAATCAGTACTTCAACTTGGCCCATGAGTGGTGATGAAATTCAACGTGCACTTTCTCAAGCCAAAGTCAGCAATACCAATCAGCAAAAAGTTGTAGATGCAGTGGTGGCACATTTAAATGCCAATAACCAACTGCTCAAAGCCTCTCTTTTTGCAGAAACAGATCAAAAGCATATTCCTCAGGCTTTTGGCGACCAACAAAAAGCACAATATCAAGCAGGTTTAGAGCTCAATGCTGGTAATCAGAACTGGGATGCTAAAATTCGGGTCAATGCAGAAAAAGACCCACAAATTGACCATGACCAAGATGTCAATGTTGAAGGTTCGTACATTGCAGCCAAACTTTGGAATCAATGGCTCATCGCAGGGCAAATTCCAACCTACTGGGGGCCTGCACATGACGGCAGCTTAATTCGTGGTGATGCTAGCCGCCCAGTTTACGGCGTAACCATGCAGCGTGCTGAACAACAAGCTTTCAGCAACAAATGGCTGTCTTGGATTGGTCCATGGCAATATCAAGCCTTTGCAGGTCAATTGCATGATTATGATGATGTACCCGATGCCAAATTGATTGGTTTACGTGTCACTGCACAACCGCTACCTTATTTCGAACTTGGGGCATCACGTATGATGCAGTGGGGTGGGGGTGATCGTTCAGAAAGTCTATCCACACTTTGGAATGCAATCAAAGGCAACGATAACTTTAATAACAGTGATGATGATAAATCTAACCAAGTTGCAGGTTTTGATGCACGCTTAAACCTACAGCCATTGCTACAAGTGCCAATGGGTATCTATGCACAATACGCAGGTGAAGATGAAGCTGGTGGCTTACCTTCAAAAAAAATGTATTTGGCTGGGGTCGATTATTCATCAAGCTATCAAAATATGCCGTTCCAACTCTATACCGAATGGGCAGATACCCGTACTAACGGTAAAGCACAAGGTATTACCTATAACCACCATGTCTACACTGATGGTTTCTATCAACATGGCTATCCTTTAGCGCATGCCATGGGCGGTGATGGACAAATGATCTCAGTCGGTGGGGATATTCGTTTTGATCGTATCAACCGCGTGAATGCACGTGTAATGTTTGCCAAATTGAATGAATCAAATCGAGGCACGAATTATGCTTTCCCAGAAAAAGATGAGTTAAAAGCTTTGGATTTAACTTGGACACACTATTTACGCCCAGATATTCCACTTAAACTGAATGGCTGGATTAGCGATTCAGATGTCCTTGGCAATGATGGTGGTGCATCGATTGGTATTGAATTTCCTTTAGAAAAAGGGCTGTTTTCTTATTAAGTCTACCCGCTAGACCGAAATACTTCGTGGATGAGATCGACACCGATTTCATCCATTTTTCTAAGATTAAAAATTCAGCGCAACTCAATTACTTAACGCAAAATTTCCGGCAACGCCTTATAATTACCGCTTTTGCTTAATTCAATTTTCATTTTTTGCAGCATTTGATACGGTTGCTGCTGCACAAACATATTCACAAAACTTAAAGGAATCGAGCCTTCAGGGTTAGCATAGCCATAGGTACTGACCTTGACTTTCTGATTGCCCAATTTCTGAAATGTCCAATCTCCCTCATACTGCCGAATACGCACATAGTTAGGATTCAGCGGATAGCCGCCTTCAATGGCTGTATTTTGAATGCTGATGACTCCCTGTGCATCTTTGCTCATTTTTCCTTTAACCACCAAATCTCGGTCTTTCAAGGGAAATGGAAAATCCAGCACCATATACAATAAGAACTCACCTTTTTGATCATCTCGTGACAAGACTTTAACGCTGCCCACATAAGGCACCCATTTCACAGCATGATCAACATCTAAAATTAAAGCAGCTGCTTTTTCTAAAGGCACATTAAAGGTAGTTTCTGCCTTGTATAAAAATACAGGACTAGACTGCTGTTGATAGGTCCAGACTTTAATATTGTTTTTATGAATACTGAGTTTGGCATGTTCAAGGCTTTGCGCATGCGTGATACAGCTACAGGCGATCATGCCAAGAATTGGCAGAATTTTTTTCATTATCTTGTGCATCTTATTTTAGTTTTGTGTGGGGTCTGATGCTTCATCATCCATGACATCAGACCCTAGTTTTAACTGCAGATCACGATTTGTTCAAGCAGTTTTTATTATTTTATCATCAGCGGCGATTTAAACTTGAATATCGTTAAAGCCTAGTACATCTTTCATGTCGTATTTACGGGCTTCACGTCCAACTACCCAAGCTGCCGCACGAACAGCACCTGCAGCAAAGTTCATACGGTTGGTGGCTTTGTGAGTAATTTCCACGCGCTCACCATCGGCAATAAACATTGCGGTATGCTCACCGACAATATCGCCACCACGAATGGTTTGAAAGCCGATGCTCTTGCGTTCACGCGCACCGGTATGTCCTTCACGGCAGTAAACGGCATCTTGTTTAAGATCACGACCAAGCGTGGCCGCAATCGCCTCACCCATCATTAACGCTGTACCTGATGGTGCATCAACTTTATGACGATGGTGCGCTTCAATCACTTCAATATCGACAGTATCGCCAAAAACTTTGGCGGCTAATTCCAGCAGTTTGATTGATACGTTTACCCCAACTGAATAGTTGGCTGCATACACCACTGGGGTTTGTTGTGCCGATTCTTCCAAGACAGCTTTTTGTTCATCGTTCATGCCCGTGGTGCCAATCACAATAGCCACGCCTGCTTCACGGCAAAGTTTTAAGTGCTGTGCGGTTGCCGCAGGTGCAGTAAAGTCGATTACGACATCACAGTCACTCAATACTTGCTCTAGGCTACCCACCACTTTTACACCCAATGTGCCAACACCTGCCAACTCCCCTGCATCTGCACCCAACAGGCTGCTTTCTGGGCGTTCAACTGCTGCAGCCAATTGACAGCCTGCTTCCTGAACGGCCTGAATTAAGATGCGTCCCATACGACCGCCTGCGCCTAATACACCAATGCGTGGAGTTGCTGACATAGCATATTCCTAAAATAGATTCTAAATTGTGCTTACTATATCAAAACTCGCTGCTCAGACTAAGTTTGCTGCGCAAGTTTCTGGGTTTATTTTTATCGGAAAATTACCGTCTTTGGGGGAGCAAGTCAGACTTTAGATCATACTGGCTAATTTTTAGGAGATTTCCATTAAAAATTTATCAGCAAAAAGCTGTTTTTTATGTGAATTTCACAAATTTGCAAACTTGTATGCGCAGACTAGCCTGCACGCATGAGAACAATTGTAAAAATGAAAGGGGATTTACATGCATTCAAAGAAAATAGTCGCAGCATTACTGCTCAGCATGACCGCAGGACACGTTTTGGCAGAACCAGCAATTCAAGCAGGCGATACACTAGAAAGCCTGTCTAAAGTCCGTATTAGCGTAACGCTACAAGAACCCTTAGCGGTTGATGTGGATGCACCTGAACTTGAAACAGAAGCAGCGCAAACTGTAAATGTTGTAACAACTGAAAATACAGCTCAACCACAAACTGCCGTTGAAACTGCAAGCTCAGAAAATGCAGATGTTTTAGAAATAGATGTGCCTGAAGTCGAATAAAGCTAAGGCAGATACAACAAAGGCGATCCTCAAGATCGCCTTTATTTTTGAGTTTAGATGAGATGCTGCTTTGGCAGACCTCATCCAAATTTTTTAATCAAACAAACGATCAAAGAACGACTTCTTCTTTGGTGATGATTGGCTACCCTCACCTTCCATCGTCGCCTGTAACTCTTTTAACAATTCACGCTGACGCGCAGTCAAATTCACTGGTGTTTCTACCACGATACGGCATAACAAATCGCCCTGCATGCTAGTACGTACAGGTTTTACCCCTTTACCACGCAAACGGAACAATTTACCTGTTTGTGTTCCCTCAGGTACTTTCAGGCTGACACGACCATCAAGCGTTGGAATTTCAATTTCCTTACCTAGGGCTGCATCAGCAATGCTGACAGGCACATCCATATACAGGTCGGCACCATCACGCTGGAAGATTTCATGCTCACGCACCACCACTTCTACGTATAAGTCGCCCGATTGACCATCACGGATGGCTTCACCTTTACCAGTTAAACGTACACGGTCGCCATTGTCCACGCCTGCAGGAATAGTGACTTCCAAGGTTTGCTGACGGTCAGCAACACCCGAACCATGACATTGGTTACATGGGTTTTTGATGATTTTGCCTTGACCACGACAGGTGCTACAAGTTTGTTGTACCGAGAAGAAACCTTGCTGCATACGCACCTGACCCGCACCATGACAGGTTGGACAGGTTTCAACATCGTTTGGATTTTTTGAGCCTTTGCCATCACACGCTTCACACGGTGCTGGTGCAGTAAAGGTAATGGTTTTTTTCACCCCTTTTACCGCTTCTTCAAGGGTCAGTTCCATCACATAGCGTAAGTCTGAACCACGGCGTGCACGTTGCTGGCCACGACCACCGCCACCGAATGCACCACCGAAAATATCACCAAACTGGCTAAAAATGTCTTCTGCGCTAAAACCACCGCCGAAGCCACCACCACCGCCCATGCCACCTTCAAAGGCATTGTGCCCCATGCGGTCATACATACTGCGCTTTTCTGCATCCGATAAAATTTCATAGGCTTCTGCAGCTTCTTTAAATTTTTCTTCAGCTTCTGGGTTGTCTGGGTTACGGTCTGGATGATATTTCATCGCCAACTTACGGTAGGCTTTTTTAATTTCATCATCACTAGCGGTTTTGGCTACACCCAAAACCTCATAATAATCACGTTTAGCCATGTCTGGCGATGCTCCTCACGGAATTCTATTTAAAACTGAACTGATGTGTGAAATTGGGGTAAAACTGAGTTTTACAAGGGAAGACTGCTAAAAATTTTAGCCACATGCTGAATACAAGCGAAATGCTGTTAAAACACCGCTTTATTTTTTAAAAATTTGGACAGCCCTTTAATCCAAGCATTGAGTAAAAATAAGAAGGCGATCACGGCAAATACCACACCTGCCACAGTACAGGCTTTGACCCATAAAAAGGCATCCCAAGGAAAGAATGCCAAAGGAATAAACCACAGTGCAGCAAACAGGGCCAATACCGTGTAAATTACCACATTGCGCATGATCCATAACGCCTGCGCCTGTAACCAGACTTCGGTACTGTCCACCACAATCACTTTACGTGCATACCAATACGCCAAAGCACCACTCACCACAGTAAACAAAGCAAAAAACATAAACACGTAAGAGATCGCAACAGAACGGCGAAACTTTACCAAGTTATCTTGCTTCATAATGTGATTAAACCCCATGTGTGCCATGCTTTATTTTTTAATCTGGCGCATGCTGTGACGTATGCTAAGGCTGAAAAATATAAGGTGCTACTATATTGAAATTTTCCAAGTTTCGCACCCGTTATTATGTCACTTTTACAGATTATGTGGATTTTTTTTCACTTTAAACCACTGCGCATACAGTGCTGGTAAAAAGAACAGCGTCAACAAGGTTGCCACAATTAATCCCCCCATAATCGCCACGGCCATCGGGCCAAAGAAAATACTGCGAGAAAGTGGAATCATGGCCAAAACAGCCGCTAATGCTGTGAGTACAATTGGACGGCAACGGCGTACCGTGGCGTTAATAATTGCATCCCACTGCGACTCTCCTGCAAGAATGTCTTGTTCAATCTGATCAATTAAAATCAGGGAGTTGCGCATGATCATACCTGACAAGGCAATTGTGCCGAGCATCGCCACAAAACCAAAGGGTTTGTTAAACAACAATAAGAACAAGACCACGCCAATGATGCCTAGCGGAGCAGTCAAAAATACAATGAATGCACGTGACATGCTGCGCAGCTGAATCATCAACAAGGTCATCACCACAGCCAAGAAAAACGGCATACCCGCATTGACTGATTTTTGACCCCGCGCCGATTCTTCAACCGTGCCGCCAACTTCAATTAAATAGCCACTTGGCAAAGTGCCTTTATAGCTTTCAAGCTCAGGTTGGATCTGATTCACCACCGTTGCAGGTTGTAGGCCCGTACTAATGTCCGCACGCACAGTAATGGTTGGCAAACGATTACGATGCCAAATTAAACCTTCCTCAAAACGGTATTCAATTTGTGCAATTTGTGCCAACGGCACCGATGTTCCACGTGAAGTCGGTACAGCCAAACTGCTTAAGGATGCAACATCTAGGCGCTCACTTTGATCACCACGTAATCGAATTTCAATTAGCTCACGTTTTTCACGATATTGATTAATTGCCGCACCACTAATGGAGCTATTCAGGAAGTTAGCCAAATCCAGACTGGATACCCCCATTTGACGGGCACGGTCTTGATCAATTTGTAATTGAATAACTTTGCTTGGCTCACCCCAATCTAAATGCACATTGGTGGTATTCGGGTTGGCACTGACTGTGGCAGCCACTTGCTGTGCCCACTGTCGTACTTGAGCAAGGTCTTCTCCTGAAACACGGAATTGCAATGGATAACCTACAGGTGGGCCATTTTCCAGCAAAGAAACGCGGGTACGCACTTCAGGCAACAATAAACGGATCTGCTCCGATAAATTACGGCGAATTTCATCTCGATCATCTAAAGATGAAGCCAGCACCACAAATTGCGCAAAACTGGCTTGCGGCAATTGCTGATCTAGCGGTAAATAAAAACGTGGCGAACCTGTACCTATATAAGCCACATAATTGTCAATGCCCTCCTGTTGTGCCAAAAAGTCTTCCACTTTTTTGACTGCGGCCTCGGTGGCTTTGAGCGATGCACCTTCTTCTAGTTTTAAATCGACCAAAATTTCCGCCCGATTGGAAGGCGGGAAGAATTGTTGAGGTACCAGTTTAAACATTGCAATCGACAACACAAAAATCGCAACAGTGGCCGCAATTACGGTTTTACGATAGCGCACACAGGTATTTACCCATGACCGAAATACCTGATAGAAACGGGTTTGATACGGGTCATGCGCCTCACCAGCCTGATGTGCCACAGGCTGTGGCTCAGGTTGTTTACGCAAACGTGCCCAAAGACGTTGATACCACGGTGCGCGCTGCACATGTCGCTGAAAATCTGGCAATAATTTATCGCCCAAATACGGCACAAACAGCACTGCGGCAAACCATGACACTACTAAAGCAATGGTCACTACCTGAAAAATTGAACGGGTATATTCCCCTGTACTTGATGCTGCTGTGGCAATCGGTAAAAAGCCTGCTGCGGTAATCAATGTACCAGTCAACATTGGGAAAGCAGTGGTTCGCCACGCATGCCCAGCGGCTTGCAAACGGCTATAACCCTGTTCCATTTTAATCGCCATCATTTCAATGGCGATGATGGCATCATCCACCAATAAACCTAGGGCTAGAATTAAGGCACCCAGTGAAATTTTGTGCAGCCCGACATCAAACAAGTGCATGCCAGCAAAGGTCATGGCCAAGACCAGTGGAATAGAAAATGCCACCACCAAGCCTGTACGAAAACCCAGTGAAAAGAAGCTGACCAGCAATACAATAAACACTGCTTCGGCCAAGACTTTCATAAACTCATTCACACTGTGTTTGACCGCAACAGGTTGATCAGACACTTTTTGCAGCTGCATCCCTAAAGGCAAAGTCTTTTGCAAACGAGCAAATTCAGCTTCCAGATTTTCACCTAAAGCCAGAATGTCACCGCCTTTACGCATAGACACGGCAATGCCGATGCCATTTTCGCCCATAAAGCGCATACGTGGCTGGGCCGGCTCGCTAAACCCACGATAGACCTCGGCAACATCACCCAGTTGAATAGTGGTGCCATTCACCAACAGTGGCATTTGTTTCAGTTCATCAACACTATGTAATGCTCCGCTGACTCGTACCTGAATACGGTCTGACTCAGTTTCAAAAAAACCTGCACTGGCCACGCTGTTTTGTTGTTGTAAGGCTTGCTGAATGGCTGTGACTGGAATACCAAGTTGTGCAGCTTTAGTATTGGATAGTTCAATCCAGATTTTTTGGTCTTGTAACCCAACCAAATTGACTTTGGCTACATCTTTCACTCGCTGTAACTGTAGCTGCAAACGGTCGGCATATTCTTTAAGGGTGGCATAGTCATAGTCTGCGCCTGTCAGCACATAAATATTGCCAAAGGTGTCGCCAAATTCATCATTAAAAAATGGGCCTTGTACCCCTTGCGGCAGTTCATGGCGAATGTCATTGACCTTTTTACGCACCTTATACCAGACATCGGGAATTTGACTGGAACGCATGGAGTCTTTGGCAATAAAAGTCACCATAGACTCACCTGGCCGTGAATAGGCCATGATGCGTTCATAATCGCCCGTACTCATTAACTCTTTTTCGATGCGGTCTGTGACCTGTAACGACACCTCTTTGGCACTCGCACCCGGCCAATAGGTTTGAATTACCATCACTTTAAATGTGAATGGCGGGTCTTCACTTTGTGCCAGTTTTGAATAGGAGAAGATACCGACGATACCCAACAACAGCATCAGGTAAACCACTAGGCCTTTATTTTTCAGCGCCCATTCAGACAGATTAAACTTCATGCTTAAGGCTCCGTCTGTGTGGTGGTTGCACTTGTCGCAGAGTGACTTGCTGGTGTTTGCAGCACAGTTTTAACATCTATAGATTGATTGTCACGGTTAATCGGGCGAATTTTTTGACGATCACGCAGTAAATGTACACCGCCCATCACCACATAATCCTGTGGCTGTAAACCGCTGAGTACAGGTACGCTGTCACGCCCATAAGCCCCTAAGCTGACTGGTACTTGACGTACAGTCGAATCCGGCTGTAAGACCAAAACAAAGGCTTGTTGCTCGGTTGCCGATACGCTAGACAACGGTACATATAAACCCTGATGAGCTTGACGAGTGAGAAATACCCGCGCACTTTGCCCCAGTTGAATGTTGGCATTATTTTCCCGCAATGCGACTTTGACTTTAAAGGTACGTGACTGATCTGCTGCAGGTGAAATTTCCCGCACCGTACCAGCCAGACGGGCATCAGGTTGTGACCATAAACTTACTGTAGCCGCTTGCCCGACTTTGATATCAGTCACCGCCTGTTCAGGTACGCCAATCACCACTTCACGCTCACCCGCAATGGCCAGTTGATACGCCACTTGCCCTGCGGGCAAAACCTGACCAACCTCAATAAAACGCTCTGTAATCACCCCATTTTTTGTGGCACGCAGTCGGTTATAGGCAGTTTGATTGCTACTGACGGCATAATTGGACTGTGCCTGTTTCAACTGCGCCATGGCATGTTGATGTTGATTTTTTACTGCATCGTATTGTGAGCGACTGACTGCTTTCATAGGTAAAAGTTGTTGAAAACGCTGCAATTCATCACTGGCCACTTTTGCAGCAGATTCCGCACTTTCCAGTTGTGCCCGTGCTGCATTCAGTTGTAACGCAGCATCTTGCACATCTAAAGTAGCTAAAACTTGCCCCACTTTGACCTGATCGCCTACATCAACAAAACGCTGTGTGACCTGCCCAGCCACACGAAATGCCAAAGCAGTTTGCTGACGTGCCTGCACTTCACCTGCATAGCTTTTTTGTTCTGTATGCAAACTGCTCGGTTGCGTCACCATCACTAAAGGGACTTCCTGTTCAACCGCTGTGTTTTGTTTGTTACATCCCATTAAGGCAAGACAGCAAATCAGCATCAGGCTGGCAATGGCATTCTGAATTATGTTCATCAGGTTCGCTCTTATTTAAAATTCATTTTTAGGGCAGAATACGATAGGGGCTGCTGACACTTCGTCTATGTTTGCGACGACGCATATTTTTTAGCTGATTTAAGGCATGAGGTAGGAAATTTAGTCATTCTAAATGACTGGCTCATAACACAATAGCAGCAAAAATATGCTCGTCCTGAAAGGCTGTGGCTAAAACTTTCTCAGATTACGTTATGAAACTTGGCAATAGTCTCGCTATTCCCTGCGTTTCATGCCTGATCTGCTCAGTTTTAGCCTACAGCGCAAATCATTTATGAAATATCAGCAGGCCCTATATTAAATTGATTAGTTTTTAATTAATATACCACTGGGTACACTAATTAAAAACTGCAGCGTCATTTCAAGATTTACAGGTGTAAATTAGGATCAACTAGTGCAGCTTAATGTCGGACGACCAAAAGATTTAGAAAAACGCCAACGCATTTTAATGTCGGCAAAACACTTGTTTTTAAAGCTAGGCTTTCATGGTTCAAGTATGAATCAGATTGCGCGTGAAGCAGGTGTGACCAAATTAACGGTCTATAATCACTTTCAAGACAAAGCCACGCTGTTTTCCTGTGCCATTGAAGAAACCTGTGAAAGCCTGCTTAATGCCCAACCTCTACACTTAAGCGCAAATAGCGATTTTCGGCAGGCTTTATACCAAGCCTGTGAACTGTCTTTAACTTTGGTGAATATGCCTGAGGCAATTAAGCTAGAACACTTATTGATGGAACTGGCCTCTGAGCAAAATCCGTTGGCATTACAGTTTTACAATGCCTCACATGCCAAACTCAGAGCCATGTGGGAAAACTTCTTCCGCCAAGCCGTTGCATTGCAGTTTATTGAAGCAGATGCGCCCAAAACCCAAACTGAACTGATTGTGTCGCTCCTGCATGGTTTACGCCACCATGAAGTCCTACTTGGTGTAAGAGCCGTACCCAATCCAACAGAATGTCAGCACATTATTAATCACGCCATTGAAATTTTTATGCTGCGTTATGGCTGAACAGGTTAATTTTGCTGCCTCTTCTTACGTGATTTACAAATTCAAATCACGCAGTTTTAAGAAAATAAACAAACTCAACACTAATCACCATTCGATACGCAGGAATGTCATCCACAACCTGCGTGGTATTCGTTTTATTACTGTTTCTGCGAAACAATGAATAAGAGATAAACTGTAAGCAGGTTTTGTGGATGACAATGGTTTTGCCTACTTTTCCCGAAAGAAAAGTAGGTCGAACCGAAGGTTAATCCAGCTGTTTTCGTAACTTAGCAAAACGCTGCTCCCCCCTCATCACTACATATTGGTAGCAACTATGCATAAAAAATACTCTCAATGAGCATGAAAATTCACTTGGGACTCTAATACATTGATTATCTTAGAACCCATTACAAAAAAGGTTTATCTAAAGCGGGGGTTCTTTTACCAAATAGCATTCCACTCCACCCTGTATTTCTCTCCTAAATACTGCTGCTTGGCACTATAAGCTCAGATGCGCAAAATCCATGCAACTTTTGTAGATAGCCCGCTTGGATTGTAGATAAATCGGGGTATAGTCTTTTTAGAGTAGAAAAACACAGAACATGGAGAACAACGAATGATTCAACAAATTGATGCTCCTCTACGCGATGACGTACGCTTACTTGGGAACTTGCTGGGCGAAACCCTCAAGTTACACGCAGGACAAGATTTGTTTAATCAGGTCGAACAAATTCGAGCATTATCTAAAGGCGCACGTGATGGACAAGCCGAAGCAGAAAAACAGCTCGAACAACTATTTTTAAGCCTCGAAGATGATGAAATCTTACCGCTGACCCGTGCCTTTACCCACTTCCTGAACTTTGCCAACATTGCCGAGCAATACCATGTGGTGCGCAGCCGTCGTCAGAGTGAGTTTGATGAACATGCGGTTTCTCCCAACCCTTTAGACCGCTTATTTGAAAAATTTAAACACCATGAAATTTCTGCAGAAACTTTGTTTCAACAAGTCTGTGAACTAAAAATTGAACTGGTACTGACTGCACACCCAACTGAAGTCAGCCGTCGTACCCTGATTCAAAAATATGACGATATTAATGACTGCCTATTTAAAATGGATCAGCAAAAACTGACCCCACGTGAACGTCAGGCAGTTTTGGCAGATTTAAAACAGCTGATCAGCTCGGCTTGGCAAACCGATGAAATTCGTCAGCATCGCCCAACTCCAGTCGATGAAGCCAAATGGGGCTTTACCACCATAGAGCAGACCTTATGGAATGCCGTGCCTAAATTCATGCGTGAATTAGACGGCATTGTGCAAGAACATTGTGGGCAAAACTTGCCGCTAACCGTTGCCCCTGTGCGTTTTGCTTCATGGATGGGTGGTGACCGTGATGGCAACCCCAATGTCACTCATAAAGTCACTCAAGAAGTGCTGTGGCTATCACGCTGGAAAGCTGCAGAATTATATTTACGCGATATTGAAAACTTGCGTTGGGAACTCTCGATTCAGCAATGCAGCCCAGAACTGGCCGATGCCTTAGGACATTTCCATGCAGAGCCATATCGTGAATATTTACGTGACACTCGCGAACGTCTAAAAGCCACCCGTGATTGGTTGGCTGCCAAATTACAAGGCAAAGATGGCGATGACAGCTTGGTGATTAAAAGCAAAGATGAACTGTTACAGCCTTTATTGCTGTGTTATCGCTCACTCACCGCTTGCCAGCTATCAGAGATTGCCAATGGCAAATTGTTGGATCTGATTCATCGGGTCAACTGTTTTGGCATTGAATTACTGAAACTGGATATTCGTCAGGAGTCTGGACGTCATCGCCAAGCCATTTCAGCTATTACCGAATACTTAGGTTTGGGCAATTTTGAAACTTGGACAGAACAGGCACGTCAAAACTTCTTGCTACAAGAATTACAAAGCAAGCGTCCATTATTGCCAAAATTCATGCAGGAACCTGCACAAAGTCTGATTCAACACCCAGATGTGCAAGAAGTCTTTGCTACGATGCGTACTTTGGCTGCACAGCCGCAGGAAAGCTTGGGTGCCTATATTATTTCCATGGCGGAATATCCAAGTGATGTTTTGGCAGTGTTACTGCTACAAAAAGAAGCGGGTATTCAGCATCCTTTACGTGTTGTTCCCCTGTTTGAAACCCTGAAAGATTTAGATGGGGCTGCGCAAACCATGAATACCCTGTTTGGGATGCATTGGTATAAACAGCATATTCAGGGCAAACATGAGGTAATGATTGGCTATTCAGACTCAGCCAAAGATGCGGGCTTTATGTCGGCTAACTGGGCACAGTACCGTGCGCAAGAAGAATTAACAGCTGTAGCGCAACAACACGCTGTACAGTTGACCTTATTCCACGGTCGTGGTGGTTCAATCAGCCGTGGTGGCGCACCGACTCAGCAAGCGCTGTTTTCACAACCACCTGGCTCTATTTCAGGTGCAATTCGCGTCACAGAACAAGGCGAAATGATTCGCTTTAAATTCGGGCTTGAAGGCGTTGCTTTACAAAATCTGGAAGTCTATACCGCGGCAACCTTAGAAGCGACCTTAATGCCACCGCCAGTTCCTAAACCTGAGTGGCGCGAGTTGATGCACAACATGACTGAGTTATCAGTACAGGTGTATCGTCAAACTGTGCGTGAAAATCCACATTTTGTGAAATATTTACGCACCGTTACGCCAGAACTAGAATTGCAGATGTTGCCGCTCGGTTCTCGTCCTGCAAAACGTAAAGTCAGCGGCGGAATTGAATCCTTACGTGCCATCCCGTGGGTGTTTGCATGGACGCAAATCCGGTTGATGCTGCCTGCTTGGTTAGGTACAGGCGCAGCAATTAACCAAACAATCGATCAGGGACAAAAAGCCACTTTAGATGAAATGCTCAGCGATTGGCCTTATTTCCAGACTTTAATTGATATGTTGGAAATGGTGTTGTCTAAAGCCGACAGCAATATTGCATTGTATTATGAGTCACACCTGACCGATGACGAAGACTTGAAACAACTCGGTGAGCAACTGCGTCAACGCCTGCGTGATGCCGTAACAACGTTACTGACCCTCAAAGGTGAATCGCAATTGCTCAGCAGCAATGATGTGCTAGATCAATCAATGCGGGTGCGTAAACCGTATTTATTGCCACTGCATTTGCTACAGGCAGAGTTGATGAAACGTCGTCGCCGGTATTTGGCAGAACAACATGCCGAACATACCCCTGTCGATCATGCCCTTATGGTGAGCATTGCAGGGATTGCAGCAGGCTTACGCAATACAGGTTAAGCCTCTACGAATAGCACAACAAGCAGAGTCATGTACTCTGCTTGTGGCTTATTCACTCACTTAGAAATGGCTTGGGCTCATGCTTCATAAAGCCAAACACAGTGGACATAATAACGTGAAAGCAGACATGGACTAAGACATGCGTTACGAGGCAAAAAAACCAGCCTAAATTATGTGCAATTAAATTTATTCTTAGTCTGTTTTCATCTCACTAATGCCGCAATACATTCTTTAAATTTATAAATAAAATTACTTATTTATATTAAATTTAATTTTTAACAAATAGTAAAATTTAATTCTAAAAATAAGCAACTGGTCAGTTTCCTCGCAAAATTTTTTAAAAATTTATGCAATACAAGGGTATGATGTGCTCAATTTAGCTTTTGAGTGCTCACTTTATGTCCAATTGGTTTCCCAAATGGCGCCCTTATGAAGGCAACATTGATGCGCGTCCTGTAGGGACCAATGAGTATCTACCGCCTGCACAAACCGTTGTATTGGGGATACAACACGCGTTTGCCATGTTTGGTGCTACGGTACTTGCACCTTTCTTAATGGGCTTTGACCCGAACCTTGCCATTTTAATGTCAGGGATTTGTACCATCCTGTTCTTTTTCATGACAGGTGGGCGCGTTCCAAGTTATTTAGGTTCGAGCTTTGCCTTTATTGGGGTAGTGATTGCTGCCACAGGCTATGCAGGTGCAGCAGGTGGTTTAAATGCCAATATTGGGGTCGCGGCAGGCGGGATTATTGCCTGCGGTATTTTATATGCCCTGATTGGCTTTTTGGTGATGGCCACAGGCACCCGCTGGATTGAAAAATTGATGCCACCTGTAGTGACAGGTGCAGTGGTGATGATCATTGGTTTAAACCTTGCCCCAGTCACGGTCAAAGCCGTTGCAGGCAATCCATTTAATATGTGGATGGCATTGGTAACTGTACTATGTATGGGCATGATTGCCGTGTTTACCAAAGGTTTACTGCAACGCCTCTTGCTTTTAATTGGCTTACTCATGTCGTATCTGATCTATTTTATGGTCACCAATGTCATGGGTTGGGGGACGCCAATTAACTTCACACCAATTCAGCAAGCCGCTTGGTTTGGCGTACCAGACTTTCATGCGCCTGTATTTGATGTGAATGCCATGCTGATTATTGCCCCAATTGCCTTCATTTTGGTGGCAGAGAACTTGGGACACATTAAAGCAGTAGGTGCCATGACTGGTGAAAACCTCGATCCACACATTGGTAAAGCCTTTGTAGCCGATGGTGTTGCCACAACCCTTGCAGGTGGTGTCGGTGCACCGGGTATGACTACCTATGGTGAAAACATTGGGGTGATGGCTGTTACCCGCGTGTATTCCACGATTATTTTTGTGGTGGCGGGGGTCTTTGCTATTTTCCTTGGCTTATCACCAAAATTTGGGGCAATCATCCATACCATTCCTACCGCCATTTTAACGGGCGCTTCGATTGTGGTATTTGGTTTGATTACCATTGCTGGCGCGAAAATCTGGATTGAAAACAAAGTCGATTTTTCTAAAAACAAAAATCTGATGGTGGCTGCCGTGACCATTATTTTAGGAACGGGTGACTTTGCGTTGCAATTGGGCAGCTTTAACTTGGGCGGGATTGGGACAGCAACTTTTGCAGCCTTGTTCCTGAACTGGTTCTTTAGTTTGCGTGATCCATCCTAATCAGAACCTGCTGTCATCTGCTGTAACCTAAGCAGCTGCCGAAGTAATGCAAAAAGACCGAACAACAATGATTGTTCGGTCTTTTTTTTACCTCAAACAGTCTGTCTAGAATAAACCGTTTTAAGAGATCATGCTTTTGCTGTGGCTTATTTCTGTTTTTTAAGCTCTTGCTTAAGTTGCTTCAATTTGCCTTTATGTTTTGAAATCTTTTTCAAACGTGCTTTGATTTGTTGCTTCAAAGATTTAACTTGCTTAGCCATGGTATTACTCCTTAGTAAGGCTATTCGTTACCATTGTGTTGTTTCACAAAACTACGAATAAATTTTCTTAATTCACGAGCAGCACTAGTATCAAGTTCTTCACATAAACGAATAAATTCATCACGTTCAGTACTATTAATACGAATTAAAAGTTGTCCATCTTTCTTGCCTGTCTTTATTTTTTTGATTTGCTCGTTCATTGCTGATCTCTCCAAAATAAAGACTGCTTTGCAAAAGATGTATATACAATATATATACTTTTCAGAATAATGCAAACTTACAATGTTAAAAAATGTAATAAAATCATAATCTTTTTTTTACCATAGCTTTCAAAAGCAACAGCAAAGCCAAGACAGGCAAGGCTTTGCGCTAAAAGCTGTCTATAGAAAAAATAAACATATTATTTTTAAAAATACTGTTTCGAGGCTAAAAATAAATACAGACACCGCAATTTTGCAGCGTAAAGGAAAGGATTGGCTGAGTTTGAAGTATCACGCCAAACTCATTAAAAACTTTTTAAGGGCGGAATTCTTTCAGTTCACGTTGAATAAAGTGCTGAATCATATCGTGGTACAAACGCTCAACCATATCAGGATCAACATCATGTTGCAGCGCAAGAGTACGCACTTTTTCAATGACTTCTTTCACTCGCTGTGGTGATTGCACATCTTCCACCGTCTGTTTATGGCGCATGGCTTGATCGACATAAAACTGACGTGATGCAATCAGTTCAATTAAAGCCACATCTATCTGATCAATCTTGTCACGTGCTTGTTGTAATGAGTTTACTTTTTCATTGTTCATGGGCTGGGGCTACACTTTCAGTTTCGTTTTCAATTTCACTCTTATACTTTTCTTCTAACACATTACTGAAAATACTTTCAATCATCCACACCCGATATAAGCTGTTAAACACGTAGCTTTGCCCATCTATGCGCAATTCCAACACAGGAAAATCGGGCTGAGATTTCATTTCACACAGCATATCGTTTTCTTTGAGCAACTCGGTCACATCGGCTGTGGTCAGTTGATCTAACTCCAGTTCACGCTGCATACGCTCAAAATGCGCTTTAAAGGATAAATCCTGTCCCCTCGTCCATACCGCCTGCAAAATGCGATACATGGCATCCACACGCTGTTCTTCAGGCGCACTGTAATACAGTTGTGCCATTTGATAAGTCGCCTGCTCAGTCGGGCGGCAAAACGGCGTAAACGCAACATCAGTACGTTTAGATAAACGTGTTGCCAAACTCCAGTCAAACCAGTCGCGTCCATGATAAGACAAGGGATACACATTCAAATGGATATTGTAATAGGCAGCTAATTCTTCTTTGATATACGCCAATAACAACCAAGAAATCGGGTCTTCCAGTGCAATATACAAATCCAGTTCAGGGTCGAGTGCCTGAATTTCATTGAGTTCTTCGGCATCACTAATTAAATGTTCTCGCCATTCAATGTGATTGATCAAGAAAATAGGATTATCAGTCAGCAGTTTTTGTTGTTTTAAACGGCGAGTTAAGCGCAATAAATCATCGACCGCATGGTATTTACGTCCGCCAAATTCAAAATAACTGGCCAACACAGGTGCATCATCAAATACCCGTTCGGAAAAATCCTGTACCTGATGATGACGGCTGGCCATGGCATATAAGGTGCGTAATTTACCCGACTGTTTTTGCCACAGCATGTGGAACACATCTTCAAGTAAATACAAAAAGTCCTGCCCACGTAGTGGGGTATGCCGCAAAATAGCTTCGGCCTGCATCAAGGCTTCTGCAGTCGGTGGTTCAGGTGTATCGTGAAAACTAAAACGATGTTGCTTGGCCAAAATCTGCGCATCATTGATGCAATAGTTTTGCCATTCCGCTGCTGACATTTGATTGGGAGCATCACCACTTTGGCTAGAAATTACCACCTTTAACGGCTTTAATTCCTCTGCCAAAATATCTTCTAACTGCGGCAGTTGCTGCACCGCCAAATAGCTGTAAACATCGTCTAAACGCAGATGCACACTCAGTCCGTGTTCCGTGGGCAACACCGCTTGCCGAGAAGGTTTTTGATAAAACCAACTCGATCGAATCGGATCGAACCAACGGCGCAACAGTGACATGAGATCAACCTCTACAATTAAAATCCTTGTGGTCTAGGGTCTATGGACAAAAACAACCATGGCGCTAGTCCCTAAATAGTACACAAGGATTTATATCAATTCACATCTAATTGATCAATTAGACCTCTAAATTCAGATCGGTAACCGCACCCTTCTCTGCCCCCGATGCCAGTTTGGCAAATTTTGCCAAAGCACCATGGGTGTAGTTTGGTTTTGGTTTGACCCATGCAGCTTTACGTGCGGCCATTTCTTCTTCCGACACATGCCAAGTCATTTCACGGGTTTCGGCATTAATCGAAATTTTATCGCCATTTTTAACCAGACCAATTGGCCCACCTTCATAGGCTTCTGGGGTGACATGTCCAATCACAAAACCATGACTGCCGCCTGAGAATCGCCCATCGGTAATTAAAGCCACTGAGTTTCCTAAGCCTTTACCAACAATGGCAGAAGTTGGTTTTAGCATTTCAGGCATACCAGGGCCACCTTTAGGGCCTTCACCACGAATCACCACCACTTCGCCTTCTTGGACTTCACCATCCAAAATACCGCGCATTGCACCAATTTCGCCTTCAAAAACACGTGCAGGGCCTTCAAAATACAAACCTTCTTTGCCTGTAATTTTGGCCACCGCCCCTGTTGGCGATAAATTGCCTTTTAACACCACCAAATGCGAATCTTTTTTAATTGGGGCATCAAACGGTAAAATAATCTGCTGATCGGCTGGGTAGTCAGCAACATCGGCCAAGTTTTCTGCCAAAGTTTTACCAGTAACGGTTAAGCACGAACCATCTAACATTCCTGCATCGAGCATACGTTTCATTAGCGGTTGAATTCCGCCAATCGCAATCAGCTCAGACATTAAATATTTACCCGATGGGCGTACATCTGCCACCACAGGTGTTTCCTGACCAATTCGTACAAAGTCATCTAGCGTGAGTTCAACCCCTGCTGAGTGGGCCATAGCAATTAAATGCAGTACGCCATTGGTTGAACCACCCAAAGCAATCAGCACTTTAATGGCATTTTCAAAAGCAGACTTGGTCATAATGTCACGCGGTTTAATGTCCAAACGCAACAGATTCATAACGGCTTCGCCTGCACGTTGGCAATCCTGCAATTTGTCTTGAGATACTGCTTCCTGTGCCGAAGAACCCGGCAAACTCATGCCCAAGGCTTCGATGGCCGATGCCATTGAGTTGGCGGTGTACATCCCACCACAAGAGCCTGCACCGGGCAAAGCCACTTCTTCAATTTGCTTGACCTGAATTTCGTTAATTTCACCTTTGGCATGCTGCCCCACAGCTTCAAATACCGAAATAATATCGGTATGTCCTGCACCTGGTTTGATGGTGCCGCCATACACAAACAAGCCTGGACGGTTTAAACGTGCCAGTCCCATAATGCAGCCTGGCATGTTTTTGTCACAGCCACCAATGGCAATTACGCCATCATAAGCCTGACACCCCACCACCGCTTCAATTGAGTCGGCAATAATTTCACGTGAAACCAGTGAATATTTCATGCCTTCGGTGCCGTTAGAAATACCGTCTGAAATGGTGATGGTATTGAAAATAATACCTTTACCACCCGCCTGATTCACGCCTGTTTCTGCTTCTCGTGCCAAGCTATCAATGTGCATATTACATGGTGTGACATTGGCCCAAGTCGATGCAATACCAATGAATGGACGGCTAAAATCTTCATCCTTAAAACCGACCGCGCGCATCATGGAACGTGCAGGTGCATTTTCAATGCCTTCATAGACTTCGGCTGAATGTTCGCGAATATTCTGTTTGCTCATAGCGGATTCCTTGCAAGATCGGTCAAGTCATACGGATCTAATTTATTCTGTATTTCATTGTATAGAAAGCAGGCACGATATAAAACCAAATGCCCAAGAAAAACCACGTGCGATTTAGATGTCACATCCTGCACAGGTATGTACATAAAAAAAGCACCCCAATGTTAGGAGTGCTTTTTTATTTAAGATTTATGCACTAGTGGATGCTTAGATTTCGCGTACCGCACCTTTTGCCGCACTGGTGGTGTGCATCGCATAAGCTTTCAAGGCTTTTGAAATTTTACGCGGACGCTCTTCTTCAGGATGCCAGCCTTTGGCTTCCTGTGCTTCACGACGTGCCGCCATGGTTGCATCATCAACTGCCAAGTGAATGCTGCGGTTTGGAATATCAATTTCGATACGGTCGCCATCTTCAACCAAACCAATCGCACCACCTTCAGCCGCTTCTGGAGAAACGTGACCAATTGAAAGACCTGAAGAACCGCCAGAGAAACGACCATCGGTGAGTAAGGCACATTCTTTGCCCAAACCTTTCGATTTCAAATAGCTGGTCGGATACAGCATTTCTTGCATACCCGGGCCGCCACGTGGGCCTTCGTAGCGAATCACCACCACATCACCCGCTGTAATTTTACCGCCTAAGATCGCATCGACTGCAGCATCCTGACTTTCAAAAACACGTGCCGTACCGTTGAATTTTAAAATGGAATCATCTACCCCTGCAGTTTTCACAATACAGCCATCTAAAGCGATGTTGCCGTAAAGTACCGCCAAACCACCATCTTTAGAGAACGCATTTTCTGCATTACGGATGACACCACTATCACGGTCACCATCTAAACGTGAATAGTAACGGTCTTGTGAAAATGCAGTTTGAGTTGGTACGCCGCCCGGTGCAGAACGGTAGAAGCTATACACTTCTTCATTTTCAGTACGGATAATGTCCCATTTGTCTAAAGCATCTTTTAATGTTGCTTCGTGAACTGTGCCCACTGAAGTATCTAATAAGCCCGCACGGTCTAGCTCACCTAAAATAGACATGATGCCGCCTGCACGGTGTACATCTTCCATATGAACGTCTTGTTTTGCAGGTGCAACTTTACATAAAACAGGTACTTTGCGTGATAAACGGTCAATATCATCCATGGTGAAATCAACACCTGCTTCATTGGCAGCCGCCAATAAGTGCAATACCGTGTTGGTTGAACCACCCATGGCAATGTCTAGTGTCATGGCATTTTCATACGATGCTTTGGTAACCATTGAACGTGGCAATACGCTGTAGTCATCTTGTTCATAATGGCGTTTTGCCAATTCCACGATTAACTGACCTGCTTGATCGAACAGTTTTTTACGGTTAGCGTGGGTGGCGACAATTGAACCATTGCCCGGTAAAGATAAACCTAAAGCTTCAGTTAAGCAGTTCATTGAGTTTGCAGTGAACATGCCTGAACATGAACCACAAGTTGGACATGCAGAACGCTCGTACTCAGCCACTTCTTCGTCGCTGTAGTTGTCATCTGCTGCCACAATCATTGCATCAATCAAGTCAATCGCATGCTCATTACCGCGAATTTTAACTTTACCTGCTTCCATTGGACCGCCAGACACAAAGACCACTGGAATGTTCAGACGCATCGCTGCCATCAACATTCCTGGGGTGATTTTGTCACAGTTTGAAATACATACCATGGCATCAGCACAGTGTGCGCTCACCATGTACTCAACAGAGTCGGCAATCAAGTCACGCGATGGCAATGAATACAACATGCCGTCATGGCCCATGGCAATCCCGTCATCTACCGCAATGGTGTTAAATTCTTTAGCCACACCACCTGCAGCCTGAATTTGCTCTGCCACCATTTGCCCAAGGTCTTTTAAATGCACATGGCCAGGTACAAATTGGGTAAATGAGTTGACCACCGCAATAATCGGCTTACCGAAATCTTCGTCTTTCATACCTGTTGCACGCCATAAGCCACGTGCACCAGCCATATTTCTTCCGTGTGTCGATGTTTTTGAACGATAGTCAGGCATTGTAAAGTTCCAACTTGGTTGTGCGGGAATGAATACGATGTTCATTCTGGCGAAATAATACTGTTTGCAAGGTCTTTGTCACTGCAAAACAGTTGAAGAATCTTTCTATTTTACTACAGCTTGAGGTAGTAAGGCTGCTGCTTTATGTCCTAGTTAAAAAATACGTAATGGCTTAAAAACGACAGCACTTTGTTGATCATACTGAATTAAATACAAAACTTTCATGAATAATATTTAGGTTTTGCATTACCAATATTTATCATAATAATTATAGCGCAGAACAGCCGCAGAGGGGATTTGTTACATCCCTTTCCGACCTTTGAGCTGCAATTTGTTATAATTGCCGCGTTATCTATTTACATGGGTTGATTTCCATTGAAAATCGTTTTTGCGGGTACGCCTGAATTCGCTGCAAGTGCTTTGGCAGCACTCCTGAACACTGAACATGACATTGTCGCGGTCTACACTCAGCCTGACCGTAAAGCGGGACGTGGGCAAAAACTCACTGCTTCAGCGGTTAAACAATTGGCACTGCAACACGATCTTCCTGTGTATCAACCTTTGCATTTTAAATCATCTACTGAAGAAGGTTTAACGGCCCAACAAGAATTGGCTGCCCTGAATGCCGATGTCATGGTCGTCGCAGCTTATGGTCTCATCTTGCCACAAGTGGTTTTAGATACCCCTAAATACGGTTGTTTGAATATCCACGGTTCGTTATTACCACGTTGGCGTGGTGCAGCGCCTATTCAGCGTGCTATTGCTACGGGCGATACTGAAACAGGCGTAACCATTATGAAAATGGCCGCAGGTTTAGACACAGGCGATATGATGTATAAAACCCTGTGCCCCATTACTGCAGAAGAGACCTCTGCCAGCTTACATGACAAATTGGCCGAGCAAGGTGCCGAAGCGATTGTGGAAGTATTGGCTTCAGAACAAAAATTACAAGATTATTTAGCAGCGCGTGAAGTGCAAGATGAAGCCTTAACGGTCTATGCACATAAACTCTCTAAAGCCGAAGCGCAAATTGACTGGTCACAGTCCGCCGTTGCAATTGACCGTAATATTCGTGCCTTTAACCCTTGGCCTGTGGCATTTATCCCTTTAGATGACAGCCAAAACTTGCGAGTATGGGGTTCCCAATTATCAACTGAGTCTGCACAAGGTCAGGCAGCAGGCACGATTTTAAAACTGGATAAACAGGGCGTACACGTGGCCTGTGGCGATCAACAAGCGGTATGTTTAACCTCACTGCAATGGCCAGGTGCTAAGCCTCTGAACCCAGTACAAATTATTCAAACTCAAAAACTTCAATCAGGACAAGTTCTCGCATGAGCCCATCTGAATCTGGCAGCTCGCATTTGAACTTGCGTGCCCAAGTAATCCGTACTTTATTGGCTGTCCAGCAAGGACAATCTTTAAATAGTGTTTTGCCTTTACACTTAAACAAAGTGTCAGAACGTGACCGTGCCTTATTTCACGAGCTAGTTTTGGGGACTTTAAGACAGTGGTATGCCCTAAAAAGCATTACCTTGCCGTTGTTGGTCAAACCTTTAAACAATGAAACCGTGGAAACTTGCTTATACGTCGGGCTGTATCAGGTACTCTGCACTCGTGTGGCTAGTCATGCCGCAATTTCGGAAACCGTGACTGCGACCAAGCAATTGGGCTATCAAGCCTTAAGTGGTGTGGTCAATGCCATTCTGCGTCGTGTTTCACGTGAAACCTCAGACTTTCAAACCGCTTTGACTCAGGCACATGGTTTACCAAGTTGGTTATACAAGCGTCTGAAAAAAGACTGGCCAGAACAACTAGAACAATTAACCCAAAGCCTAAAACAAACCGCACCACTGACTTTAAGAGTCAATACACGCCAAATTAGCCGTGATGACTATCTAGAAATTTTGCAGGAGCAAGAGATTGCTGCCGAAGCTTGTAGCTTATCTGAAGTCGGTATTGTGATGCTGCAAAATGTGCACATTCCAGACTTACCCGGCTTTGATGAAGGCGTGTTTTCGGTTCAGGATGAACATGCTCAATTGTGTGCTTCCCTCTTGCCAAATTTAGATGGCAAAGTGGTGATCGATGCCTGCGCAGCACCTGGTGGCAAAACAGCACATCTTTTGGAAAAGTTTCAGCCTAAAAAACTGATTGCGCTAGATCACGATGCCAAACGTCTATTACGTGTCAGTGAAAACCTAGAACGTCTACAGCTGAATCAAGACACACAGGTCGATATTGTCGCTGCTGATGCCACCACATGGATGACCAGTGAAACCGTAGACTGTATTGTATTAGATGCACCATGTTCAGCAATTGGAGTTTTGCGTCGTCATCCAGATATTCGCTTGCTGCGTCAATCTGGCGACATTCAACAAACCGCAGCCTTACAACAACAGATTTTGCAACACATGTGGCAGCAACTTAAAGTGGGTGGCACATTGCTTTACATTACCTGCTCGATTTTAAAAGCCGAAAATGAACAGCAAATGCAGCAGTTTTTTGCCGAACATGACAATGCCAAAGAAGTAAAAATTGAAGCAGACTGGGGCATTGCACAACGATATGGGCGCCAATTGCTACCACAGCAAGGTCGTGGCGATGGTTTTTATTATTGTCGTATCGAAAAAACAGCATAAATTTATTGCCACTTTTTCTCTTTTCAAAAAAATAACCCTTGATCGATTCAAGGGTTATTTTTTGACTTTTTTAAACTTCAGGATGTACTTGGCATAAAGCACTTGTACATCCTCATCTCAAGTTTGGTCTTCCAGTTCATCTGGGTTTTTAATCAGATGAATCATCGCTAAGACCAATCCACCCCATAGCACCACAGTTGAAATGAGCAACATCACAATTGCCGATGTATTCATATTATTTCTCCGCTGCGTCGTGGTCTTTTAAACGGCTAAGCATTACTGCACCAATTACAAATAGCAGCACTGTACCCCCACCCACGGTGAGTAAAATATGTAATGGATAGCCACTATAGCCTTCTGCAAAAATAGATTTAAGGGTTAAACCTAAAGCAACCAATAAAGAAAGTGGTGTGACTACAGTTAAGAGAAAATTCCACCCCCAACCCAATTTGATGCTTGAGTATTGATTGACATGTGTTTGCAGTTCTTTAAGCAATGGACGACGGAACCAAGTCACCAAAATAATTGACAATAAACCACCACCGACAATACCAATGTTATTGGCAAAGTAGTCAATGATGTCTACAAAAGTAATTGCGCTGTGGGTAGAGAATAACAGGGTTGAAATAATCGCCGAACCACCTGCAATAATGGTCACTGCACGTTTACGAGACCAACCCAGTTTGTCTTGGAAAGCAGCAATAGGGACTTGTAGAATACTCACCATTGAAGTCACACCAGCAACGGTCAATGAAGCAAAGAACAAGAAACCGAATAGATCGCCACCTGCACCGAGGCTTGAAATAATTTTTGGGAATGCAATAAACGCAAGACCAATACCACCAGAAACTACTTCATCTACCGATGAACCAGCGCTGTAGGCCATGAAACCAAGCGCAGCAAAAATACCAATACCCGCTAGAATTTCAAATGAAGAGTTGGCCAATGCCACCACCAAGCCAGAACCTGTCAAATTGGTTTTACGCTTTAAGTAAGATGAATAGGTCAGCATGATCCCGAATCCAACTGAAAGCGAGAAGAAGATATGACCAAAGGCAGCTAACCAAACTTTATAGTTCGCCATTGCTTCCCAATTTGGAGTAAAGAAAGCATTTAAACCATCTACCGCACCAGGTAAACGTAAAGCTTGAATCACCAAAATGGAGAATAAAATCACCAACAATGGCATAAAGATTTTATTCGACAACTCCACCCCTTTTTTGACCCCACCATATAAAATGAACATCACCACCGTCCACACGATGACTAATCCAATAAATAAAGTCGGTACAAAACCGAAAGCTAAGCCTTCACCATTTTGCAAATAGGTCGAGAAGAAGAATTTTTCTGTATCTGCACCCCATTGTTGACCAATGGAATAGAACATATAGCTGCCTGCCCAAGACAACACGCTGGCATAGTAAATCCCAATCAACAAGGTCACCATCACTTGCCACCAACCAAGTGATTCGCTGTTCATCAGCTTTTTATAAGCCGTTGGCGGTGCTTTACGGTACTTATGCCCGACCGCATAGTCCAAAAACAATAATGGCAAACCTGCGGCAAAGATCGCAATTAAATACGGAATTAAAAATGCACCGCCACCATTTTCATACGCAACATAAGGGAAACGCCAAATATTGCCTAGCCCGACCGCAGAACCAATGGCTGCAATAATGAAGCCTGATCGTGCGGACCAACTCTCACGAGAATCTGTCATAGAACACCTAAACTTCAGAATATTTTTTACTGCTTGTTTTTAATTTTAACCTTTTATATAAATAAACCTGCTTTTTCATTAGCTTAAATTTACTTATATTACGGTACTTTAGCGCACACAAAAAATATTCTGCAAAAAATGAAAATCTGGGTGTTTGCTTTAGAGTTACACCTTGTGAGCGTCATGATCTAAAGATCAAACAGCGAAATATTCAGAAAATCTTGCTTAAAGTTTTTACAAAATAGTGCGCTTTTGTATGGCTTAACAATACTCATTTTTGAACAATTTTTCTGTAAATTCTGCTCAGAAAGATGCTTTTTATATGCACTTTTTTAATCAAACGTTCAAATTCCATTCCATTTTGACTTGATTTTTTGGTAATAAATAATATAACTATTTGGAATATATTTTTTAGCTTGTTCTGATTATTTTACTTTTCATCTATTCTAAGCAGCACCGAAGTTGTTTTTAAATCACTACAGCGCTGGCTAAATGACGCAAAAAAGAGCAATGCCTTAACGCTTAATTACCAATAAACGTTCTTCCTGCATATCACGAATGGCAGATTGAATCCCTTCTCGCCCTAAACCTGAATCTTTCACGCCACCATAAGGCATATTGTCAACGCGGAAGGATGGAATATCATTAATAATCACACCACCCACCTGCAACTGCTCCCATGCATACAGCATTTTGTCCAGACTCTTTGTATACACGCCCGCCTGTAAACCAAAACGGCTTTGATTAATACGTGCAATCCCTTGTTCAAAAGATGAATATTTTTCCAAAATGGCAACAGGGCCAAAAACTTCATCTTTATACACTTCTAAGTTTGGATCGACCTGTTCCAATAAAGTCGGCTCAAACATCACCCCTTTGAGTTCTCCACCGACCAACAATTTCGCACCTTTCTTCACTGCCTTATCGACCCATTTTTTCAGACGCTGCGCTTCAGAAGTCTTAATCATTGGGCCAACTAGCGTCGTGTCTAAATCTGGGTCTGCCGCTTTGATTTTTTTCAGCTGGCTGACCATTTTCTTTTTCAGGTCAGCATATACATCTGCATGCACTAAAATACGTTGCACACTAATACACACCTGCCCTGCATGATTATATGCCCCGCCAATGAGACGATTGATCAGCGCATCATTCAATTCTGTATCCGGTTCAATCATCACTGCTGCATTGCCGCCCAACTCTAAGGTCACTTTTTTACGGCCTGCACGGGCTTTCATATCCCAGCCCACCACATCTGAACCCGTAAAACTCAACAGTTTAAAGCGATCATCCGTGACTAAAACATCGGCTTGTTCCCGCTCACATGGTAAAACTGAAAAAGCACCTTTAGGTAAATCTGTTTCTGCCAACACTTCTGCAATTTTTAATGCTGAAATAGGGGTAGCACTGGCAGGTTTCAGTACAAAAGGACAACCTGCTGCAATGGCAGGCGCAATTTTATGTGCAGTTAAATTCAGTGGAAAATTAAATGGACTAATTAAAGATACTGCACCAATCGGCACATGCTTGACCATCCCTTGATAATTTGCAGCAGCAGCCGTCACAGCCAAAGGCAAAATGCGCCCTTCATCTAATTGCGATACAGCATCTGCCGCAATTTGGAAGGTATTAATTAAACGCTCCACCTCTGCCATTGCAGCCATGCGTGGCTTTCCACCTTCAGCTATTAGAATGTCAACCAATTCTTCACGCATATCTTGGAAACGCTGCACACAATGCAGCAGAATTTTTTGTTTTTGAAAAGGCTGTAATTTTGCCATTTCAGCTTCTGCTTTTACTGCAGCACGAATGGCTTTTTCCAGCGTTTTGGCATCTGCAAGTGCAACACGGGCGTACAATTTTTGAGAATATTTATGCTGAACGTCTAACCATTGCCCTGTTTCTAGCGCTTTACTGGCCACATAAAGCGGATAATCCACGGGATGATTGATATTTTGCATACTAAAATCCTCTGTTTTTGGCACGAATAGGCTGTATTTTTTGCAAGAATTTTCATTCAAGAAAATGTATGATGCACTAAATTGGACAATAGCGCATAAGATATAGACATCCTATGCAAAATCACAATTTAAATCCAATCACGACAAAATGATGTCTACAAAATTTTAGAGTTCTTATGATCACCATACCACGTTTTGCTTTAGCACTCAGCCTTGCTGGCTGTTCATTTGCACATGCCGATATCATTGGTGTAAAAGCCAGCCTAGATTACTGGAAATACAGTGCAGACTGGACTCAAACGCAACTTTCACCTGCACTTGATGATGATTATGCCCTACCTTTTAGCGTTTCAGTCGAGCATCCTGTGCCATTTTTGCCCAATGCAAAAATTAAACACACCAATTTACAGGCCGAAAGTGAACAAAGTGTTGCAGGTGTAAAAACCCATCAGCTCGATTTAGACTATTCAGATTTCATTTTATATTATGAAATTTTAGATAATATTGTTGCAGCAGATGTTGGGATTGGCGCTAAACTCATTGAGGGTGATTTAAAATCTAATCTGTTCCAAACTCAGGAAGTCAGTGAAACTTTGCCAATGCTGTATGCTGAAGCTGCAGTAAAGTTACCATTTACAGGATTAAGTGCTAAAGCTGAAGTCAATTACGCTAAAAATAGTGACAATGAAGTGCGTGATGCTCAAGCAGAAATTAAGTATAACTTTATTGATGCGATTCTGGTGGATGTCGGTTTAAAAGCGGGTTATCGCATCTTAGACATTAAACTGAATCAAGATTCCAACCAAGAAACTCAATTAGAGTTTAAAGGTCCATATTTAGGCTTAGAAGCACATTTCTAAGTATTTGATATTCATATAAGTTTAAAACCCTTAAATTATATTTAAGGGTTTTTTATTCTTCTTAACATTTTATTTTATCCATAAAAAAACACCCTCAACGTTAGTTGAGGGTGTTTGAATAATGAGCTGGCGATGACTTACTCTCACATGGGTAAC
>NZ_JAAZQX010000008.1 GCF_012371325.1 Acinetobacter sp. A2 | reverse complement strand
CAGAAGTGAAACCTCTTCGCGCTGATGGTAGTGTGGGGTTACCCATGTGAGAGTAAGTCATCGCCAGCTCATTATTCTAAACACCCTCAACTAACGTTGAGGGTGTTTTTTTATGGATAAAATAAAATGTTAAGAATAATAATCACATTTTAATTTTGTAAAAACAACATTAAATCCATAATTAATAAAAGGATTTAGACTAATGTTGAATTTTTACTTCCCTTGTTTTGTGTGAAAGTTACACAATCTACTTGAATAGCAAAGTGGACATGGATGACTGATAAAAATGAAAGTCTTCACTGTAAAAAACGCTATTTGAGTTCACTGAAACACAGCTCACAGGAGGTGAGGAATGGCACATCAAGCAATTAACGTGAATGATGTCATTGATCACGCAAAATTCAAACCATTTCATTTTAATGTCGTGGCATGGTGTCTACTGATCATTTTATTTGATGGCTACGACTTGGCAATTAATGGCGTTGTTTTGCCATTATTGATGGATGAATGGGGCTTGAGTGCTGTTCAGGCGGGTATGCTTGCCAGTACTGCCTTGGCAGGTATGATGTTTGGTGCCATGATTTTTGGTTCTTTGGCCGATAAAATTGGCCGTAAGAAAGTCATCATGATCTGTATTGTGCTATTTAGTGGTTTAACCTTTGCGGGTGGTTTTGCTTCTAATCCCACTGAGTTTGCAATTTTACGTTTCTTGGCGGGTCTAGGGATTGGCGGTGTAATGCCAAACTTGGTGGCATTAACTTCAGAATATGCACCTAAAACTATGCGTAGTACGCTCGTTACCACGATGTTCAGTGGTTATGCGGTTGGTGGTGTAATGGCTGCATTACTCGGCTCATGGTTTACCCCAAGTTTTGGTTGGGAAATTATGTTCTTTATTGCAGGGATTCCATTATTTTTATTGCCTGTGATTTGGAAATTCTTACCTGAGTCTTTGACTTTTATTGTAAAAGAAAACAAGCAAGATCAAGCACGTCCAATTGTGGCGTGTTTAGCACCAGATTTGAAAATTACGCAAGACACAACATTTGAATTGTACCAAGCAGATGTGCCAGAAGCGGCCAATGTGGTGAGCTTGTTTAAACGTGGTCGTGCAGTCAATACACTATTGTTCTGGTTGGCATTCTTTACGTGCTTATTAACCATGTATGCGCTTAGCAGTTGGTTGCCTAAATTGATGATGGCAGCTGGCTACTCGATGGACAACAGCTTAATGTTCATGATGGTGATGAACGTAGGTGCAGTTGTGGGTATTGTGGGTGGTGGTATTTTAGCAGACCGTTTCCATCTAAAACCTGTGTTAATGTTCTTAGGCATCATGGGTGCGTTGGTGATGAGCTTAATGGGCTTCCAGTCTAATCAGTTCCTACTTTACATCTTGGTATTTTTGGCAGGCGCGGCTTCAATAGGCTCACAAATGTTGCTATATAGCTATGTCGCACAATATTACCCACTTGCAGTACGTTCTACAGGGATTGGTTGGTCATCTGCGATTGGCCGTATGGGTGCGATTGTAGGGCCAATCTTAATTGGCGGTTTGTTGGGCATGAACTTGCCCGCTCACTTCAATTTCATGGCCGTAGGTTTACCTGTCTTGATTACTGCAATTGCTGTTGCCTTAATCATGAATGAAGATGAAGCTGAACAAATTAAAGCTGGCAAAGCAGTAGCCGCAAAAGCTTAATTTGAAGTTCTGATCATAAAAAATCCTCAACGTTGCTTGGGGATTTTTTATGGATTGTATTGATTAAAAATAGATAAAATTGCCAATAAAAGCATAGATAAAATATGCAGATAAAAAGAAACCCCATCATCCTGACGGGGTTTCTTTGTATTTCGTGTTTTAGGTATAACTCCTGTCGTACCTCACGATCCTGATGCGCAAACATATTATTGTTGTTTTCTGTTTGGGAAACGTCCTGTTTCCTGATGATTTAAGAATATCAAAGCTGCACTCGGCTGCCTAGCATCTAATGGCGGCAGTCGTTGTAAGCAAAAACTGACAAGGCTATGTGGGTTTGGATTCAGCCGAAACCGATAGTTTTGAGCAAATGATAAAATACTGAACTTATTTTTGTGTATAAACAGGCGTATACTGAGACTAATCTGGGAGTAAATATGTCTGATTTGTCTGCAGCATCTCATATTCAGTATGGCTCAAAACCGTTTAAGGCAATTCTTTTTTCACTGTTTTTAGCAGGGTTTGCCTCTTTTTCGATTTTGTATTGCGTGCAGCCGATGATGCCAATTTTGGCAGATTTTTTTAACGTTACGCCAACGCAAAGTAGTTTTCCGCTGTCATTTTCTACGGTGGCCTTAGCTGTAGGTCTGTTATTTACAGGCTTTATTTCAGATCGTTTTGGGCGAAAACCCATTATGGTACTGGCGTTATTTCTTGCTTCAATTTTGCTGATTTTGAGTGCTTTATTGCCCATTTGGTCGTTCTTTTTAAGTACCCGCGTTTTGATTGGTATTGCTGTTAGTGGTGTTGCTGCTGTCGCTATGACCTATATTGGCGAAGAAATTCAGCAGCAAGATATTGGCTTTGTTATGGGGCTGTATATTTCAGGCACAGCGATTGGTGGTATGAGTGGCCGTTTAATTGCAGGGGTTTTGGTTGATTTTGTTTCTTGGCAAACGGCAACTTTGGTGATTGGTGGATTAAACCTGATCATTGCAATTATCTTTTATTTACTCTTGCCTGCATCCAAAAATTTTACAGCGTATCCAATTCGCTTATCACGTTTTAAAGATGCCTTTGTGGCCAATTTAGCAGACCGTAAATTAAGAATCCTGTTTCTGCAGGGCTTTTTGTTGATGGGCTGTTTTGTCAGTATCTTTAACTATATTAGTTACTACTTGTTAGCCAAACCATTTGAGCTTTCTCAAGTTTGGATTGGGGTGATTTCAATTGCCTACTTGGCAGGCATTTATAGTTCACCGCGTGCGGCAAGTTGGGGGAATCGGATCGGGCGTGAACGGGTATTGCCAGTGGTGATCGTACTGATGCTTGCTGCACTTTGGCTGATGTCGATTGCACATTTGGTGGTGGTATTACTTGCTTTACTCTTATTTACCTTTGCCTTTTTTGCAGCGCATTCTACGGCCAGCAGTTGGGTGTCAATTCAGGCACTGCAATATCGTGCGGTAGGCTCATCTTTATACTTATTTAGTTATTACATGGGTTCCAGTTTGTTGGGCAGTGGCAGCGGGCTGATTTGGGAACAATGGGGTTGGACAGGATTAACTTGGGTGATGAGTCTGGTTTTAGGCTTGGCTTTGCTGGGTGCATGGCGTTTAAAAGCAAAAGTCTGAACGATGGCTTGATGCAATTTCGGCTGTGTTGATTAATTTAATGATCCTTTACCTACACAAAATTAATAAAAATTAGCCACCTGATTTTGCATATTTTTTAATCAAGCAAGATGAACGGAATTCATGCTAAAATGATCGGCTTTCATCTTTGATGACTACCGATCTTCCACTTGCCAGCCGAGAATTGCAAGCCATGTCTACTGCTTATACTGCTCAGACCGCACCCAAAGCGTTGTTTGATTACGATAAATACTGGGCGTCATGTTTTGAGCCTGCGCCATTTTTGCCGATGTCACGCGAAGAAATGGATCAGCTGGGTTGGGATGCCTGCGATTTTATTCTAGTTTGTGGCGATGCCTATATTGATCATCCTTCTTTTGTGTCAGGGGTGATTGGTCGTGTGCTTGAAGCACAGGGCTTTCGTGTTGGGATTATCGCACAACCAGACTGGACCAATGTGGAGTCGTTTCGGGTCTTAGGTAAGCCAACCATTGCTTGGGGCGTTACCGCAGGCAATATGGATTCGATGATCAACCGCTATACTGCAGACCGAAAAATCCGTTCTGACGATGCTTATTCACCAGACAATGTACCGAATAAACGTCCAGACCGTGCTGCAACCGTGTACTGTCAGCGCTGTCGTGAAGCTTTTCCTGATGTGCCTGTTTTACTTGGCGGGATTGAAGGCTCTTTGCGTCGTATTGCACATTATGACTATTGGTCAGACAAAGTTCGTCGCTCCATTTTAATGGATTCTAAAGCAGACTTGCTGATGTACGGCAATGGCGAGCGTTCCATTATTGAAGTCATGCACCGTTTGGCTAAGGGTGAAAAAATCCATGACATTACCGATGTACGTGGAACCGCATTTATTATTAATAAACATAACCGTGCGGCCAAAGCCAAATTTGTTGAAATTGCATCGAATGATGTGGACAGCGTAGGGCGTGTCGATCCAATCATCAACCCTTATGTGATGACCGAAGATTTAGACGGTTGTGAGATTGAAAAAGAAAAAGGCAACAAGCTTGCCCAATATCAAAATTTCCAAAAAGATGTGGTGAACAATCCGATTGTGCGTGAAGGCGATCAGTTGGATGCAGATACCCAGATTGTACAATTGCAACCTGCATCTAAAGCCATTAAACACAAATTACCACCACGTGAGCTGGCTGTCATTCGTTTGCCTTCTTTTGAAGAAGTCAGCGCAGATCCTGTGTTGTATGCACATGCTAACCGTATTCTGCATTTAGAAACCAACCCAGGTAATGCCCGCGCGTTGGTACAAAAGCATGGTGAACGTGATGTGTGGTTGAATGCACCACCTATTCCATTGACCACTGAAGAAATGGACTATGTGTTCGATTTACCGTATGCACGTTTGCCGCATCCAGCTTATGGTAATGCACGTTTCCCAGCCTTTGACATGATCAAGTTTTCGGTCAATATCATGCGTGGTTGTTTTGGTGGTTGTACATTCTGTTCAATTACCGAACATGAGGGACGGATTATTCAAAACCGTTCTGAAGAATCGATTTTGCGTGAAGTCGAAAAAATTCGTGATACTGCCCCTGGGTTCACAGGCATTATTTCAGACTTGGGCGGTCCAACGGCCAATATGTATCGTTTGCACTGTAAAGACCCAGAAATTGAAAAGAATTGCCGTAAACCATCCTGTGTATTCCCAGGCGTATGCCAAAATTTACATACCGACCATGCGCCATTAACTCAGTTGTATCGCAAAGCGCGTGAGTTGAAAGGCATTAAGAAAATTCTGATTGGTTCAGGCTTGCGTTATGACTTGGCGGTGTTGAACCCTGAATATGTTCGTGAGTTGGTGACGCATCACGTGGGTGGTTATTTGAAAATTGCGCCTGAACATACCGAAAAAGGTCCATTATCTAAGATGATGAAACCGGGCATCGGAACTTATGATCGCTTTAAACAGATGTTTGATCGTTTCAGTAAGGAAGCAGGTAAAGAGCAATATTTGATTCCGTACTTTATTGCTGCGCATCCGGGTACCACCGACTACGACATGATGAATTTGGCCTTATGGCTGAAAAAGAATGGTTTCCGTGCCGATCAGGTGCAAACTTTCTATCCATCGCCAATGGCGACGGCTTCAACCATGTACTACACCGGTAAAAACCCACTGGCTAAAGTGGCGCGTTATACTGAAAACGTAGATATTGTAAAAGGCGAAAAGCGTCGTCGTTTGCATAAGGCTTTCTTGCGTTACCATGATCCGAATAACTGGCCGTTGCTACGCGAAGCTTTAAAAGAAATGGGGCGTGCCGATCTGATTGGTAATTCTAAACAGCATTTGATTCCGACCTATCAACCGCAAGGCACAGAAGGGCAATATCAATCTGTACGTAAGAAAAATTCAACAGTAGCGGGTGATTCGCAAAAACGAACAGGTCAAACTGGCAACCGTGGTCAGAATAGTAATCGTCCGAAGAAAGGGCAGATTTTGACTCAGCACACGGGTTTGCCACCTCGTGAAACAGGCGAAAAACGTCCATTTTCACAGAAAAAATCTAAGCCAAAATCTAGAGCTTAAGTTAATTCGGAACTGACCAAAGGACGCTGCTGCGTCCTTTTTTATAGGTATTTTCATTTCATCGGAATTGTTCGACAATCGAAATGCTTAAGCATTGCATTGTTTTTTAAGCATGTTATACAGTACAGACATACGAAGATAAAAAGCACGCTGCTATATGCTACAGCACTTAGACAAAAGGCTAGCTTGTGAAACAAAACGTCTATTTCTATGATGGTTTTGTGAGTGTTGCATGTAGTTTCATAAATTGAATGCTTAAATAAAAAAGCGTGTTATATACTGATTTGATGAAAAAATCGGCATGAAGCCGAAACAACTATAAAAATGATTTTAAGGAATGAATTATGACCATTTATTTTTTGATAGGGGTTTTTATACTTATTTTCTTTCTCTTGATGACGGTAAAGAGTTTGGAAAATAAAGAAAAACCTCAGGACAGTGCACTGAAGCAACGTGCGATTTTCAGTTTGAATGAACAACTGACCTATACACGTTTGCAAGAAATTTTACCTAAGCATACCGTATTGGCGCATGTGTCTTTTGATGCCTTGCTGACCACGAAATTTTCCCGTACTCGCCATAAATACCGTAATATGGTGGCTGACTTTGTGGTGCTAGATGCAAACAATCAAGTGGTGGCGATTGTCGCTTTAGATGATGTTTTAATGCTGAAACGTAGTCGTAATGCACAATATCAGGATGAGTTATTGCGTTTGGCGGGCTATAAAGTGCTGCGTTATGAAGAAGTGCCAGAATATCACGAATTACGCGAAGCTTTTGGGCAGTCATCATCATCTTATGCAGATTTAGAAGATTTGGATACTGCGCTAAAGAAGTATGATTTTTTAGCACATTCTGTACGCCATAAGGTGAAAGTTTTGGGCTAAGCCGTTGCAGCTAAAATTGCTTGATCGATCATATGAATCAGCATGTCGTCATGACATGCTGATTTTTTGGATTAGCTGTGACTCTTGATTTAATCGCATCTGTTTTTAGGTTTGGTTGGGATTAAGGTTTGACTGCAACCACAGTCATTTCCACCAAAACATCGGGGTGATACAGCTTGGCTTCTACACAAGTACGCGGCAAGGCTTGAATGTCTGCCACCCACGCATCCCAGACGCTATTCATAGCGGCATAATCACGTTCTATGTCTTTCAGAAAAATCATCACCGACATAATCTGAGATTTATCGGTCCCTGCATCTGCCAGTAAACGGTCTATCATCGCTAAAGTTTGCTGTGTCTGGCCATAAATATCTTGCTGTGTGTCTTCAGCCAATTGTCCTGCCAAATGCACTAAATTGCCTGAAATGGCAATTTCAGAATAACGTTGTTGAACATGCAGACGTTGTACAGCCATGGAATGTGATCCTTGCACCAAACAATAGGGTTAAAGCGTGCACTATTATAGAGGTTGGCAATTTATTGGAAAATAGAAGCGATGCCACTTTAAGTAAGATTTAGAAGAATTGAGCTGTTTGATCAGAAGAAGATATGGAGAGGGTGTGTTCGATTGGGCGAAGTGCCAAGCGCAGAGTTGTCCTGTAATCTTCGGATTTGATCGTCACGCCAATCACAGGACAAGTATGCCAAAAGTAATGGTGATTTTTGGCATCTCAGCGTATGTACGGATAAATACATCGCGCGCATAGATTACTCTAAAAAGCCCTACTGTGAAGTGCAAATTGTTTTATTTTTATTCGTTTGTCTGAATTTTATACAAATGGGTAGCACTGAGTGTTGATTGAGGCTGAAAATCACTACATTCAAAAGTACAGTAATTAACAGGGTTTAAAATGTTTAAAGTAAGGACAATTGTGCTTGTTCTTCAGCAGGGCTTAGCTGATATAGTCCGACACCAATTAAACGAAATTGATCTTGCGGTGCGATACGCATTTCAGCCAGGAGTATTTGCAATACATCCTCCAAGTCCTTTTTACTGGACAATGGCTGTTTAAAACTTTTACTGTGCTGTAAGACCTGAAAGTTTTTGAGTTTCAGTTTGGCGGAGACGCCATGTGCGACATAATGCTTTTTTTCTAAACTGCGCCAAACCTGATCGATTAAACCTGACCAGTAGCCAGTACATTCCGCTAGGGTTAAATCATCATCAAAGGTAATTTCCTTAGAAATTTGTTGGCGTTCACGTTCTGCTTGTACAGGACGTTCATCTATACCTTGTGCAAATAAAAATAGGCGCTGGCCGTATTTGCCAAAATGATGAATCAGAATATTTTCTTCAATATGTTGTAAATCACCCAAAGTGGTTAAGTTCAGACTTTTGAGTTTTTCCTGAGTAACTTTACCTACGCCAGGAATTTTCTTGAGCGGTAAGTCTTGAATAAATTGCTGTACTTGACTGGGTTTAATGACACAAATGCCATTGGGTTTGTGCCAGTCAGAGGCGATTTTGGCTAAAAATTTATTTGGCGCAACCCCTGCCGAAGCTGTTAAGCCTGTGCATTGAAAAATATCTTCCCGAATCCGCATCGCAACTTCGGTTGCACTTGGAATGTGCTGTAAATTTTCTGTGACATCTAAATAGGCTTCATCTAAAGACAAAGGTTCGATCAGTGGCGTATAACGCTGAAATATTTGATGAATTTGTGCAGAGACTTCACGGTACAGGGCAAAATTGGGTTCTAGTACCACCACTTGCGGGCAGCGTTTGCGGGCTTGTGACATTGACATGGCCGAGCGTAAACCAAACTCACGCGCAGGATAAGACGCTGCCGCAATTACCGCACGTGGATGATGTGAGGCAATCACCACAGGCAAATGTCGTAGCTCGGGGCGACTGCGCAGCTCGACAGATGCATAAAAGGCATCCATATCAATATGAATGATTTTTCGCATGGTACAGAACAATAGTTGAATCGTGTAGATTTCAACAGTATCGCATGTTTAGGAAGCAGGGTGTAGCTTCTGACGCAGCGGATAAGGCGTAGTGGTATCTAACAAAATCACCTGCGTGTTTTGCGATTCGGCATATTCAATTAGGCTTTGCATGCTGCGTGGCCCGTGGTCAGCAATGCGGGGTAAAAATTGCAAAGTTTGAGATAATGGCAGAAAAAAATTATCCCAGTGAATTGGAATGACCACGCTTGGTTGTAGGGTGCCCAGTGTTTCATTTAAATACTGCTGCTGAAAGGTCGTAGATTGTTTGGAAAGTTGTGCAATGCCCAAAAATAGGGTGTTGACCTGCAAATGTTGTAGTTGTTTAGGAATGGCTCCTGTGCTGGCTTTGACCAAAATATTTTGTTCAGGATGCTGAATGTAATAGTCGAAACTGCCACCTTCTTTAAATTCATAAAAACGGGCAGGTAAATGTAAGGGGTGGGTGATCTGTTCACCTAAATCATTGTTGACGGCTGTGGCAGGTGTGTGCTGTGAAGGAATGGCTGTAATTTTGAACTTTCCAATCTGAAAAGGTTGCACAGGATTGACGTGGCTTAAACGAGTTTCAGGAATCTTTGCTGCACGGGCAATATTTAAACTGCTGTTTGAACCGATAATTTGGCTGTGCTGTAGTTGCTGCGCCAAAAATGGCAAATCCAGACTATGATCATAGTGTGAATGTGTGACTAAAATCGCCCGAGTGCGTTGCAATTGATGTTGTTGAATCAAACTGTTAAGCAGATCGGGCTGGCTTTGCAGTCGGCTAAACATAACCTGTGATAATGACGGACGACTGAAAAACCCATCAATTAAAATTTGGCTGTCACCATCATCAAATAATAAGGTGGACACACCAAAATAATGAACCTTTAAGCCAGTATTTGTTGTCTCAGATGTGGTGTTGTTTGATGTTGTCGGGTGACTCGGTTGGTATTGCCAAGCAGCAAACTGTTCTACTTTGCCTACAGGTTGTAGTAGGTAAAAGAGTGCGAATCCTAAGCAAATACTGAGAGCGAGCACCGCCCAAAGCAGTCCTTTGATGATTTTCATGGTGGTATTTTTTTATTGTGATGCCGCTATCTTGTTATTTTTTTGGCGAGGCTTCAAGGTTTAAAGGCTGAATAGCATAACTGTCTAAAAACTGTTGCCATTGTTTGGCATTGCCATAAAAAACATTCAGGTCTACCCGTGTGGCAATCCCTGCAATTTTACCTTGATTAGTATGTTGCCAGAACAGCCATTTGGGCTGACCTGCCAGTTGTGGTTTGCCATGATATTCTCTGACCCACAGCGGTGTATGGGCAAAACTTTCGGTCAATACCATATTGTAGAAGGCTTTGGATACATAAAAAATAGGCTGTTTTTCATAGTGCTGATACAGGGCATCGTGCATGCTTTGAATTTCTTTGAGTAACTGCTCTTTGGTGTAGGTGTTGATGCAGTTGCTGTCATATTCCAAATCAATGACAGGTGGTAGGCTGTCCTGCTTTTTGGGCACCGTGTTCATAAAGTTTTCTGCCTGAGTTTTTCCATCACGACATAGCCGATAAAAATGATAGGCACCGACCAAAAAACCACGTTCACGGGCTTTGAGCCAGTTGTGCTGAAATTTTTGGTCTTTAAAGTCACCGCCTTCGGTAGCTTTTAAATAGACAAAGGCATATTTTTGTGGCGAGATTTTATGCCACTGAATTTCCCCTTGATGATGGGATACATCAAAACCCTGAATAGGATAGTCCTGTGCAGCAGCAGGGGACTGTCGCAGAATACCGAAATATATGAATACCGCCAAAATCGCACTACCTATTACGCCAATTGCAATGCGATAGTGCGGCGTAAACTTGGAGCTGGCGTGTGGACGAGATGGTTTGCGCATATTCAGATTTGGGCTGAGCAAAGATCTATCATAACCCGCAGGATGGCTCAGTACTATGTGATTTTTGAGAGCGTTTTAAACCGCAGTATGTCTCGGAATTTTCCAAAACACCATAAATGCCAGAATATTTAAAACACCCAAACAGATTAAAGTGGCATGAAAGGCATGAGTCAGTTGTTCTGCGCCGTAATAGGAACTAAAGGCATTGACTAATGTGCCTGCCAAAGCCACACCAATACTCATGGATAGCATCATAATCATAGATAAAAAACTGTTACCGCTGCTGGCATCCTGTGCAGGCAAATCTTTTAGGGTAAGGGTGTTCATGCCCACAAATTGCAGAGAATTCAGTACCCCAAAAATAAAGAAGTGCAGCGCCCGTAACCATGTGGCAGTTTCAGCGGTGGTCAGCGCAAAACTGGCAATACATGCCCCAACTAGTAAGGTATTGGTCAGTAGAAACTGACGATAGCCAAAGCGTTGAATTAAAGGGCGGATAATCGGTTTAGAGACCAGAGAACCGAGTACGGTGGGAATCATCATCAAACCTGTGATGAAGGGTTCAAAGCCGAAAGCCACTTGTAGCATGATGGGCATAATAAAAGGCATGGCATTGCCACCAAAACGGGCAAAGAAATTGCCTAAAATACCAATGGCATAAATACGGTGGCGGAATAAATCACTGCGAAACAAGGCATTTTGATGCGTATGTGCATGTCGTGCATAAGCTGCTGCAGCCAGTGCACCAATGATTAATAACGCCACGCTCCATAGAATACTTTGTTGTTGATTTGCCAAGTTTTCAATGCCCAGTGATAAGCCTGCCATGGCAAGTACCAGTAAAATAAAGCCCCAAAGATCGAAGCTTTTCACGCTTGCTTCGGTGAGGTTAGGCATGGCTTTGACACAAATCCAGCAGCCCAATATGCCCATAGGAATATTGATCAGGAAAATCCAGTGCCAAGACGCAGCTTCCACCAACCAGCCGCCAAGGGTTGGACCAATTAAGGGGCCAATTAAGCCTGCAAGACTCATCAGACTCATGGCTGATAAAAACTGGGTGCGTGGAATGATTTTTAGCATTGCCAAGCGCCCAACAGGCAAGAGTAAAGCCCCACCTATGCCTTGAATGACCCGATAAATCAGCAATTCATTCAAGCTTTGCGCTGCTGCACAACCTAATGATGCCAAAGTGAAAATAATAATCGCGGCAAAATAGGTATTGCGTACCCCAAAACGGTCTGCCAACCAGCCACTTAATGGAATACAGGCAGCCACCGAAAGTACATACGCCACCACCACGCTATGCATGCGCAAAGGGTCTTCATTCAGACTGTGTGCCATGGCGGGAATGGCAGTATTGACGATGGTAGTGTCTAGCGCCTGCATAAAAAAGCCAATCGAAACCAGAAAAACCAATAGTCGGTATTCAGGATGCAAGGCTTGATGGGTGGGTGTCTGGTTCATAACTCGGGGAAATGGGCATTTGGCTTAGTTTAAACCATTTCAGTGATACACGGGCAGAACCTCAAAAAACATGAAAAGTGTTGAAAATTCAAAAAAATGCCATGAAATCGTCATCTACCTGTCACGGATTATTCACTTTGAGTTTGTAAGTTGGGTGCATTTAGAAAAATGACGAGTAATTTATGAAAACGCAAATTTCTGCATTAATGTTGGCTTTATTGTCTGTGGGGATGGTGGGATGTAACGATGATAACGATCCTATTCCAGTAAAAGTTGAAGAAGTTGTTGAAGATACACCAACAACAATTAGTTTGGAGCGCTTAGGGATATACGATGCACAAGTTTTTGGTGCGAGTGCAGCGGAAATCCCTGCTTATGATGCTCAAAGCAAACGTTTATTTGTTGTGAATGCTAAAAATGGTGTGGTTGATGTACTCGATTTAACCAATCCAAATACACCTGTTAAGCTTGATAGCTTAGATGCCAAGGCTCATTTGGCGAATTCTGAAGTGAATAGTGTAGCGGTACATCAAGGTATTGTGGCTTTAGCCGTTCAGGCGACACCTAAAACTGATAAAGGCATCGTGGCATTCTTTAAGGCTAAAGACCTGAGTTTTATCAGCAAAGTTGAAGTTGGTGCATTGCCTGATATGCTAACTTTTACCCCAGATGGAAAAAAAGTTTTGGTTGCCAATGAAGGTGAGCCAAATGAGGGCTACGCCATTGATCCAGAAGGTTCCATCAGTATTATTAATTTGACGGATATTGCTAAGCCTACGGTAAGAACTGCAGATTTTCAGGCATGGAATACACGTAAGCAGGAATTATTAGATGCGGGCGTGCGTATCTTTGGTCCAAATGCGACTGTTGCGCAAGATTTAGAACCTGAATATATCGCCGTGAGTGATGATGGTAAAACTGCTTGGGCAAGCTTACAAGAAAATAATGCGATTGCTGTGATTGATTTGGTTCAAGACCAAGTGGTCGATATTTTCCCGTTGGGCTATAAAGACTTTGGCTTAGCTGAAAATGCTTTAGATGCTGGCGATCGTGATTGTGTTGTAGGTAAACAAGACCATAACGGAAATACGATTACAGCCTGTGCTAAAGATGAAGGAATGATTAATATTCAGGCTTGGCCAGGTTTATACGGCATGTATATGCCAGATGCAATTGCACAATACCAAGCCAATGGACAAAGCTATTTGGTCACTGCAAATGAAGGTGATGCACGTGAATGGTTGGTTGATGAAGACTTATATTTTGGTACAGATGATCTAACTCAAGGTTATGCAGAAGAAATTCGTGTTAAACACTTATTTAATAGTAAAGGCTTTCGTACCAATGGCGATTATGCTGCACATTTACGTTTATTAAAGTCTGGCGTTAAAGGTGCAAAGCTTGATTCAAGCGTATTTAAAACATGTACCACGACTGATACCAATGAAGTCTGTGCAGATAATTTGATTAAAGATTCACAATTGGGGCGTTTAACGATTACTTGGACGCAAGGTTACAAGAAAGATGAAAATGGTGAGCCTGTACTAGATAGCGATGGTTTAATGACCTATGACAAACTTTATGCCTATGGTGGTCGTTCATTTAGTATTGTAGATCCTAAAACCAAACAAATTGTTTGGGACTCGAAAAATGACTTTGAGCACATAACTGCTGAATTATTTCCAGAATATTTTAATACTAATCATGATGAATTAAAAGTCGATGATCGTAGTGACAATAAAGGACCTGAACCTGAAGGTATTACTTTAGGTAAAATTGGTCAAAAAACCTTTGCTTTTATTGGATTGGAGCGTATGGGGGGCATTATGGTGTATGACATTACCCAACCAACCCAGCCTTTCTTTGTTGAATATTTTAATGATCGTAAGTTTGGTGAAACTCGTTCATCTTTCGATGCGGAAGGTAATGCTGTTACGGTTGAAAATTCGAACCTCGGCCCTGAAGGCTTAACCTTTATTGCAGCCAAAGACTCACCAAATGGTAAGCCTCTTTTGGTCGTAGGTAATGAAGTCAGTGGTACGACAGCGGTTTACCAAATTAAATTAATTGAGTAAAAGCTGAAATACAAACTGAAGAGAGCATTGCGATGCTCTCTTTTTTATTGAGTAAATAACACCTTAAAAAACAGAAAAAAAGCGAGTCTATGACTCGCTTAAATTTTTGGGCAGTAATGAGCTAAAAGATAAATCGCTTTAACCCACAAAATGACGTGGTGAATCTAAGTTTTTCAGTGCATTAATAATTTTATGTGAATGATTACAAACAATCAGTTTGGCACGGTGCTGCGGTGGTAAAAAACCCTCGTGTACGGCATGATCTAACTGCTGAATCAGGGCATCATAAAAGTCATTTACGTTATATAAAATCATCGGTTTCTGGTGTTGATTCAATTGCCCCCAAGTGGCAATTTCCAAAATCTCTTCAAAAGTCCCTAAACCACCTGGCAAGGCTACAAAGGCGCTGGCACGCTCTGCCATCATCGCCTTGCGTTCATGCATACTTTTAACCACGTGTAATTCAGTTAAATTACTGTGGGCAATTTCATAATCCAGCATAAACTCAGGAATGACCCCTACAGCTTGTCCACCATGTTGCACGACAGTGTCTGCAACCAGCCCCATTAAACCAATACTCGCACCGCCATAGACCATACCAAAACCTTGTTCTGCCAGCTTTCTGGCCAATTGCACTGCTTTTTCCTGATAAATCGGGTTATTGCCAGCACGTGAGCCGCAATACAAGGCAACCAAGGGTTGAGTCGTCTGAGGAGAGGGATTATTCATATATTGGGTCATTCTAGATACGCTATTCATTTATTTTCTTCACCATAACATGTTCTTTTTCTTGGCTCTAGCTTAGTCCCGAAATATGACAATCCCGCAGATCGTTTCTTTTCAATTTGCAAAGATTTGTGATTCTACCGTGACACAGCAGCGCTGCATCTAAAAAAGGGGATGAATCTCAGCGCAAACTTTCCTATACTCAAGGCTTGTCTTACAACTATAGAATCGTCATGGACAGTGGCAGTAGTCGCACCGAACGAATATTTTTTAATGTGATGTCAAGCCTGCAAAGGCAAGCCAAGTTAGCTTCAATACAGGATACGTTTTGGGCGTATTCAGCTTTAGATATTCAGGAGAAGAACAGATGATCTTTGAATGGATGTCTGACCCTGCAGCTTGGGTGGGTCTATTAACGCTGATCGTGCTCGAAATTGTACTGGGTATTGATAACTTAGTCTTTATTGCCATTTTGGCTGAAAAACTTCCACCAGAACAACGCAATACGGCACGGGTCGTGGGGCTGATCCTTGCCTTGGGCATGCGGCTGATTTTACTTGCTTCTATTGCGTGGGTGGTAACGCTGACCCAACCACTGTTCCATATTTTTGAACATCCTTTCTCTGGACGTGACCTGATTCTGCTGTTTGGTGGTGTGTTCCTGCTCTTTAAAGGCACCATGGAACTGCGTGAACGTATTGAAGGCAAACCTGCATTAAAAGAAGAAAACCCTGTGCACGCCACTTTTTGGATGGTGATTGTGCAGATTGTGGTGTTAGATGCCGTTTTCTCACTCGATAGCGTGATTACCGCTGTGGGCATGGTGCAGCATTTATCTGTCATGATGATTGCAGTGATCATCGCAATTGGCATTATGCTGTGGGCTTCCAAAGCACTGATGGACTTTGTCAATAAGCATCCGACAGTGGTGATTCTATGCCTGTGCTTCCTGATGATGATTGGTTTCTCCTTAGTGGTTGAAGGCTTTGGTTATCACATTCCAAAAGGCTATTTATATGCCGCGATTGGCTTCTCGGTGATGATTGAATTCCTGAACCAAACCATCCGCAGAAATCAGGAAAAAACTGTGACTACGACTGATTTACGCTACCGTACTGCTTCTGCGGTGATGCGCATGTTGGGCGGAAAAAGCCAAAACACCACAGAAAGCAGCCATGTGAATGAAGATGTGTTGGCCACGCGCGCCTTTGCCGATGAAGTCTTTGATGCAGAAAATGGGGTCTATCATAGTGTCATGGTGCAAGGGGTATTGGGTTTATCTGAACGTCCTGTAAAGTCAGTGATGACGCCACGTCCCGAGCTAGAATGGATTGATTTAGATGAAGACGAAGCTTCTATTCGTAGCCAGTTATTGAGTATGACCCATTCACGAGTGATCGTGGCACGTGGTGAATTAGACAATATTTCGGGTATTGTACTGACCCATAAAGTGATGAATCAGTACATTGAAACTGGTGTGCTGGATTTTGAAACACATCTGCGTGAACCTGTGATTGTGCATGAAAATGCACAGGTATTGATGGTGATGGAACAACTGCGTCAAGCGCCGTTACAAATGGCAATTGTGCTGAATGAATATGGTTCTATTGAAGGAGTAGCAACTCCTATTGATATTCTGGAAGCCATTGCAGGTGAATTCCCTGATGAAGACACCATAGATGCGCATGCCGAAAGTCTGGAAGATGGTTCCTTGCTGCTAGATGGCTCCACCGATATTCGCCATGTTTCTTTATTGCTTGGGCGTGATTTGGTGGATGAAAGCGAGCAGTATTCAACCTTGTCGGGTTATATTCTGTTCCATTTGGGGCGTTTGCCTGAAAATGGTGAAAAACTGTTATCCGATGGATATATATTTGAAGTCGTGACTATGGATGGACATAAAATTGAAAAAGTCCATCTGATTCAGCAAGAGCCCTCAAGTACATCATAAGCCTTGACTTAGCTGTATTTCAGTCTTGTGCTTCCGTTAAAATAGCCTGCATCGTCAGGCTATTTGAGGTCTGTTGACATTTCATAAATGGCTTGCGCTGTAGGCTAAAACTGAGTAGATCAGGCATGAAACGCAGGGAATAGCGAGACTATTGCCAAGTTTCATAACGCAATCTGAGAAAGTTTTAGCCACATGAGCAAAAACAAAGCACTGCTTTGTTTGCTGCGCAAGGGGGCGAGCATATTTTTTGCAGCTATTGCGTTATGTGCCAGTCATTTAGAATGACTAAATTTCCTGCTCCATGCCTTATATCAGCTAAAAAACCTTGCGAGATATATCTCTCATGCCGCAAACATAGACGAAGTGTCAACAGACCCTATTATTGAGATGAATTTCTGGAATTTTCTATGAGTGATTTGGCATGTCCATGTGGGCAAGGGAATTATCAACAGTGCTGTCAGCCTTTACATGTGGGGCAAAGGCATGCGACCACAGCAACCCAGTTGATGCGTTCACGCTATAGTGCATTTGCCTTGCAGCAGATTGATTATATTGTACAGACGACTGCGCTGGGGCAGCAGGCCAGCCTAGATGTAGCTGCGATTGCAGATTGGAGTTGGTCAAATCAATGGTTGAAATTGGAAGTGTTGAGCAGCAATGAAAAGCTGGACAAAACCCATGCACAAGTAGAGTTTAAAGCGCATTACCATGATGCTAAACAGGTACAGGTTCACCACGAAATTTCCCATTTTGTGCAATATCAGGCACGCTGGTATTTTCTAGACCCGACCACAGGGCAACAGCCAACCATGAAACAGCCATGTATTTGTGGTTCGGGTAAAAAATTTAAGCAATGTTGTGCGCAATTTTTATAACTTTTATTTGGTTTTCGCTTATCATAACGCGCATCTATTGGCCTAGTGAAAGAAGGGCAAGTCCATGTTGTTGTTGGTCATTTACTTAATTGCCATTACTGCAGAAGCGATGACAGGCGCATTGTCTGCAGGGCGTCGTAGCATGGACTGGTTTGGGGTCACCCTAATTGCCTGTGTCACTGCATTGGGTGGTGGTTCGGTACGAGATGTCTTGTTGGGGCACTATCCTTTAACTTGGGTGAAGCATCCTGAATATTTGGTGCTGACCTGTATTGCCGCTTTTGTCACGATTCTGATTGCCAAATGGATGCGCCATCTACGCTCAATTTTCTTGGTACTAGATGCCTTGGGTTTAATTGGCTTTACCATTATTGGTTGTCAAATTGCTTTAGAAATGGGGCATGGCTTTGTGGTATCTGCCGTGGCAGGTGTGCTGACAGGTGTGTCTGGCGGGATTTTGCGCGATATTTTATGTAACGATGTGCCTTTGGTGTTCCGCCGTGAGCTATATGCCAGTATTTCTTTTGTATCTGTCATTTGTTATTGGCTATGTATTGAAATCGGACTGTCTTTAGAACTGACCGTGATCGCGACTTTGGTGTTTGGCTTTACCTTGCGTTTGATTGCCATTTACTTTGGTCTGGAAATGCCAAAATTTATTTATCAGGATGATGATGAGCATTCGGCATCATCCAAAGATGAGTCCTAAGACTACTTCATTTTCAAATTTAAATTTTAGACTGATCGCATAGGATTGGTCTTTGGGGACTATCCCTTCTATAAGTATTCATAGTATAAAAATAGAACACACCGCTGTGCCCCGCACAGCCCTCCTTTTAGCCAACCTGAAGAGTGTGTTATGGATTTAGTTTCACGTGTACAACGTCTGCCGATTGGTAAATTTCACTATAGCCTTCTGGTGGTGATTGGTCTGGGCTGGATGTTTGATGCCATGGATACAGGACTGATTTCCTTTATTTTGGCAAAAATGGCAGAAGACTGGAGCATGACCCCTGCGGAAAAAGGCATGGTGGTGTCAATTGGCTTTGTAGGTATGGCCATTGGTGCAGTCTTTTCAGGTGGTCTGGCCGATAAAATTGGACGTAAAACAGTATTTGCCAGTACTTTAGTTATTTATAGTCTGGCAACTGCAGTCTGTGCCCTTGCACCTAATTTAACTTGGTTGTTGGTATTTCGTTTTATTGTTGGCTTAGGTTTGGGTGGGCAGCTTCCTGTTGCCGTAACTTTGGTTAGTGAATATATTCCTGCGCATGTGCGTGGGCGCTTTATTGTATTGCTGGAAAGTTTTTGGGGCTTGGGCTGGTTATGTGCGGCATTGGTATCCTATTTTGTGATTCCAAAATTTGATTGGCACATGGCATTTTTAATTGGTGGTTTGCCTGCCTTATATGCCTTGGTGATCTGGAAAAAAGTTCCTGAGTCGATTCCTTATTTAATTAACCGTGGACGTATTGCCGAAGCACATGCCTTAGTACAAAAGTTTGAGCGTCAATGCGGGGTAGAGGTGATTGAACAGATTGAAGTTCAGCCTGTTGCAGCCAAACAACACATTTCATTTACCCAGCTATGGTCAGGGCCATTCGCCCGCCGTAGTTTAATGCTGTGGTTAATTTGGTTTGGTATTGTCTATTCCTATTATGGCATTTTTACATGGTTGCCAAGCCTGTTGGTACAGCAAGGCTATAGCATCGTACAGTCATTTGAATATGTATTGGGCATGATTTTGGCACAGCTCCCGGGTTATATTGCTGCCGCATGGTTGGTCGAAAAATTAGGGCGCAAAGCCACTTTGGCTGGCTTTATTGGAATGTGTGCAGTCTCGGCTTACTTCTTTGGTCAGGCAGACAGTGTGGCGATGATCATGTTCTGGGGTTGTCTGATGTCATTCTTTAACTTGGGTGCGTGGGGCGTGTTATACACCTACACTCCAGAGCAATATCCAACCAATATCCGTGCTTTTGGTTCGGGTTGGGCCTCGGCCATTGGGCGTGTGGGGGGGATTGTCGCCCCAATGGTGGTCACTCACTTAATGGTGATGCAAAATGGCTTTAGTTATGTCTTTATGATGTTTACTGCTGTTTTATTGGCCGTGGCTGTGGTGATTGTGGTATTGGGTGAAGAAACCAAAGGCAAAACGCTAGAGTCGATGGGTTTATAAAAGACAATTTGCCTATTTTATTTGGAATTGCATATCGTTTATAAAATGCATATTTTTAAGTCATAAGACACAAAATGTCGCAGAGCATCTGTACTAACTCTTGTGCAGGATGCAACTGCGACTTAGCATAAGCCCATTGATACAAAAACAAATGATTTAGGACGATAGGTTTTATGACAAACCTTGCGCATCATGCGACAGAAAACCGTTCCGTAGCAGAATTTACCGAACGTGCATATCTCAACTATGCCATGTACGTCATCATGGATCGTGCATTGCCACATATCAGTGATGGTCTGAAACCTGTTCAGCGCCGTATTGTATATGCCATGAGTGAGCTGGGGCTCAAGCACAGCGGTAAACCAAAAAAATCGGCCCGTACCGTAGGGGATGTGCTGGGTAAATACCATCCACATGGTGACTCCGCCTGTTATGAAGCCATGGTATTGATGGCACAGCCGTTTAGCTATCGCTATCCTTTTATTGAAGGTCAGGGTAACTGGGGCTCGCCAGATGATCCTAAATCATTTGCGGCGATGCGTTATACCGAAGCCAAACTGTCGCAATATAGTGAAGTGTTGTTGGCAGAATTGGGGCAGGGTACCTGTGACTGGCAAGATAACTTTGATGGCTCTTTAAAAGAACCTGTCAATTTACCTGCACGTGTGCCGAATATTTTGCTGAATGGCACCACAGGTATTGCCGTGGGGATGGCCACCGATATTCCACCGCATAACCTGCGTGAGGTGGTCAAAGGTACTATTGCCCTGATTCGTAATCCAAATTTGAGTGATGAAAAAGTCGCAGAATATATTCCTGCGCCTGATTTACCGACCAAAGCCGAAATTATTACCCCACCTGAAGAATTGCTAAAAATGCAAAGTACAGGGCGTGGTAGTTACCGTATGCGTGCTGTTTACAGCGTTGAAAAAAATGAAATCGTGATTACAGAACTGCCATATCAGGTTTCAGGCTCGAAAATCATTACCCAAATTGCAGATCAAATGCAGGCAAAAAAACTGCCATTGGTGAGTGACGTTCGTGATGAATCCGATCACCAAAACCCAACCCGTTTGGTGATTGTACTGCGCTCCAACCGTATTGATGCCGAAGCGGTGATGAGTCATTTGTTTGCCACCACCGATTTAGAATCGAGCTATCGCGTCAATATGAACATGATTGGTGCAGATGGTCGTCCACAGGTGAAGTCGATTCGTCGTATTTTGTTGGAATGGATTGAAATTCGTAAGAATACCGTTACACGTCGTTTGCAGTACCATCTCAATAAAATCGAAAAGCGTCTACATATTTTGGCAGGTTTGCTGATTGCCTATTTAGATATTGATACTGTAATTCGAATTATTCGCGAAGAAGATCATCCTAAAGCTGAACTGATGTCACATTTTGGGATTGATGAAATTCAGGCCGAAGCCATTTTAGAGTTAAAGCTACGTCATTTAGCCAAACTTGAAGAAATGGAAATTCGCCGTGAACAGGAAGAACTCGAAGCCAAAGCAGCCATTATTCGTGAACAATTGGCCAACCCTGAATCTTTGAAAAATTTGATTATTAATGAGTTGAAAGAAGACGCGAAAAAATTTGGTGATGATCGTCGTTCACCAATCGTATTGCGCGCTGAAGCGACTGCAATTAATGAGCAAGATATGTTACCTGCCGACCCTGTGACTGTGGTGTTGTCAGAAGCAGGTTGGATTCGCTGTGCCAAAGGACATGAAGTGGATGCAGAAAATCTGAACTTCCGTGCAGGTGATCAATACCTTAGTCATGCGCAAGGCAAATCCAATCAGCGTGTTTATATTCTTGATGATACAGGACGCAGTTATGCGCTGGCCATTAATAGCTTGCCATCGGCACGTGGTTTAGGTGAGCCGCTGAGTTCTAAGCTTTCACCTGCCAGTGGTGTTGGCTTTAAACAATTACTGATTGCAGAAGATGACAGTGAAATTTTAGCCGCCAGCAGCAAAGGTTATGGCTTTAAAACGCAGGCCAAGCAGCTAGATACCAGTGCCAAAGCCGGTAAAGCGTTCTTATCTTTGCCTGAAAAAGCCACGGTGATGAATTTACAAATGACTGAACAAGCCAGTCATGTTGCACTGCTCAGTTCAGCGGGACGTTTATTGGTAATTGAGTTGTCAGAATTGCCAGTTTTAAACAAAGGTAAAGGTAATAAATTGATACAACTTGAAGAAAAAGATCAGTTGTTGTCTATGCTACCCTTAAATTTAGATGAAGCAATTCAAGTATTTGCAGGACAGCAACAATTAAAACTCAAAGGCGAAGACTTGCTTAAATATGTGGCGAAGCGTGGCACGAAAGGTCAGCTCCTACCACGCGGCTATCAAAAAGCAAATAAACTGTTAATTCAAAGATAATACTAGCGTTTTTTAAGCAAAATACGTTATATATGGTTTGTATTCGTGAAAATGGATGCAATATTGGGCATAAACAAGCAAACAACGACGTCCGATATTGAGAAAAACAGTTTAAAACTAAGGATTATTGATTGGAGAAATTGGCATTATGGAAAAGATTTGGTTTGCTGAATACCAAAAGACAGGGATTCCAGAAACTGTAGAGCTACCTGCAGAAAACACGTCACTTGTAGATGTTTTTGAACGCAATTTCCAAAAATTTGGTTCGCGTGATGCCTTTATCTTTATGGATAAGGTTTTAACCTTTAGTGAGCTTGAAGAAGCAAGCCGTAAATTTGCAACTTATCTACAAAGTTTAGGTTTGGCACCAGGTTCGCGTGTTGCGGTGATGATGCCGAACGTTCTCCAATATCCTGTTGTTGCACTGGGGGTGTTCCGCGCAGGTTTAGTGTTGGTGAACGTGAACCCGCTTTATACTTCGCGTGAGCTTGAGCATCAGTTAAATGACGCAGGTTCTGAAGTTTTGGTAATTGTTGAAAACTTTGCCTCTGTTTATCAAGCCATTATTGGTAAAACTCCTGTGAAGCACGTGGTTGTTGCTTCTGTGGGCGATATGCTAGGTGCTTTAAAAGGTACTTTGGTGAATTTCGTTTTACGTTCAGTGCGTAAGCAAATTCCAGCATGGAACATTCCAGGTCACATTAAATTTAATGCGGCAATGTCTAAAGTGAGTCCAAGCAACTACAAACGTCCAAGCTTAACTTTAAGTGATACTGCTGTATTGCAATATACAGGTGGTACAACTGGGGTATCTAAAGGTGCAGAATTAACGCATCGCAACCTTGTTGCTAACATGCTGCAATGTGATGGTATTTTCCAAAGTAAATTTGGTGCACAAGATGGTCAGCCAGATGACCGTATTTTCTGTGCATTGCCGCTTTATCACATCTTTGCATTCATGGTGTGTGCACTTTACGGCATGTATAAAGGTCAGGCTAACGTACTAATTCCAAACCCGCGTGACTTACCTGCGGTAATGAAAGAATTGCGTAAATATCAGCCGACATTCTTCCCTGCAGTAAACACGTTATTCAATGCGTTAGTGAACAATGAAGAGTTTAAACAGCTCGATCACAGCAAATTGAAGATGGCGATGGGCGGTGGTATGGCAGTATTGCCATCAACAGCTGAAGCGTGGAAAAAAGTCACAGGTACCAACATTATTGAAGGTTATGGTTTATCTGAAACTTCTCCTGTTGCGACTGCAAACCCACCTGCATCTGAAGAATTTAGCGGTACGATTGGTATTCCATTGCCATTAACCGAAGTGGCTATTTTGGATGATGACGGTAATGAAGTTCCACTGGGTGAACAAGGTGAAATTTCAATCCGTGGTCCGCAAGTGATGCGTGGTTACTGGAACCGTCCAGACGAAACTGAAAAAGTTATGATCAATGGTTTCTTCCGTACGGGTGACATTGGTGTGATGGATTCACGTGGTTATGTGAAAATTGTAGACCGTAAAAAAGACATGATTTTGGTGTCTGGCTTTAACGTTTACCCATCTGAAATTGAAGAAGTTGTGTCTAAACACCCTAAAGTTTTAGAAGTGGCTGCCATTGGTGTACCTGATGAAAAATCAGGTGAAGTGCCTAAACTGTTTGTAGTGAAGAAAGACCCTTCATTGACGACAGAAGAAGTATTGGCATTTGCTAAAGAGAACTTAACTGGTTATAAACGCCCACGTTATGTAGAGTTTATGGATGAATTGCCAAAATCGAACGTGGGTAAAATCTTACGTAAAGATTTGCGTAAAACTGCATAATTCATTCAGCATATTCTAAAAAATGCCCCTGAACATTCAGGGGCATTTTTTTATGGTTCTTTTTTAGAAAACCAATCGTTATATCTTAGAACAAAACAGCATTATTCTTTCATGAGCCAGCGGTCAAAATAACGACGGCCAACACCAACAATGCCTAAGAAAATAAACATAGCGCCAAATTGTCGGCTAAACCCAGACTGATTGAAACTGCCATAACTTAAAATATTATCAATCAGGCAATACACCACAATCACAATTAGCCAGTGCCACAGCGGTAAACGCTTAATACCCACGGCATAAAACGCAACCCACAATACGATAAACGTAAAAATGGTGGACCATACGTTCATGTTGGCGCAAATCACCATCAATAAAAATGCCACAATGGGTAAGACAATTTTTAAAACACGATCCACTCGCAGTTGATGTTGGCGCTGCTTTTCAAGTACATCGAACATTTCCTTTTGATCAGGGCTGACCATAATGGATCCTTTATACAATTGCTTAAAACATGCTATTTAACAAAATTTATTCAAGAAATGCCATGTTATGATAAGTTCTAAACACAGTTTATGAGAAAAAATTGATGCAAAGCATAAGTGGGGTGGTTTATCTGATTATTATTGCATGCCTATTGCCCTATGTTTTTACGGTAGTGGCCAAAATGGCAGGTGGTTTTAAAAGTGAAGATAATCAAAATCCACGTGAATTTTTAGCCAAAACAACAGGCTTAGCGGCACGTGCCAATGCAGTGCAACAAAATAGTTTTGAAAGCCTACCATTATTTGTGGCAGCAGTATTGATGGCCGAATATATGGTCATCCCACAAGTGGTAGTGATGATGTTTGGTATTGCTTATATTGTACTGCGTATTGCTTACGGCATTTGCTATTTAGCCAATTGGGCCACTTTACGCTCAATTGTCTGGATTTTGTCATTGCTTTGCCCAATTTGTATTTTATTGATGGTGATTAAACTGACCTGATCAAGTCAGGTCTGAAAATATGTATTTTTACTTGGCAGATGTATAATCTCGCAGTAATTCCAGACCGAATACCGTTATAATTGACGCGGTTTTAAAAAGATTTAACTTGTTAAAGAGTGATGCTATGAGCTACAGCAATATCCCTGCGGGTAAAGATGCACCAAATGACATCTATGTAATTATTGAAATTCCTGCCAATGCAGCGCCAATCAAATACGAAATTGATAAAGATTCTGATGCGTTATTTGTAGACCGTTTTATGGGTACAGCAATGTTCTACCCAGCGAACTACGGTTATGTACCAAATACACTTTCATTGGATGGTGACCCGTTAGACGTATTGGTCGTAACACCACATCCAGTAGAGCCAGGTTCTGTGATTCGTTGCCGCCCAGTGGGTAAATTGAACATGGAAGATGACGGTGGTATTGATGCGAAACTGGTTGCTGTTCCGCACGAAAAACTAACCCCAATTTATAAAGATGTTCAAGAATATACTGATCTTCCACCATTGTTGATCAGCCAAATTGAACACTTCTTCCAACACTATAAAGACTTAGAACCAGGTAAATGGGTGAAGTTAAGTGGTTGGGAAGGTGCAGATGTTGCAAAACAAGAAGTATTGAACTCAATTGAAGGTTATAAAGCAGCAAATCCATAATTTGCGCTTAGCCTGCTAAGCTTTTTATTTTAAAGCTGAGATAAAAAACCTGCACAATTTTTGTGCAGGTTTTTTATTGGGTTTCTATTCTGAGAAATTAGAATAATTTCACAGGAATATCTAACCAGATACGCCATTCGTTGGTGTCTGGCATATATACGCTCTTGTATTCATCGTTTGCACGGTAGTATGAATGACGTAGACGTAAGCTAGCATCTTTCGCAAAACCTGATTGAACGGTGTATTTCACTTGGTTAAAGAATTCACGTTCTTGTCCTTCTTTTGCTTGGTCACGAACATCAATATCCCAACCGTAAACAAAAGCAGTTGTCCAGTTTAGACCTGGAAGACCATGATTTTTAAAGTTATAGTTGTATTGTAAGCCTAAAGATTTTTCGTCATTGCCTACAAAATCAGACAAATACGAGTTAGGTACATAAATAGATTGAGCACCATCTGCGTTGCCGCCGTAGTCATAGCCTACATCACCAAAGTTTTGTTGGTAAGCCAACATCACATTGTGTACATCTTTGCTATATGAGGTAGAGATCGCCCAAATGTCATTGGTTTTCTCTGTTCCTGCAATTCCACCATTCTCTGCATTTGTACCATAGGCAGTGTTTGCAATCGTACCTGTTGCTGAATAAGTTGAAGCATCTTTAGAGAATTTTGTGTGGTAGCCGCTTAGATCAAAGTTAAGAGCAGCATCATCTTTTAAGCCGTGGTTATAGTTCACATTGGCATAGTGACGATCTAATTTATCCTTAACATCAACACCATAATAAGATGCTTTTAAGTCATCATTAAATGTATATTTCGCGCCCCATACCACAGCACGGTCTAATTGATTACCATCTGAATTGATTTGGCTTGAATATTGGTTTTCAGTAAATTTACCTGCAACCAAGTTTAAGTTATCAATTTCATTGCTTTGAACGAGTACACCCGTGAAATATTCAGGTACTAAGCGGGCAGTGTTGCTAGCTAATACAGGTAAATCGAGTACTTGTGTACCGTAAGTTGCTGTTGTATTGGAAATACGTGCTTTTACATAAGCACCACCACGTGCCCAATGGTCATAAGCAGAGCCATCATTATGTGTTGGAATCATTCCGTTGCCCGTATGCGCATTTTCGCCTAGCTTGAATGAAGCATCACCAATAATCCCTGCACCAAAACCGACTACACCTTTGGTAAAGCCTGAATCTAATTTTATGATTGCTGTTTGTGCAAATGAACTGGTATCTGTATCAGGGGCTACATCTTTATAGTCACGAGCTAAATAGCCTGTACGGAATAAAACCGAACCGTTTGCGTCTTCTATAAAGCCTTTAGATTCACTTTGTTCGCTAGCAAATGCAGTTGAAATAAGCGCTGCGTTGATCAATAACGCAAGTGTCAGTTTTTTAGATTTCAGCATTGGGAGAGAGCCTCATGCAGTAAATGTGTAGTTGAAACGTAGCCGAATTGTATCGCTATTTAGGCGCGAAAATATCATTTTTAAGGTGCTTATGACACTAAAGTTAAGCATTTTTTCGATAAACTGTAGGGTCATTAAAAATATTGAATTTTTAAAAGTTTAATAATTATTTTAATTTTTAGTAAAAACATAAACATAATTTTAAATGAGCTGAACAGCTAGAATGGATGACTTGGGAGCAATGCTTTAAGTTTTTTGTAAATTTTAGCCATAAAATCATCTTTGTTTAATATTTCAGCAGTTTAAGTTAAGAATTTATGGCGAAATAAGTAAGTAAAAACCTAAAGTTTTATATTTATTTCATCTTGTTAAGTATTTCTTCAAAAGTGCGGTTTTAAATTTAAAAATAGATAAAGTTGGATATTTTGGTTTTTATTTGAACTAAAAGTATAAAAAATAGAAAGGTGTTTATGGGGTAACTAATAGTTTTTAGCTATGAGGTATTTCATGTGAAATACAGTGTTTTATTTGCGCTGTTTTTGATGAATTTGACCCAATTAGTATTTCTCTTTTCGCTAAATTTTTAAGTGTAATAACTTCAGAAGAGATTGCATCGGCCTGCCACAATGCTGCTGAAATCTCACATTGGCTATTCGGTTTAACAATTTGAATGATATGCATGTTCTTGGTGCAAAAAAATTATTCGCATTCAAAAATATTTTTTCTAGGCCAAACATGCTGTTTGCCCTTAATGGGCAAGGGGCTATAAGCATATGAGTAATGACTTTGTCCCAGTTTTTAGTATATGCAAAGATGTGGGAATAAATGTTATTGCACTTTTTTAGGTAGTTTAAAATGGAGTTCTAAGTCAGGCACATCAAAAATATTGCAATGTATTCGGTATCTGCACAGTAAATATGACTTAAACATCTACCTAAAAAGAATAAAAAAAGTATCTTATAGGCCACAGTGATAAAAATAAGAAATTTATTAATTTGAAAATAAATATAAATAACAATTATTTATATGTGGTTGTGAGGCTATTCTAAGTATGGGAAATCTTGTTTTTTTGAATGTTGGCACACGGTTTGCAATTCTCCATGTGAGTTAAACAACAATAGACACAAGCATCTCATCAGATGCAGGGGGAATAATCATGAACATGGGATTTAAAACACTTTTTGCAGCAGCGATGATGGCAGCATCTGGTCTAAGCATGGCATCAGAATCAACTTCAGCATTGTCTTTTAGTGGTACTGCGGCAATGACCAGTGATTATCGTTTTCGTGGCATGACACAAACAATGAGTGATCCTGCGGTGCAAGCGGGTTTTGCGTTGAGCCATGATTCAGGCCTTTATGCAGGTGTGTGGGGTTCCAATGTCGATTTTGGCGGCACAGCACATTTAGAACTTGACCCTTATTTGGGTTATGCCACTACTTTAGACAGTTTTGCCAGCAAGCCATTATTAGACGTGGGTCTATGGTATTACCTTTACCCAAGTGAAAGCGATTTAAACTGGTTGGAAGCCTATGCCAAATTGGGCTTTAGCGATGTAGGATTTAAAGATGCCAGCTTATCTACCGCAATTAACTACTCCAATGATTTTCTAGGTGGTGATACAGATGCTTGGTATTTCAATGCAACTTATAGCGTACCGTTTGCAGATACAGGTTTTTCAGGTGTTGCGGGTATTGGTTACACCCTAGCAGATGATTTTGATTTTGGTGGTGGTGAAGACAGTTATATCGACTGGAAAGCAGGTGTGAGCTATAGCTTTGCATCAGTAGAAGGTTTATCTGCTGAATTGGCTGCAGTTGGTACAGATATTGATACAGATGGCATGTCACACGCTGCGAAGCGTGGTGTTGAAACAGGTGCTGTGTTTACTTTGACCAAAGCATTCTAAGTCCTCTGTATTTAGGATAAATAAGAAGCTCCAATTGGGAGTAACATCCAAAAGAATAACAAGATAACTCGCCCATTGCTTAGACATGGCAATGGGCTGTTTTTATATCTCAATATTTTCGCCTAGGCTGGATTGCCACGATAAGACAATGCTTCACTCAAATGGCCGCTTTGAATCTGTTCACTTTGCGCCAAGTCTGCAATAGTACGTGCGACGCGTAACACCCGATGATAAGCGCGTGCAGACAAATTTAACCGTTGTTGTGCAATGGTTAAAATATCCTGTGCAGTGCCATCTAATAGGGCAAACTGTTCTAATTGTTTTGGGCTGAGCGACATATTTAAGCCCTTTTGTCGTTGCATTTGCAATTCATAAGCTTGAATTACGCGTTTTCGCACCGTTTCGGAATCTTCAACAGGTCTACTGTCTTGTAATTCATGGGCTTGTAGTGGTGGAACATCAATATGTAAATCAATGCGGTCTAACAGTGGCCCTGAAATACGATTTTGATAGCGTTTAATACTTTCTGTAGAGCATTGACAGCGCACGTCCTGATTAAAAGCATAACCACAGGGGCAGGGGTTCATTGCAGCCACCAATTGAAAGTTCGCTGGAAAGGTAATTTGTCGCGATGCCCGAGAAATCACAATTTCTTTAGACTCCAACGGTTGCCGCAATACTTCTAATACTTTCTTATCAAACTCAGGTAATTCATCTAAAAACAACACGCCTAAGTGCGCCAGCGTGATTTCGCCAGGTTTTGGATATGAGCCACCCCCGACCAATGCTACGGCAGAGGCAGTATGGTGTGGGGCACGAAATGGGCGTTGCCCAAAAGTATGCGGTGTGTTGGCGACTGAGTAGATACTCGCAACTTGTAAATTTTCTTGTAAATCTAAGGGCGGTAAAATACTGGCAAGGCGAGAAGCCAACAAGGTTTTACCTGTGCCTGGCGGGCCTTTAAACAACAAGGAGTGTCCGCCTGCTGCTGCAATTTCCAAAGCACGTCTTGGGCGTAATTGCCCTTTTACATCTGCCAGATCAAAAGCCGAAGCCGAGAGCAAAGGCTGGTTTACTGGCGTGACTTTATGAAGTGGCTGATGTTGTGCCAAATGCTCACAAACTTGTTTTAAGTGATTGGCAGCAAAAACTTCAAAGTCTGGTAATTGTGCGGCTTCTTGCGCATTTTGTTCGGGTAAAACTAAACAGTGCTGTGCCTGTTGGCAGGCAATCGCAATACTCAGCGTACCTGTAGTTGGACGCAATTGACCATCTAAAGCCAGTTCACCAATAAATTCTAAACCATCGCTACTGTGTTCGGGCAGTTGACCTGAAGCAATCAAAATGCCCAAAGCAATGGCAAGGTCAAGGCGAGAACCATCTTTAGGTAAGTCTGCTGGTGCTAAATTAATGGTTAGACGTTTGCTTGGAAATTGAAAACCACTATTGATAATGGCAGAGCCGTACCCGATCTTTACTTTCACGGACTGCCGCTTCGGCTAAGCCGACAATCGTCAAAGAGGGTAAACCCTGACTTAAATGGACTTCGACTTCAATGGCAGGGGCGTGCAGACCCAATAGCCCCCGTGTATAAACTTTGGCAAAAGACATTATTATTATGATCCGTTTTGGTGCGTTATTTTTATAGGTGTTTGGTCTTTTATGGCACTAAATTGGTGCTTATTTTTTGAGCTGCATCTTTTGTTCGAGCATTTCGACTTGTTTTAACAATTCATTTAAACGCAAATTGGCATTATTCAGCGCAGTACGCTGACGATCTAGCTCATCTTGAGAGACCAAATCCATTTTTGTCACGGCTTCATTCAGTAAAGCACGTAAATTATGTTCTAAATCTTTTTTGGGTTGTTCAATTTGTTCCAAAATGGCTTGTAATAAAGTTTCAATCATTGTTGTTTCCACACAGATGGACAAAGGTAGGCAGTGTAGCACTGGTCTTTAATAGACTATAGCATTTCAGACGAAATATGGATTTATTCGATGAGTAAAATCGTAAATCTTCTAGTAAATATGTCTATTTTTTGAAGATCAAAACCATATAAATGTATAAAATAAGGTATAAAGAAAACTCATGTCACGGTTTCTAATTTCCCCCGACCTTAGAACTTTGGCATGGAATTTGAACATAAAACCTTACTGGTGAATTAAGCCGAAGGAAAACAAACATGAAGCTCGTAACTGCAATTGTAAAACCCTTTAAATTAGATGATGTGCGTGAAGCATTATCTGAAATTGGTGTTCAAGGGATCACCGTAACAGAAGTCAAAGGCTTCGGTCGCCAAAAAGGTCACACCGAACTTTATCGTGGCGCTGAATACGTCGTTGACTTCTTGCCTAAAGTTAAAATTGAAATCGCAATTAGTGATGAAATGGTGGATTCGGTGATTGAGTCAATCACTCGTGTTGCTAGTACGGGCAAGATTGGTGATGGCAAAATCTTTGTTACTAACCTCGAACAAGTCATCCGTATTCGTACAGGTGAAACGGGTGCAGACGCTGTTTAAGAAAATGGCACGAAGTTTGCTGAGTACCTAATAACTCACAAAAACAAAGGTCGGGGGACACAAATGAAAAAAATGCTACTCGCGCTGAGTCTATCAGGCGCACTTCTTGGTGGTTCTGTTGCTTGGGCTGAAGAAGCCGTAACAGCCACCGCACCAACTTCAGATGTTGCAGTGCTTGAAACTGCCGAAACATCTCCTATCGAAACAACAAATGCAACAACAGAAGTTGCAGCTGTAGCAGAAGTCAGCACGACTGAAGCTGCTGAACCAGAAGCTGTATTAGATACAGGCGATACCGCTTGGATTTTAGTTTCGACTGCTTTAGTTTTACTCATGACCATTCCTGGTTTGGCACTGTTTTATGGCGGTATGGTACGCAAGAAAAACGTACTCAATACTATGGCCTATAGCTTTGTAGCAGCAGCCGTGGTCAGTATTGCCTGGGTGGCAGTGGGCTATAGTTTGGCTTTTGGTGAAGGTAATGCCTTTATTGGTGGTCTAGACAAAGTCATGCTGGCGGGCATTGGTACCGATGCGCTCAGTGGCAGTATTCCTGAAATTCTATTTGTGATATTCCAAATGACCTTTGCCATTATTACTGTGGCAATTATCAGTGGTTCAATTGCAGAACGAATGAAGTTTGGTGCCTTTGTTGCCTTTATCGCGATCTGGGTGGTCGTGGTCTATGCACCAATTACCCACTGGGTATGGGGTGGTGGTTGGTTAGGCAATGATGGTGCACTTGATTTTGCTGGTGGTACTGTTGTTCATATTAACTCGGGTGTTGCAGGTTTGGTTGCTGCATACATGTTGGGCAAACGTATGGGCTTGGGCCGTGAATCTATGGCTCCGCATAACCTGACTTTGACTGTACTGGGTGCCAGTTTACTCTGGGTGGGCTGGTTTGGTTTCAACGGTGGTTCTGCTTTAGGCGCGAATGGTGCAGCGGGTTATGCCTTAGTTGTGACTCAAGTGGCAGCCGCAGCCGCAGCAATCGCATGGCTTGTTGTTGAAAAACTGGTACGTGGTAAAGGTTCGGTATTAGGTGCTGCATCGGGTGCTGTTGCAGGTTTGGTGGTGATTACTCCAGCAGCAGGTTTTGTGACTGTTGGTGGTGCATTAGCGATGGGTTTAATTGGTGGTGTCGTATGTTTCTGGGGTATTACTGCCTTAAAACGCGCCCTGAAAGCTGATGACTCTCTAGATGCCTTTGGACTACATGGTGTAGGTGGTATTGTCGGTGCAATTTTAACCGCCTTCTTTGCCAGCGAGTTTATTATGGGCGATGCTGCACCAAGCAACTTGATGAGCCAACTTTGGGTGCAAGTTGAAGGTGTGTTAGCGACCATTGCTTACTCAGCTATACTGACTTTCATCATCTTAAAAGTAATTGATCTAACCATCGGTATTCGTGTGGCTGCAGAAGATGAGCGTATGGGACTCGACTTAAGCCAACATGGTGAACGTGTAGAATAATTCAGACAGCACATAATCAATATATTGTGTAAAACAGCCCTTCGGGGCTGTTTTTTTTCTATATGTTGCGTAAAACTCTACAAAGTTTGGAAATTTTGCTACACTGCATTTTCATTTAAATTTGTGCAATTAAACCGCTATGCATTGTCCATTTTGCAACACTGCAGACAGTAAAGTGATTGACTCACGTTTGGCGGCAGAAGGCTGCCAAATTCGCCGACGTCGTGAGTGTATTGGCTGTGGTGAACGCTTTACCACCTTTGAAAGTTATGAAGTGGTCATGCCTCGGGTAATTAAATCCGATGGTAAAAGTGAGCCTTTCGATGAAGCCAAGTTGCGTCGTTCGTTAATGCATGCTTTGCAAAAACGTCCTGTGACCCAAGAGCAAATTGAAACGGTACTTAGTGACATCCAACTGCAAATTCGCCGTTTGGGAGAGCGTGATGTGAAATCACGTACCATTGGTGAGGTTGTTATGCAGGCTTTATTTGCATTGGATCATGTCGCTTATGTACGTTTTGCCTCGGTGTATCAAGACTTTCAGGATGTTGAAGCCTTCCGTCGCCAAATTGAACAAATGCAGTCGCGTGAGCAATAAAGCACAATGCCAGCATCTATTCCACAGCATCCATCCATGACTGAACTCAATACTGACGCGCAACCTGATGATCTTTTTTGGATGCGTCGTGCCATTGAACTGGCACGTTTGGGGCAATACAGCACTAAGCCAAATCCGAACGTGGGCTGCGTTATTGTTAAAGATGCCCAATTATTGGGCGAAGGTTTCCATCCGCGTGCAGGACAGCCACATGCCGAAGTCTTTGCTTTGCGTCAGGCCGCTGAACAAGCGCAGGGTGCAACCGCCTATGTGACCTTGGAACCTTGTGCACACTATGGGCGCACACCACCATGTGCCAAAGCCTTGGTTGATGCAGGCGTGGTCAAAGTGGTTGTGGCTTGTCCAGACCCAAATCCATTGGTGGCAGGTAAAGGCGTTCAGATTTTACAGGATGCAGGTATTCAGGTCAGTGTGGGCGTGGCAGAAGCTGAAGCAGCACAGTTAAATGCAGGCTTTTTAAAAGCTATGGCTACAGGTATGCCTTATGTGCGTTTAAAAATTGCCTCTAGTTTGGATGGTCGTACCGCCATGGCTTCGGGTGAATCTAAATGGATTACAGGGGCTGCAGCACGTGCAGATGTGCAACATTGGCGTGCAATTTCTGCAGCAGTCATTACGGGTATTGATACGGTACTGGCCGATGACTGTCTGCTCAATGTACGTCAGTTGGCAGCGGTGGATGATCTTCACAATGTGGTACAGCCAAAACGGATTATTTTAGACCGTCAAGGTCGTTTGCCTTTGAGCGCACAAATTCTGCAGCAACCTGAAACCGTGATGGTGATGGGGCCGTATCGTGCAGAGTTGGCAGCCTTAGGCGTGATACAATTGGCGGTACAGCCTTTGGCAAGCTTACTGGCTGAACTGGTCAAACAGCATCAAATTTATGATGTACTGGTTGAGGCAGGCGCAACTTTATCTACCGCTTTCTTGCAAGAAAGCTTAGTTGATGAAGTCATCAGCTATGTGGCGCCTACATTATTAGGGCAATCAGCACGTGCCATGTTTAATGCAGAATTTGAGCAGATGGCAGAGCAACTTCGATTTAAACTTTGCGACGTCACTCAATTGGGTGATGACGTGCGCCTTAGGTTAATTCCTTCTCAAGAGACACTATGAGTTCAGAGTCAACGGTTTATCACAAACGTCGTCATGCGGCACGCACCACCGATGAATACTTATTTCATCAATTGGTGCCTTATTTGGGCAATAAACGCCGTTTACTGCATCTGATTTTAGAAGCCCTTGAACAGACAGGAACGCTACATCCTAAAGATGGTCGTGCCCCAATTTTTGCTGACTTTTTTGCAGGCTCAGGCGTGGTATCACGTTTGGCTCGCCAAAATGGCTATCGGGTAATTGCCAATGACTGGGAACCCTACAGCCATGCCTTAAACCATGCGATTTTGGCCTGCACCGAAGCACCTGCGTTTAAAGAATTAGGCGGTTATCAAAAAGCCATTGATTATTTGAACCGCTTGCCTGAAGTCAAAGGCTGGGTAACGCATAACTTATGCCCACGTAACGACGAAATTTATGACCCGAGCCGTGACCGTTTATTTTTTAAACGTCGTAACGGTATGCGTATTGATGCGATTCGTCAGCAAATTGCCACGTGGCAAGCGCAGGGTGCAATTGATGATGTTGAGATGTCGGCCTTGTTGGCACCTTTACTCTATTCTGCCAGTTTTGTCAGCAATACCAGTGGGGTATTTAAAAGCTTCCACCATGGTTGGGGTGGTAAAACTAAAACTGCACTAGAACGAATTGAATCGTTATTGTGGCTCACTCCAAGCCGTTTTTGTGAAATTGGCGATGCCAGCAAACCTGCTGCAGAAATGTGGTGTGTTGATGCACAGCATCTGGCTAATCAAATGAGTGGTTTTGAGGTTGATGTCGCGTATTTGGACCCTCCATATAACCAACATGCCTATAGCAGTAACTATCATGTTTTAAATGCTTTAACGCTGTGGGATCAGGTCGATTTACCCACTCCAGACACCAAAGGCTTTAAAAGTGGTATTGACCGTGCGTGGCGTAAGGAACGTCCAAGTCCATACAACTCTTCCAAGTATGCCAAAGAGGCTTATGAAACCTTATTGGAAACCATCAATGCACGTTTTATTCTGACCAGCTATTCTACCGATGGTAATATCAGTGCCACTGACTTGCTACAAGCTAACTTGAAACGTGGCCGCGTGACATTATTGACGCAAGATGTGCCACGTTATCGTGTCAGTAAGCAGCGTCAGTCTGAACGTGCGCGCGTGCTGGAATTTATTGTGATTACCGACACCCATGCCAAATCAGGCCCGCCAATTCGTCAGTTGCTGGGTCAGTTGTACCATTTTGCAGAATTGGGCGGTGTCGATACCTCAGGGGTGAGTACCCAGCTGGCCTTGTGGTAAGCCCACCTTAATGAACACATTAGAGAAAGAATTATGTTTACAGGCATTATTGAAAGTTTAGGTAAAGTGGAAAGCCTGCAAAGTGTGGGCGGTGATGTACGTTTGCGTATTCAGACAGATTTAGATATGTCAGATGTGCATTTGGGTGACTCGATTGCCACCAATGGTATTTGTCTAACCGTGATTGAGTGGGGCGATAACTGGTATGCGGCAGATGTGTCGCGTGAAAGTCTGAACCGCACCACTTTAGGTACATGGAAAGTCGGTCAACCTGTCAATGTTGAAAAGGCCATGCTGCCAACCACACGTTTTGGTGGGCATATCGTGAGTGGGCACGTAGATGCCGTGGGTGAAATTACCGTGGTACGTGAAGATGCACGCTCGATTTACTATGAAGTAACTGCACCTGCAGAAATTGCCAAATATTTGGCAGAAAAAGGCTCGGTGACGGTAGATGGCATTAGCCTGACTATTAACCATTTACGTGGCAGCATCATCAGCCTAAATTTAATTCCGCATACGGCAGAACGCACCAATATTGGTACGTGGAAAGTCGGCAGCAAAGTCAATTTAGAAGTGGATGTATTGGCACGCTATATTGAGCGTTTGCTATTGGGTGATAAAGCTGCAGAAACCACACAGCAATCCAAAATCAGCATGGAGTTTTTGGCTGAAAATGGCTTTTTAAAATAAGCACAACGCCGTTAAATTCAAACAGTCTGATTGAAAAATTAGACTGTTTTTTTATTTTTAGGGATAATTCAGCCGAATAAAGTCATTTTTTCATCATGGATGATGCATTGGTTTATTGTAGATGATTGATATTTTAATGAATTTGGAATACTGGCTGCCCATATTACTCGATAATTATGGGGTGTGGATTTATGCCATTTTGTTTCTGATCATTTTTGCAGAAACAGGTTCCGTGTTTATGTTCTTTTTGCCAGGTGACAGCTTGCTGATCGCCATTGGTGCGCTGTGCTCTACCACTGACGTGGTGCATTTGCACTATATGGGCATTTTGCTTTTTGTTGCTGCGGTCTTGGGATATAGCGTCAACTACTACACTGGACGCATATTGGGACTAAAATACTTTCATCAGCATTCACGTTATTTCAAACCCGAATATATTGTAAAAACCAACCATTATTTTATGAAACATGGCGGTAAAACTATTTTAATGGCACGTTTTATACCTTTCGTGCGGTCTTTTGCACCCTTTGCAGCAGGGTCGGGGCATATGCCTTTGGCGACTTTTACTGTGTATAACGTAGTCGGTGCTGCTGTGTGGATTTTTTCTTTAATGGCAATAGGTTACGGTTTAGGTAATATTTTATCTTGGTTGGGTGATTGGATTTAAACCCTTAATTTTATTTTGGCTAGTGCTAAAAAAAGCCCACAGTGTGGACTTTTGATCATATTTGGTTTTAGTGTTTGATGACTGTCAACTCAGTACCACCTAAACGTGGCACAATTGCGTTATCGCTTTGAATTGAAAACTCACCTTTTTCAGCCTCTTTAGATAAGTACATGCATAATGATTGGAAGTCTGCACGACTCATCCATAGATCCTGAGCACGAATACTCCACTGTTCGCCCGTATGTAGATGGTCGATTTTTCCTGAAATTTTCGTCAAGATATCCATTTGAAACCCATGATTGCAAAAGTCATAAAAGGAAATAAAAGTTGAAAATTCAACTTTTTCCGAGCGCTCATGATGTGACAGAAATGTTGCAGTTTAATGACACTTGGGTTAAAACTTTGGGTTAATTTTGTATAAAAAGTAAAATTACTCTTTAGAAAAATTTGAATTTTTTAAAATATAGTCTATTTCTTCCTGAGCAGCAGCATGCAGGCGTGCACGGAAAATGGTCACTGCTTGTTCAATCTGGGTTTCTGCTTCTAATTCTAAACGCAAACGCACACTTTCCAATTCAGACAGGATTTGATCATCACTAACACTTAAAGCTGCTTTATTAAAACTCAGTGCAGGGAATTCAGGATTTTTCTGATAACGTGCGGTATAGGTTGAAATTTCATGATCCAAACTTTGGCGCATAATGGCTAGGGTCTGGGTTTGCTCTGCAAAACGCTGAGCTTCATCTTGTTGTAACTGTGCAGCATAGGCTGCTTGTTCTGCACGCTGCTGCTCCAGTTTTTTCTCTAAGGCCAACTGACGACGCTGGCGGGCTTCTTCAATCAAGCGTGCTTTTAAATTGGCATAAGCTTGTTCAATGGTGTTCTGAGATTGCTGTTGTGCACGTTGATCTTGGGCAATCCAGTTTTGCAAATTCGTTTCAGGTTGCAAGACTTCACAGATGCGGTAAAGGTCATCCATAAATGTCTGGCGCACAGCCTGAGGCGCAGTTAACCAGCGCTGTTTAAAATCTGAGCCGACATTTAAGGTCACAACAACTCTCCTTATTCTGAGCAGTATTTGTAAAAATCGTTTTAAAATTAAAGCTTAAACGTCTGTGGTTCTATGCCCAAACGTCGATATTGTTTAAATTTTTCACGCCCAAGCACTTTGGCAGTGTCGTGATTTTCAATAATCTCAATAATGTGACTAAATTTTGCATAGGCTTCAAGTGCCTGACTGTTAAAATTAAACACAATCCAGTCCGATTCAAGCGGTAATTCGGCAGAAATACATACACTGGCCTGTGTTTGGTTGATGCCATGAGGAATAAAACTGCTGGCATCAAAGCTCCATAGACGTTCATCTAAGGCTTGTTGCAAGTCAGCGTCAGGGCAGTGCAGCCAAATGCGCGCCTGCTGCCGCATAATTTTGCGGCATAAACGGCAAGTGCTTTCCACTTGCCGTTCAGGGCTTTTTTCAAACAAATAAAAGCTGACTTTAGCCATTATGGCCTGCACGTTGTGCAAGGAATTGCATCAATAATGGAACAGGACGGCCTGTTGCACCTTTATTGCTGCCTGAGTTCCATGCTGTACCTGCAATATCTAGGTGCGCCCAACGGTAGTCACGGGTAAAGCGCTGCAAGAAACAAGCTGCAGTCACTGAACCTGCTTTTGGCCCACCAATGTTGCCAATGTCGGCAAATGGTGAATCCAGTTGTTCCTGATAGTCATCAATTACAGGCATGCGCCATACACGGTCAAATGCAGTTTGTCCTGCGGCTTCCAATTCTGCTGCCAGTTCATCGTCAGGGCTAAACATACCGGTTAGCACTGAACCGAGTGCAACCACGCACGCGCCTGTTAAAGTGGCAATATCAATCACCAACGCAGGGTTGAAGCGTTTCACATAGGTAAGGGTATCGCACAGTACCAAACGACCTTCGGCATCGGTATTTAAAATTTCGATGGTTTGACCGCTCATACTGGTCACAATATCACCTGGGCGGGTTGCTTTACCTGAAGGCATATTTTCAGCCGCAGCAATGGTGCCGACCACATGAATTGGCAAACGTGCTTCGCACAGTGCGCGCATGGTGCCTAAGACTGAGGCAGAACCACACATATCAAATTTCATTTCATCCATGCCTAAGCCAGGTTTGAGTGAAATGCCGCCTGTATCAAAAGTAATCCCTTTACCCACTAAGACCACAGGGGCTTCATCACGCTGCGCTTGGTATTCAAGACTAATGATGCGCCCTGGACGGTCTGAACCCTGACTGACTGCAAGGAATGCACCCATGCCCAGTTCCGCCATTTGTGCTTCATCTAAAATGGTGACTTTGAGCAGGTCTGGAAACTCTGCCGCCAAGGCTTGAGCCTGTTCTGCCAAATATTCAGGGAAGCAAATGTTGCCCGGACGGTTACCCAAGTCACGCGCCATGTTTTGCCCTGATTGCACAGCTTCAATTAACTGCAACTGATCGGCAGTGAGTGAGCTTTCTTTGGCAATTAAGTTGATCTGTTCAAGATTAAATTCATTCTTTTTGCTTTTGAATTCATCAAAGGCGTAAGCTGCCTGCGTGAGGCTAAGTGCAAATACATAATGCAATTCGCTTGGCAAGGCAGACAGATCAATGCTGATCTGTTTAAATTTTTTTTGTGAAGATTTGATAATGCTTTGTGCAATTTTTGCCAGTTTTGCAGGCTGTAATTCTTCAACTTTACCTAAGCCAATCAGAGCGCTATGTGCACATTCTGCAACATTGGCCACCAGACTTAGACTTTCATTCAGGCCTGCCTTAAATTGTGTGGCATCAAGAATACGGTCTAAATCCTTGATTTGATAAGCAGCAGTTGCCTGTGGAACTTGCTCTGCAGCCACTAAAATCAACAAATATTCATTGGCGCTTTGCGCTGGGAATGACGTACTTAAGCTAAATTTTATCACTGGATTTTATGCCTATCTAAATGTGCAAACTATGCAACCATTGAAACATTTTTATGCGTCGAGTTTCAATGTATAACAAGGTGATAGGTTTTATATTTTGCACATTCAGGTAAACTAACGCGAATTGGATTCCCTCACATTTTGGAAGAAATAATTTGATTATTCGGCGTTATTTGGTCAAGCAAGTTGTGTCGACATCCTTGGTTGTGATTGCCTTACTGACCTTGATCATGATGGGTGGTCGACTGATCAAGTATTTTGGCGTAGCCGCGCAAGGGCGTTTGGATGCGAGTATTTTATTCAGCATCATTGGCTATCGCTTGCCTGAATTTTTGACGCTGATTTTACCTTTAGGTTTCTTTATTGGTCTGATGCTGGTCTTTGGTCGTTTATATGTCGATCATGAAATGGCAGTGCTCAACAGTAGTGGTGTGAGTCGACATCAGTTGGCACGTTTATTGGTACCTATGACGTTGGTGTTTCTGATTGTGCAAGGCTTTTTGATGCTGTGGGCATCGCCTTGGGGGATTCGTCAGTTTGAAGCACTGACCACTAGTCAGGCGGTGCGTACAGGTTTTGATTTGGTGCGACCCAAAGAATTTATTTCTTCGGGGCCATACACCATTTATGCAGGCGATTTATCTGAAGACCGTAAAAACCTGAAAGATATTTTCTTCTATCAACGGGCTGAAAAAGCAGGCCGCCCAGATGTGATGATTTTAGCCAAAGAGGCCACACGGGTAGAACTGGAAAATGATCCTGCCAATGTGGTGGATTTGGTTGAAGGTCGCCGTTATGAAATATTCCCAGGCACAGCCAAATATTCCCAGGCAGAATTCCAAAGTTATCGTTTACGTTTAGAAAATGACAAAGAAGCCAAATTTGAAAGTGCTGAAGTCGAAGCTTTAACCACGTCACAACTCTGGGAAAACCGTGAAGACCCTGTGGTGGCCAGTGAGCTAGGTTGGCGTATTTTTGTGCCGTTTGCAATTGTGGTGGCGCTGTTTTTAGCAGTGGCATTATCAGAAGTGAGTCCACGGCAGGGACGTTATTTAAAACTATTTCCAGCTTTGTTAATTTTCGCCAGTTTGATTGTGGCACTGATGGCAGTTAAAACTCGTGTTAGCAAGGAAGAGATGGGCATGATTGCCTATCCACTGGTATTGTTGGCGTATGCCATTGCCGCAGCCTTGTTCTCGCGTAAACAAAAACTGGCACCTAAAATTAAGCAGCAAATTCAGCGAGTGAGGTCTTAAGATGTTGGCACGTCGTATAGTTGCAAAACACGTTATCAAGACCACGGCACTGGCTATGTTTGGTGCCACCGCAATTCTGTCTGGTTTGCAGGTGTTGTTTACCTATTTGGGAGAGTTGGGTTCACTCAAAGAGGGTTATGGTGCATGGCAGGCGCTACTGTATGTGTTATGGGGTGCGCCAACCTATCTTTATGAAATTTTACCTATTTCTGCCTTAATTGGTGCAGTTTTAGGTTTGGGTACTTTGGCATCCAACAGTGAATTGATTGTGATGCGTTCTGCAGGAATTAGTCTGTGGCGTATTGTGGGATGGGTCATTCGTTCCGCTTTGGTGTTGGTCGTTCTGTCGTTTGTACTTAGTGAATGGGTGATACCGTATACCAACGAACAGGCCAAAAGCGTTAAAAGTCACCGCAGCGTAGCAGAGTTGGGCGAAGTTCGTGGCTATTGGTCACGTGAAGGCAATCGATTTATTTATATTGACTATGCTAATGCCCAAGGTCAGCTAAAAAATGTGCAAGTGGTCGACTTTGATGAGAACTATCGTCTGCGTGGCACGCTGTCTGCCGATCAAGGGCAGTTTGTTAAAGATGGAAGCTGGTTGTTGAATCAAACTGAACAGATGGATATTTTGCAAGCAGGTAACGCGACCTTGGCCAAAAATAGCCAACAAGCATTGGCTTTGGCTTTGCAGCCGAAATATGTGCACATGGTCACCATCGACCCTGAAGATTTATCACCTAGCCAGTTGGTGAGTTTCATGAGTTATATGCATGAATACAGCCAAGTGCCAAAAACTTACCAATTGGCCTTTTGGCAAAAACTTGGTGCGCCATTTGCCCTAATTGCCTTGGTGGTGATTGCCTGTTCCTTTATTTTTGGGCCGTTACGTCAGCAATCTATGGGTTTTCGTTTGGTGATTGCCTTATTTGTGGGTTTAACCTTCTTTTATTTGCAGGATTTCTTGGGCTATGCAAGCTTGGTTTATGCACCATCGCCTGCGTGGTTCGTATTTATTCCTATTGTTCTGATGTTTGTCATCGGCGGCTATTTATTGCATCGTGCACGCTAAGTGCGCACCGATGCTGCTGCTTTTCTGTTTGATTGGCTAAACCTATCTGAATCAGTGGTGGAAACCATCTTCTGAACATAGAGTCTTGACGCAAAATTCGTTAAGATAGCATGATTAATTTGTAGACGAAAAAGAGTATTGATTATGGCGGATGCAACTGCTGGCAAAATCCCTCACGTATTGGTGATTATGGATGGTGTGGGTCATCGCGAAGCGGTCGAAGACAACGCGTTTTTAGCAGCGAAACGACCAAATTTGACTGCTATGCAGGAAAAGCATCCGCATGGTTTGATCTCTGGTTCTGGTGAAGATGTTGGCCTGCCAGATGGTCAAATGGGCAACTCTGAAGTGGGTCACATGAACTTGGGCGCAGGGCGCGTGTTATACCAAGACTTTACCCGTATTACCAAAGACATCCGCACAGGTGCTTTTTTTGAGCATGAGGTGTTGGTGGATGCTGTAGAAAAAGCCAAAGCTGCTAACGGTGCAGTGCACATTTTGGGTTTATTGTCTGAAGGTGGTGTGCATTCGCATGAAGATCACATTGTGGCGATGGCAGAATTGGCACTTAAACGTGGTGCAAAAGTGTATCTACATGCCTTTTTAGATGGTCGTGATACACCACCCAAAAGCGCACAGCCTTCTTTAGAAAAACTGGATGCATTATTTGCACAATATCCAGGTCAGGGGCGTATTGCTAGCTTAATTGGCCGTTACTTTGCAATGGATCGTGACAACCGTTGGGATCGTGTAGAACAAGCCTATCGTCTACTCACTGAAGGTGAGGCAGTGCGTACTGCTGCAACTGCGGTAGAGGGCTTGGCAGCGGCTTATGCAGCAGATGAAAGCGATGAGTTTGTTAAAGCCACTCGTATTGGTGAAATTGCCCAGATTCAAGATGGCGACAGCGTGGTATTCATGAATTTCCGTGCTGACCGCGCGCGTGAATTAACCAAAGCCTTTGTGGAACAGGACTTTGCTGGCTTTGAGCGAAAAGTTGTGCCGCAATTGTCTAAATTTGTGATGTTGACCCGTTATCAAGCCAGTATTGCTGCGCCTGTGGCGTATATGCCAGAAGATTTGAAAAACTCAATTGGTGAGTACTTATCAGACTTAGGTAAAACCCAGTTGCGTATTGCCGAAACTGAAAAATATGCACACGTGACCTTCTTCTTTAGTGGTGGCCGTGAAGATGAATATCCGGGTGAAAAACGCATCCTGATTCCATCACCAAATGTGGCAACTTATGACTTAAAACCAGAAATGAGTGCTTATGAAGTGACCGATGAACTGGTTGCTGCAATCAATTCAGGTGAGTATGACTTGTTGGTGGTGAACTATGCCAATGGCGATATGGTCGGTCATACTGGTGTTTTTGATGCTGCAGTGAAAGCGGTTGAAGCGGTCGATACCTGCTTGGGTCGCGTCTATGAAGCGGTGATGGCGAAACAGGGTCACATGATTATTACTGCTGACCATGGTAACGTTGAACAAATGCAAGACTATGACAGTGGTCAGGTACACACGCAACATACGACTGAATTGGTGCCATTCATTTATGTAGGCCCAACACAGGCGACTATTGCAGAAGGTGGTGTGTTGGCAGACGTTGCGCCAACTTTACTGAATTTGATGCAATTGCCTGTCCCTGCAGACATGCAAGGTCGTAACTTAATTTGCCTACAGGCATAACCTCAGACTGGTGATGGAATGACGGCTCACAAAATTTATGCATTGGCATTGACGACATTGCTGTTGTGGGTTGGTCATTCCCAGACTTGGGCTGCACCTGATGAGTTAGAGCTGGATGGGCCAACACAGGCACAGGATTATGTAGATGTGCCTGTCGAGGCGATTCAGGAGTTTGTACAAATTTATGGCATAGTCAAAGACAACTACGTGACTGAAAAAAGTGACGATGCCTTATTTCAGCAAGCCATTCGTGGCTTGGTGAGCGGTTTAGACCGCTATTCGCGTTATTTAACTGCAGAAGAATATAAACAGCTTCTACAATATACCGAAGGCGATTTGGCTTCGGTCGATTTTAATTTACGTTATGAAATGGCCCAGCAGCAGTGGGTAATTCAGAACTTAAATACCGATGCAGACTCTGCCAAACAAGGACTGCGTAATGGTGATAGCCTGTTCAAAATTGATGATCAGGAATTAAGAAAACTCACTGCAGAGCAGGTCAATAACTTGCTCACAGGTTCAGTAGGTTCGACTTTAAGTGTACAGCGTGCGGCCAATCAGCCCTCTATGTTATTGGTGCGCAACAAAAAAGTGGAAACTGATATTCAGGCACAAATGCTTCCGAATCAGGTCTTGTTGCTTAAGGTCCGCGTGTTTCAGCAAGATACTGCTAATGAAATCAAACGCTTAATTGAAGAACATAGTACACCACGTTTAAGAGCTGTATTGATTGACTTGCGTAATAACCCAGGGGGCTTGTTGTCTGCTGCAGTAGAATCTGCCGATTTATTTCTAAATCAGGGTGTGATTGTATCGACCAAAAGTCGTTCTGAGGGCGATCAGCAATTTCAGGCATTACCAAGTTTTGAATTTCAAAATTTAAAAGTAGGGGTACTGATTAATCAGCGTTCGGCTTCGGCCGCAGAGGTCTTTACTGCTGCTTTGAAAGATCACGCACGAGCTTGGGTCATGGGTGAAAAAAGCTATGGCAAAGGTGTGGTACAGAAGCTGTTTCCTCTCAGCGATGGTTCAGCCTTGCAAATGACGGTTTCGCATTACTACACCCCACGCGATCAAATGATTGAAGGCGTAGGGATTCAGCCGAATCAGCAATATATCCAAACTGCAGAGATGAAAGAGGATGCCTATTTAGAGCATGTGGCAAACTTGTTGCTCAGTCGTCGTTAATACGATCATTGGTCATTCACAAATTACAACGCATACAGTTTGAAGATGAATAGTGCTTATTCATCTTCAGTATCAAGCCCAAATTTTTTCAAACGATAACGTAAAGAACGGAAAGACATCCCCAGTTTTTTTGCGGCTAAGGTGCGGTTCCAGTGGGTTAGATTCAGGGCATTCAGTAAAATATCTTTTTCCACTTTTTCTAAATAAGCTTCTAAACCTTCTTCTGGCAGTTTACGTCCTGTTGGCATCGCATCTGACATGAGTGTGTTATTTGTGTCTGAGGATGACGGAGTCTCAGTGCTAGTTTCCATACTAAACTGTCGTAATGGCGCAGTTTGCAGGTGTTGTAGATCAATGACGGCATCATCACTCAGGGTCATGGCGCGTTCAATAATATTGCGTAATTCACGCACGTTGCCAGGATAGTATTGTTCCAGTAAAAATTGCTGGGCCCGTGGGGTGAGCTGTTTAGCAGGAATATCCCATTCTTGTGCGACTTTTTGAATGAAGTGATCTGCCAGTAATAAAATATCTTGTTCACGTTCACGCAGGGCAGGCAAAACCAAATCCATCACATGAATACGGAAAAATAAATCCTGACGGAAACGTCCTTGCTGAACCAAACTTTCTAAGTCTTGATGACTGGCACTGATCACACGAAAATCGACATCAATTTCGGTGTCTGAACCGACAGGACGAATCCGTTTTTCCTGAACCGCACGCAGCAGTTTGACTTGCATACTCAGTGGCAACTCGGCTATTTCATCTAAGAACAAGCTGCCACCATGTGCAGATTGAATCAAACCCTGTTTGTCTTGGGTTGCGCCTGTAAAGCTGCCTTTTTTATGCCCAAACAGCTCGCTTTCCATGAGCTCGGTTGGAATTGCCCCGCAGTTAATTGCAATAAATGGCCCTTCATTGCGGTTACTTAAACGGTGTACCAAATTGGCAACTACTTCTTTCCCTGTACCTGATTCGCCTGTAATAAACACAGGCGCTTGCGAGCGGGCAATTTTTTTGATGGTGCTGCGTAATTGCTGAATAGGCAAAGATTGCCCAATCAACATTTTGTATTCGAGTTGATCTTGGCTGTTTGGTTCGGCTTTATCAAACGGCTTATTTAGCGCTTTTTCAAGGAGTTGCTGCAAATGCATCTGATTAACTGGTTTGCTAACAAAGTCAAATGCACCCGCCTTTAATGCCGCAATTGCAATTTCCATATTGCCATAAGCTGTTAACACGGCTACGGGTAAATTGGGATATTGCTCTGCAATGAATTCCACCAGTTGTATACCATTGCCATCGGGTAGGTTTAAGTCGGTTAAACAAGCATCATAATGATGTTCAGCCAAACGCTGTTTCGCTTGTTCCAGACGGTAGGCCACATGAGTTTGAATGCCCATGCGAGCCAAAGTCATTTGCATAAGAGTACAAAGGTCTTCTTCGTCATCGACCAATAAAACCAAAGGTTGAACAGCGTGCATATTTTCCCCAAAACAACACAAAAACTACATCGTTAAATAAAGACTAAATCGCGGGTGGGCATTGGCATTTAATTCTGAAACATGCCCCTTGTTTTTGTTCTACATAGCTTAGCTTGGCTTGATTGGCTTCGCAAAAACTATGTGATAAATATAATCCTAAACCAGTTCCATTAATTTCGGTACTGAAAAATGGTTGGAACAGATAGCGAATATCCTGACTGGCAACCCCTGAGCCAAAATCCTGTACATCAATGTAAATATGACTTGCTTGATGATATGCATGAATTTCTATGGCTTGCTGATCTGCTGAATTGTGTCGAATGGCATTGCGAATCAGGTTTATTAGCACTTGGCGTAACTGTAATTCATCAAACAGAATACTGATTTGATTTTCAAGTTGCAGCCGAATTTTACTGGCAGCATCGGGTAAATCTTCCCTAATGAGTTGCGGCAAAAATTGGTTTAGCTGAATCACTACAGGTGTGGTTTGTTTGTTTTTCACCATACTTAAGGTGTCGTGAATAATTTTATCAATCCGGGCCGCTTGTTTACTGATCATGCCGGACAACAATTGTTGTTGTGCTGCGTCACTGCCACTGAGGAGCGTATTGGCCTGTACAATGGCAGCCAGTGGATTACGGATTTCGTGGGCAATACTGGCTGATAATTGCCCTAAGGCCGCCAGTTTGAGTTGCTGGACTTGTTGATTTATTTTTTGTCCATCCTGAAGTGCCAATAAGGTTAATGTTTGATGCGGTACTTTGAGTTTTTGCACCTGAATATGCACGTGAAAATTGCTGAGTTGTGATTCAAACTGAAATTTTTCACCATCTTGTAACTGGTCAAATTTGAACAGATCAAATAAATCGGGCTGAATTTTATACAGTGGATAGGTTGAGTGTGCGTATTGTGCAGGAATACCCAATAAATAACAGGCCGCAGGGTTGCTTAAAACCACATGACAATTTTCATCTAGCACCAAATAACCCATTTCCGTTTGTTCTAAAATATACCGATTAATATTTTGTAGGCGGTGCAGTTCTAAAGATTGCGAAAAGTTGAGATTTTCTAACAGCTGAAAGCGTCGTACCGCAATACGGCCACTGCCATAGACCACCCAAAATAAAAATGCCAGCAGGGCACTATGACCAATATTATTCAGTGAAGAAAAGGCCAGTAAGCTGCCAACAAAATGTTGGTAAATCACCATAATCATGGCAATGAGGGTGATGGCTAAGGCTTTACGTTTTTGCAGCAATAACGATGCCGCAAAAATCGTGATCACAAACAATAAACTTAAATAGAGGTTGGGTCCATCGGTTGCAAAAGTCAGGCTACTCAGCGCAATAATATCAACCGCAAAAAATAGAGTCAGTTGTTGGCTGCTTTTGAAGGGAATATATTTATAGCTGATCAGTTGCACACAGCTAAACACAAAATAGCAGACCAGTGTATACAGATATAAACCAGGATGTTGATACTGTGAACCAAGCTGCTGAAAGGTGAGTAGGGTAATCAGCAGTAAACAAAAGGCAATTAAAAGCCGATACGCACCATACCACATGCCAAGATGATACTGATTTAACTCAGAATGTTGTTTTAAATCTGGCATAGGGTCATCGTCTTATACACGGATAAAATGCACAACAAGCACACAGTAAAGATTAAGGCTTAATCAATCCATAACGAATCGCAAGGTGCGTGAGTTTGACATCACTATCAATATTTAATTTTTCAAAAATACGGTAGCGGTAGGTATTCACCGTTTTTACACTGACAAAGAGTTTATCGGCAATTTCCTGTGCGCTGATACAGTTCACCACCATCATTGCCACTTGCATTTCACGTTCTGACAGACTATCAAAAGGCGATTGTTGCGTGTCAGATAAGTATGAACTGGCCAGTTGCTCGGCAATATCGGCACTGAAGTATTTGCCGCCCTGCATGACTTTTTTGATGGCACGTACCATCTCGCTCACTGGTGCACCTTTGGTGATGTAGCCTTTTGCTCCCGCCTTGAGCAGTAAAGATGGGTACGGTTCTTCTGCCAAACCACTAACCGCCAAAACTTTAGTGTCGGGTGCAGTCTGCAACAAGCGACGCGTGGTTTCTACACCCCCAATGCCAGGCATGTTCACATCTAATAACACCACATTGGGATGATGCTGACGTACTAAGGTAATCGCTTCTTCACCAGATTCAGCCTGTCCAATCACCTGTACATCGGCATGGTCTTCGAGCATACGGCAAATCCCAGTACGTACCAATTCATGATCGTCCACTACTAAAACTGTGATCACCTACACTCTCCCTTTGAAAAAATCATCTTTTTTGTTACATAAAGCAAAATTAGCTTGCAATGAAACGACAAAATTAGCAATGCTATTCTTAATCCAGAATGAAAAGTTCTGCACAATATCCTGGCAAAAACTATTCATTGTTGTATTTTTTATTAAATGTAAGGCATATTTGAGGTAATACGCAAATGTATCTTACCTCCCTGAGTTGAGTAAGCAGTCGTGAAAAATTCTAAGAAGTCGTTAATGCATGTGCTGATCGCATCTATGATGCTCAGCCTAAGTTCTGTCAGTTTTGCTGAACTTGTCATCAATCCTTCCTCTGGGAGCGACGGTCAGGCGACATTAAGTTGGTCTTCAGAGCAAGCCGGTCAATTCTTAAATGGTGACCTAGCAAGTAGCAGTGCGAGCGCTCAGGCTACACCAGACACTTATGTTGCAGAGCCTACACCGCCAGGTTCAACCAAAATTACCACAACTGTACGTAGCAGCAATGGTGTTGCACCCGCGTCTACTACGCCAAAAACCGTCCGTATTTTAGATACCTCTGCCTATAGCAGCCAGCCTTCTGTCAATGCGCGCGCGGCTTTGGTGATGGATGCACAAACTGGTGAAGTGCTGTACAGCAAAAACACCAACGTAGCACTGCCAATTGCTTCAGTGACCAAAGTGATGACTGCAGTGGTCACCTCAGATGCTCGTTTGAATATGTCTGAACAAATTACCTTACAATCAATAGACTTTGCAGGCGCTGCAGGCAAAAACTCAAGTTCGACTTTGCGTGTGGGTGACAAGCTCAACCGTGCCGAAGCATTATTATTTGCTTTAATGAAATCTGAAAACCCAGCAGCAGCAGCCTTAGCGCGTACCTACCCAGGGGGAAAAAGTGCCTTTGTTGCAGCAATGAATGCTAAAGCACGTGAATTGGGCATGAATGCTACCCGCTTTACCGAAGCCACAGGTCTAGACCCGCGTAACGTTTCTTCTGCACGTGATTTGGGTATTTTGGTAAGTACTGCCTCGCAATATGGTTTGATTCGTCAATTCTCAACGACGCCAACGTATGACTTTAACTTGGGTTATCGAGTCTTGAAATCTAATAATACCAATGCGTTAGTGCGTAATGGTGGCTGGAATATCAATCTGTCTAAAACAGGATATATCAATGAGGCAGGGCGTTGTGTGGTGATGCACACCACTTTAAATAACCGTCCTGCAGTGGTGGTGCTTTTGGGTGCAGATACTTCACAAGCACGCACCAATGATGCAACCCGTTTAATGAGCTGGGCAAGTCAGTTGCCAAAACGCATTTAAGCGAATATTCAGCTTTAATGGTGTGATTCTCACGATTAAGGCTGAAAAACCTGAACAGAAATATAAACAAGAAAAAACCCTGCCAAAGCAGGGTTTTTTATGACACTTCAAATTTTACATATTTGAAAGAATCGAGTCTTTTACTTGTTGCATGGTGGCATCAATTGACAACATAACAGCATCTGCACATTGTTTCATGGCTGTGTCAGGGTCTTTTAGACCGTTACCTGTTACGGTACATACGATCACAGAACCTTCTTTGATTTTACCCGCTTTGATGTCGCGCATTGCACCACCAATAGACGCAGCAGATGCAGGCTCAACAAATACGCCTTCATACATAGACAGCATACGTTGTGCTTCTAAAATTTCGGCATCGGTCAATTCATCAAACCAACCTTCTGAATCACGTACCACTGCTTTAGCATGGTTCCAGCTTTGTGGGTTGCCAATACGGATTGCAGTTGCAACAGTTTCTGGGTTTTCAACAGGCGCACCACGTAAGAATGGCGCAGCACCAGACGCTTGATAACCGACCATGATTGGACGGCCTTCAGGGTTTGGGCCTGTGAATTTGTCAGTAGCTGCGTCATATACCACCTGCTCGAATTGATCTGCAGGTTGGTTGGCAACTGCTTCGGTATATCCCATCCAGTGAGCAGTGATGTTACCTGCGTTACCTACTGGTAAGCAGTGGTAATCTGGAGCACGACCTAACTCATCTACAATTTCATAAGCGATGGTCTTTTGACCTTGTAGGCGGTAAGGGTTGATTGAGTTCACAATCGTTACAGGTGCTTGGTCAGCCACTTCTTTAACGAGGCGCATACCATCGTCAAAGTTACCACGAATTTGCATGGTGATTGCACCGTACATCATCGCTTGTGCCATTTTGCCCATGGCAATTTTGCCTTCTGGAATTAAAACGAATGCTTTAATGCCAGCACGGGCAGCATAAGCTGCAGCCGCAGCAGAAGTGTTACCTGTAGATGCACAGATAATGGCTTTTGAACCTTCTTCAACCGCTTTGGTCACTGCCATGGTCATACCACGGTCTTTAAATGAACCTGTCGGGTTTAAGCCTTCATACTTCACATAAATTTCAACATCTTTACCAATAATGCGTGGAATATTCTCAAGCTTAATGAGCGGCGTGTTACCTTCGCCTAGAGAGATTGCACGTGTAGTTGCAGACACTGGTAAACGGTCACGATAACGGTCAACTAAACCAGTATAACGATTGGCATTCGACATGATGATGTTCCAATTGTGTGTAGAGCTTGGCAAGGGGAAATATTCCCCTCCACCCGATTAGTTATCAAGCGATTCTAAACGAATTCGTACAATTTCGCCATGAATGGTTGGCAATGCTTGAATTTGTTGTAACGCTTCATCCATTTTTGATTCCTGAACTGGGTCAGTCAGAATCACGATAGGAATAAGGTCTTTTAAGCGTGATTGTTGCATGATGGCATCAATACTGATGCCTGCACGGCTTAAGATGGTGGTTACATCGGCAAGAACACCAGTTTGGTCTTCAGCATTAATACGGATGTAGTAGCCAGTGGTCATTTCTTCACGGCTTAGAATTGGCAAGTCGGTTAATGCTTCAAATGCCAATTGTGGAATCGTACCTGCACCATCTTCGGTATATGAAATATCACGGACAATGTCGACAACATCGGCAACCACAGCAGACGCTGTTGGGCCTGCACCTGCACCCGCACCATAATATAAAGTTGGGCCAACAGCATTGGCTTGTACCAAGACTGCATTTTTTACGCCGTTGACGTTGGCAATCAATTCTTCTTCAGGAATTAAAGTTGGGTGGACGCGAAGTTCAATCCCTTTGTCGGTACGACGTGCAATCCCTAAGTGTTTGATGCGGAAGCCTAGTTCTTCTGCATATTTCACATCTTGCGCTGTGACTTTGCCAATACCTTCGGTAAAGACTTTGTCAAACTGTAGTGGAATACCAAAAGCACATGAAGCCAAAATGGTCAGTTTGTGTGCAGCATCAATACCTTCAACGTCAAAGGTTGGATCGGCTTCGGCATAACCTAATTCTTGCGCTTCTTTCAGGACATCTTCAAAGGTACGGCCTTTTTCACGCATTTCACTTAAAATAAAGTTGCCAGTACCGTTAATGATGCCTGCTAGCCATTCAATTTTGTTGGCAGCCAAACCTTCACGAATTACTTTAATAATTGGAATACCGCCTGCAACTGCTGCTTCATAGGCAATTTGTACAGCATTGTCTTCTGCTGCTTTAAATAGCTCATTGCCATGTTCTGCAAGCAGGGCTTTGTTGGCAGTCACGACTTGTTTGCCGTGTTTCATCGCTTCCATGATGACTTCATACGCAGGGTGAATACCGCCCATGACTTCAACCACGACGTCTACATCGGGTTGACGTACGATGTCCATCAAGTCATCACTTTGCTTGACAGATTCTGGCAAGTTGAGGTCTGGACGCGGACGACGTGTTCCCACATAGGTGATTTCAATTTCACGACCGGTGCGACGTCTAATCTCAGCAGCATTTTCTTTTAATAGTTTAAGGGCACCACCACCCACAGTACCAAGACCGAGGATTGCCAGACGAACTGGTTTCACGTCACACTCCATATTAATCAACTTTAAGCGAGTTTAGATCATAGCTAAAAAAACGCGCTGACTCTAGGGCAGATCTCACTTATCTTTTGTATATAAAAAAAAGTAAAATCACAGATAAAAATTCGTTATTTATATTGGCTCTATGGACGCTTCATCTTAGTTTATGACCAAGATGAAACATCCCAAAAACTGCGTATTTTTAGTTTTCTAAACGCTTCACCAATTCTGAAGTAGACAAATAGCCACCCAAATAAACGCCTTCAGCATTATAAATTGCGGGCGTGCCATTTACGCCCATATTTAAACCCAGTTGATATTGAGCACGAACTGGGTTTTTACAGTTGGCAGGGGCAATTGCTGCACCATTCATAACCGCATTAAAGGCTGCATGGCGGTCTTCACTACACCAGATCGCTTCCATGTTTGGCATGTGCTGTTCGCCACGTGGCCAAGCAATGTAACGGACTTCAATCCCTTTGCCGTTCATTTCATCCATTTGTTCATGTAGACGATGGCAATATGGGCAGCTGACATCGGTAAAGACATAAATTACATGTTTGGTTTTGCCTTTGGCAGGGAAGACCAGTAAATCTTCCTGCTTTAATTCAGCAAAGATTTTTTTGTTCACGCCTGCTTGCAGGTTTTCACTGACGTTGTGCAGTTCTTTGTCGCCTAAACGAATTACGTCACCTTGAATAATATATTTGCCGTCACTGGTGGCATAGACTGAAGACATGCCTTCTAGGCTGACCCAAAATAGGTTGGGTACTTCAGTGGCTTTAATATCGGTAATTTTGGCACTGATGCCTGCAGTTTTAAAATGTTGCTGCAAGGTCGTGCTTAGACGTTGTTGTGCATTGCGTTCAATTAGAGTCGATGCTTCACCTGTAGCGGGAGCACTTGCGGTGAGCGTAGTTTGCTTTTTGTCTTCGTTATTGGCATTTGAGCAAGCGGTGATTGCAAAAGCACTGGCAAGTGAGCAGGCAATCAAAAGTGTTGAGCGGGTAAATGTCATAAACAACCCTTTCTTGTTGGCGTAAAAAATAGAGCGTTAGCATAACAAAAAATAGTCGTGATCGTTAAACTTCTGCGTCGTTTTTGATTTTAAGCCCGTGGATGGTGCTGGGCATGTAGTTGCTGCATACGGACTTGTGCCACATGTGTATAAATTTGTGTGGTAGATAAATCACTGTGTCCGAGCAGCATTTGTACCACACGTAAATCTGCACCATGATTCAGCAAATGGGTGGCAAATGCATGTCTTAAGGTGTGTGGCGATAACTCGGCCTGAATGCCTGCTTGCAGGGCATAGCGTTTAATGGCGTACCAGAAGTTCTGGCGACTCATAATGCCGCCATGCTGCGTTAAAAATAGATAATCTGTGGCGGTTTTATACAGTTGTGGGCGCGATTCTGTTAAATATTGCTCGATCCATTCACATGCGACTTGCCCCATGGGTACTAAGCGTTCTTTATTGCCTTTTCCCACAATGCGTAAATAACCTTGTTTGAGGTTAATCAAGTCTAGACGCAAGTTGAGTAATTCAGTGACACGTAAACCGCAGGCATACAGGACTTCCAGCATGGCACGATCTCGTAAGCCCAAGGCCGTCTGAATATTCGGTGCTTGAATCAATGCATCGACATCGGCTTCGGACAAGTCTTTGGGTAGAGCACGACCTAACTTAGGTGTTTTATGTGCTGCAACAGGGTTGTCGGAACGTAGTTTGTGTTCTCTTAAAAATTTGTAAAAAGAGCGCAGGGCAGAAAGACAGCGTGCTATCGAGCGTGGACTTTTCTGTTGTTTGGTCAGCGCAATCAACACATCAGAAATATCATCATGTTGCCAGTCTGGCATGGGTTTACTGACATATTCGCTGCACTGAATTAAATCGGATAAATAGGCATTACGTGTATGTGGGCTCACACTTTGTGCAATTAAATCATTGCGATAGCCTTCCAAAAAACTCAGGGATTCTGGAATTTGAATTGCAGCAGGAATACGCGGTTTTTTGTTCAGCATAGTGATCACATGAAAAATCCCAATGTTGATTGGGGAAATCGATAATAAGCATAGTTATTTCCTACTCTAATCCAATTCAGTAAGCCTGTCGATGTGATATAAAACCATTAAATGTAAGTTGACCTTATTTGTTAATTATTCTCATTTGCGTATATAATGGGCAAAATAGTATAGGAATTTCACGGTGCGTTTGTCAGAACTCAAAGCAAAACAAACAGCCATCATTCGTCAGGTACTTCGGACTGCCGATGGTGGAACATCCCTAAATGATTTGGTTGCGAATCGCTTAGAAACGTTGGGCTTTGTGCCTGGAACGCCTGTGCAGGTGATTACCAAAGGTATTTTTGGTGGAGATCCGATCTTAATTCAGGTGGGATTTACCCGTTTTGCCTTGCGCAAAGTGGAAGCTGATCGCGTTGAAATTGAACAGGGAGTAACTGCATGAGTGATCCCTTACGTATCGCACTTGTAGGGAATCCAAACTGCGGTAAAACTTCTTTATTTAACCATTTGACAGGGACGCGTCAGAAAGTTGCAAACTATGCGGGTGTTACCGTAGAGCGCAAAGTGGGTCAGTTCAACTTGCCTTCGGGGCAGGCGGTACGTGTACTGGATTTACCAGGTACATACAGCCTAGAAGCCACCAGCCCAGATGAAGCCATTACCCGTGATGTAGTGCAGGGCAAAATTGCTGAAGAAGGTCAGCAAGATGCATTTTTGTGTGTGGTCGATGCGACCAACCTGAAACTGCATCTAGGTTTAGTACTTGAAATGATTGAGTTGGGACGTCCAATTTTATTGGTGCTCAACATGATGGATGAAGCACGCCGCCGCGGAATGCAAATTAATACGCAAAAGCTATCTGAGCGTTTGGGTGTGCCTGTGGTGGAAACCGTTGCGGTGCGTGATTCAGGTATTCAAAATTTAATGAATGCGTTGGATTTGGGTAAGTTTTCGGTACCACAGACTGAATTGACAGGCTTAAAAGGCAGCCAGCACCAACGTATTCAAACCATTTTGCATGATGTGGTGCAGTTTGTAGATGAAGAAGACAAACGCTCTGACTTTCTAGATAAAATTTTTCTGCATCCTGTGTTTGGCTTGGTAAGCCTTGCCGTGATGATGTTCATTGTATTCCAAGCTGTTTTTGCTTGGGCTGCACCATTTATGGATGGTATTGAAAGCTTCTTTGGCTGGTTAGGCGAGGTGCTTGGGGAAAATATCTCACATCCTTTGCTGAACAGCTTAATTGTAGATGGCATTATCGCAGGTGCAGGCGGTGTGGTAGTGTTCTTGCCACAAATTCTAATTTTGTTCCTGTTTATTTTGATTTTAGAAGAATCGGGCTATTTGCCCCGCGCTGCATTCCTACTAGATAAGCTGATGTTTAGTGCAGGCTTGAGTGGTCGTGCCTTTATTCCTTTGTTGTCCAGTTTTGCCTGTGCAGTTCCAGGGATTATGGCCACCCGCAGCATTGCTGATCCACGTGATCGTTTAACCACGATCATGGTTGCGCCATTGATGACTTGTTCCGCACGTTTGCCAGTATATGCCTTATTGATTGCGGCGTTCATTCCAAATCAAACCGTTTGGGGCATGTTTAATTTACAAGGTTTGGTGTTATTCGGTCTTTATATGGCGGGCATTTTAAGTGCCTTGGGCGTATCGTTTGTGCTCAAATTTTTGCAAAAAGACAAATCTGAACACGTGTTGTTAATGGAATTGCCAAGCTACCGTTTTCCAGACCTAAAAAGTGTGTGGATTGGTTTGCTAGATCGCGCCAAAATTTTCTTAAAGCGTGTCGGTGGCATTATTTTTGCGCTGTCTATTTTGCTATGGTTTTTGTGTACCTTCCCACAACCGCCAGAAGGCGCGACCATGCCTGCGATTGATTACAGCTTTGCAGGGATGTTGGGGCATGTGTTACAGCCAATTTTTGCACCCATTGGTTTTAACTGGCAGATTGTAATTGCTTTGATTCCTGCCATGGCAGCACGTGAAGTAGTCGTGGCAGCATTGGGTACAGTCTACGCCTTGTCTGCAGTTGATGAGGATGCCATGTCCGAAGGTTTGGCCGCTTTAATTAGTGGCGGTGGTGAGCTTGGTTGGTCATTGGCGACAGGTTTGTCATTGTTGGTGTGGTTTATTTATGCACCGCATTGTTTGGCGACTTTGGCTACTGTAAAGCGTGAAACAGGTTCATGGCGTACAGTCAGTTTTATGACGGTGTATTTATTTGGTTTGGCCTACTTTATGTCATTCCTGACTTATCAAACAGCCTCATATTTATTGGGTTAAGGCTATTTTAGGTTTCACAGGAGAAGACGAACATGATTGAAATTCTGATTGTTGCTGCACTGGTACTGTGGAGTGCGGTAGTGGTTTTTAAAAAAGTCTTTCCCAAGGCTTCTAGCGCAGTTTTTCTAAAACTGTCCAATTCCTGCGCAGAAAAAGGTTGGCATGGTTTGGCAAAGTGGTTGAAGCCTGCGGCAGTGGCAGGTTGTGGTGGCAGTTGTGGATGTGACAGCAAAGATCAACCCACCGAAAAGAAAGTTGAAGTCCAAGCAGTGAAATGGAAATAGCCACATCTGTCCAACTTTACTGAGATGTTTTAAAAAACCGTCAGCGATCTGACGGTTTTTTTACGCACTGACACAAAAAATTTGCAGAAACTGCAAACAGAAAAAGCATTCAAAACAGCAAAGTGCTACCATTTTGTCAGTTTCAAAATTACCGCACAAAATGGGGCAAAAATGTTAATACAACGTGGTGGATTAAAAGTCGTTGCAGGGCTTGGTATTTCGGGTGTTGCAGCCGTTAATTTCTTACATCATCAGGGTTACCGCGTTGCTGTGACAGACTCTCGCCCCACACCTCCAGGACATGATCAAATTCCAGCCGAGGTTGAAACTCGTTTTGGGGAGTTTGATCAGGATTTATTGCTGTCTGCAGAAGAAATTGTGATTAGCCCTGGATTAGACCCAAAATTACCTGAAATTCAGGCTGCCATGGCGCAGGGTATTCCTGTGGTGAGTGAAATTCAAATATTACGTCGTGCAACCGACAAACCTATTGTGGCTATTACTGGTTCAAATGCGAAAAGTACCGTGACCACGTTAATTGGTTTAATGGCAGAGCAGGCGGGTAAAAAGGTAGCTGTGGGTGGTAATTTAGGCCGTCCTGCGTTGGATTTGATTAAAGATGATCCTGAGCTGTATATATTGGAACTCTCCAGTTTTCAGCTAGAAACCACATCGAATTTAAATGCAGAAGTGGCGGTGGTGCTGAATATGAGTGAAGATCACTTAGACCGCCATGGCGATATGCTGGGTTATCACACTGCCAAACATCGTATTTTCCAAGGTGTCAAAAAAGTGGTGTTTAACCGTGATGATGCCTTGAGCCGTCCGTTAGTACCCGATCAAACCCCAATGCAAAGTTTTGGCTTAAATGCGCCTGACCTAAACCAATTCGGTTTATTAAAAGATGATGATGGCAGCATGTGGCTAGCACGTGGGCGTGAGCGTTTATTGAAAAGTACCGAAATGTATATTCAAGGTACGCATAACATTGCCAATGCCTTGGCTTGTTTGGCTTTGGGTGAAGCGATTGGTTTACCTATGGCAAGCATGTTGGAAACGCTGAAAACTTTTAAAGGTTTGGAACACCGCTGTGAATTTGTCAAAACCTTGCATGAGGTGCGTTATTATAATGATTCTAAAGGCACCAATATTGGTGCGACTTTGGCGGCTTTGGATGGCTTGGGTGCTGCAATTCAGGCTCAAGGTGGGCAAGTCGCCATTATTTTAGGTGGGCAAGGCAAAGGGCAGGACTTTACTGCGCTGCGTGCTTCCTTGCAGCAATATGCCAAACTCGCGGTGTTGATTGGTGAGGATGCACCGCAAATTGAAGCTGTAATTGCGGGTACGACCACACTTTTGCGTGCAGAGACCTTACAACAGGCAGTCGAAATTTGCCAACAACATACACAAGCGCATGATGTGGTGCTATTGTCACCTGCATGTGCAAGTTTTGATATGTTCTCGGGCTATCCAGAACGTGGTCACAAGTTCGTTGCTTATGTTAACGCGCTGGTATAACAACAATAAGGGATGAGATATGGCTGGCTTGGCTCAGACAACAATCAATAAACTCAATCAGGTCTATGACCGTTGGCTGCCAAAACTGCCTGCGGAAATAAATGTGCGTAATGTGCTGATTTTTAGTGTATTGGCATTGTTATGTATTGGCTCGATTATGGTGGCATCGGCGTCGATGCCCTATGCAGAGCGTATGCATGAAAATGCTTTTCACTATGTTTTCCGCCATGGTATTTCGATTGTGGTGGCCTTGGTTGCTGCTTTTGTTGTGTATAAAGTGCCGCTGAATACATGGTTTAACAATACCTTTTTTCTGTGGATTGTCACCATTGCCTTATTGATTGCAGTTTTGGTGGTTGGTACTGAGGTTAATGGCTCTAAACGCTGGATTCGGGTTGCAGGATTTACCTTACAAGCCTCTGAAGTCGCCAAAGTCATGATGGCCATATTTACTGCAGATTATGTGGTGCGACGTGCCGAAGAAGTGCGTAACAATATTAAAGGCTTGGTACGTCTTGCGGTGATTATGGCCGTGACCGTTGGTTTGGTGATTGCAGAGCCAGACTTAGGGGCTACTGTGGTGATTGCCTTGACCATGCTGGGCGTCTTCTTTTTGGCAGGTGCACCGTTAATTCAGTTCGGGATTGCCTTCGGGGCAATTATTGCCGCCTTTGTGTTTTTAGTGGTGTTCGAGCCGTATCGCTTTGAACGCTTAATGTCGTTCTCAAACCCGTGGAATGACCCTTTGGGTGTTGGCTATCAGTTATCTAACGCTTTAATGGCATTTGGTCGTGGTGAGTGGGTTGGTGTAGGTTTAGGGCACAGTATTCAGAAAATGTCCTATTTACCAGAAGCGCACACAGACTTTATGTTGGCTGTGTTGGGTGAAGAGTTCGGCTTTTTGGGTATTTTTGTGGTAATCAGCCTGTCTTTTGCGATGCTGGTTTCTTGTATTAAAATTGGTCATCGTGCCCTAAAAAACCAATATTTACGTGCAGGCTATTTGGCGTATGGAATCAGCATCATCTTCTTGTTGCAGATTATGGTGAATACGGGCATGAATATGGGCATGTTGCCAACCAAAGGTCTGACGCTACCATTCATTAGTTATGGTGGTTCATCTTTGATTATGTGCGCAGTCATGGTGAGTCTAATTCTGAAAATTGAAGCCTCGACCCATGAAACCAATCCAAGCCGTGAAGAATCTAGTTTCTAGTCTTAAGCTTCTAGATTCATCTCTTTAGCAGAATTCGGCTGAGCATGGTTTAGCACCATGCTCGGCATTTCAGTTCCACAATGTAAACACTTCACCGTAGCATTCTGCTGTTTCGACACAGGAAAAAGCGGAATAAAAAATAAAGAAAAATATTGCCGCCGTTGTCTTAATTCATATCTGCTGTGGGTACGACAAACAGGACAAGTAAACTGATTGCTTTCCACGACTTTGGTTTTCGGCCCTACACCAAAAATAAAAAACATAGATGCTTCTGCCTAAATCTGTGAATGTGACTTTGAGCATAAACGAATCTGGAATTTTATAAGTAGCAACCGTGTAACGTAGTGCCTACAGGAATACGAGATGCATCCCATTGTTGAATGCCTTGCAGCAACATACGTGCTGGCGTGTCTAGGGTGATTGGGGGCTGATTTAGCGCAGTAAACGCAGCCTGTAGCAATTGTGAGGCTTGGGTTAAGTCCAAAGCCTGAGCAAGGTTCTGTTTAGACAGTTTCTGTCCTTGCGCATTCATGGCTAAAGGCAAGTGCATATAATTAAGGCGTGGATAGCCTAACAATTGCCCCAAATAAATTTGTCGTGCGGTGTTGTCCAGCAAATCTGCACCTCGAACCACATGCGTGATGCCTTGCAGATAGTCATCCACCACCACCGCCAATTGATAGTTGATAATGCCATCGCGCCGTTTCAATACAAAATCTCCCAAGTCTTGCGTTAGGTTGGAACATTGTTGACCCTGTAAACGGTCTTGAAAATAGATGTCCTGATCGCTCACTTTAACGCGAATGGCTTGTTCTGCAAAATCTAGCCCTAGATTACGGCAGGTACCTGCATAAATATGATTAGAGCCAAGCATTTTACGGGTGCATTGACAGGCATAGACTAAATCTTGTTGCTGTAACTGTTGTAATATGGCTTCATAAAGCTCAAGACGATCTTTCTGGAAAATAATTTCAGCATCAGGTTTAAATTGAAAAGCATCTATGCAGCGCAAAATATGGCTTTCACTGCCTGGGTAGATACGAGGAATATCGGTATCTTCAATGCGGACGAGCCATTTGCCGTGCTGAGCTTTGGCATCACAATAACTGGCTACTGCGGTAATGAGTGAGCCAAAATGCAAAGGGCCGGTTGGCGATGGCGCAAACCGACCTGTGTAGCGAGTGAGCGAAACATCGTTTCGCTGCTGCTCAAGCTCCGAACTGTGTTCGGCTAGGTAATTCTCAACAGTCACGATTAACCGTTGTTTTGCTTCTCTTTGATCTCTGCCAAAGTTTTGCAATCAATACATAACGTTGCAGTTGGACGTGCTTCTAAACGACGTAAACCAATTTCGACACCACAAGTTTCACAAAAACCATAGTCATCGTTTTTAATCGCTTCAATAGATTGTTCAATTTTACGAATCAATTTACGTTCGCGGTCACGAGTACGCAACTCAATTGCAAACTCTTCTTCTTGAGTCGCACGGTCGTTTACATCTGGCAAGGCTGTATTTTCGTCTTGCATAGTGTTTAAAGTGCGGTCAACTTCTGACATTAACTCTTCTTTCCACGCCATGAGAATTTGACGGAAATGCTCGAGTTGTCCTTCAGACATGTATTCTTCATTTTTTTTAGGCTGATAAGGTGCAATACCAAATAAGCTAGCTGTAGAACCGCCCTCTAAAGCCTTTGGCTTTGCCTTACGCACGCGTTTTGTAGCTTTTTCTTCTACAAGATCTGTTTGTTCGTCCAAGACTTGATTTTGGTTGTCATTCGCCATGTAGGGCATTCCTCATCATATGCGTACGATTGGTACGCGAAAAATATGGTGATATGCAAGTGTTTTTATCCACTCCCAAAGAACAATATTCGATCTTCGGGGGACGTCATCATATAGACTTTTTTTGATTATGGATAGTCTTTGATGTTTGGATGTGTTATCGCATTTTTCGTTGAAGGCATAAAGTAAAGCAAAAGAAATAAAATGAAAAGTTAATAACCTGAAATTTCAAAATTTATTTGTTGCACGATATGCTCAACCCGATGCACCTGAGTGCTAAAACTGCCATCTGCATTCAAATGTAACACACGGTAACCCGGGGCTTCTGTACCTAAAGCAAAGTGTTGGCTGTGTGGTTTGAACTGCACGCAGGTCGATGGAGTTGAGTAAAACTGAATCCCTTGCCATTCATTGAGCGAGTCCTGATGCACATGACCGCACAGCACCAGTTTGACTTGACTGTGCCGCGCCAACACATCAATTAAATCTTCAGTGTTTTTTAACTTGTGCTGATCAATCCAGTGTGAATGCATATCAAAAGGATGATGATGACAGGCAATGATCACATACTGATGCGCATGTTGTTGCAGAACCTGATCTAATTGTTGTAACTGTGCTGCATCCATCCATCCATCGACACGGTTTTTGACGGCTGTATTCAGCAAGATCACGCACCAGTTACCCAGTTCAATCGCATGGACTTGATTGGATTTTACATAAAAAGGGAAGACCTCGGCATCATCATGATTGCCAGGAATTTGATAATGCGGAATATTTAATGCCTGCATAAATTTTAAATAGCGCTGATATGTCGCAGCGACAGGCACTTGTGCTAAATCGCCAGTATGAAAAATTGCATCGGCCTGCGGGTATTGTTGTGTAATATCCTGCATGACCGCATGAAAACTGTGTTCAGGATTCATGTGCACAAACTCTAAATCATCCTGATCCATGAGATGTGTATCTGAAATTTGTACAATGGTCCAGCGCTCTGGCTGGTGTGTATTTGGGAATAAAGTCATGCCTGACCCCTTAGACATCCTTTACGGTTTTAATCTGTTGTTGTAACCATTGCAATGCCATAATGACAGGTGCGTTCTTTAGCCGACCATTGGTCAGTAAGTCAGGAATGTCCTGATAATCAATAATATGTAATTGGATGTTTTCTCCCTCATCTGGCATTCCAAAAACGCCACCTTCCTGTGGTAGCGTGGTATTCGCACTATATAAGTGGAACAACTCTGCACATGCCCCTGCAGAAGGGTAAAAACTAAATAAATGTTGTAATTGTTGCAGCTCGCAGCCTGACTCTTCTAAGGCTTCACGACGAATGCAGCTTTCAGGCGATTCATTGCCATCCAGTACCCCTGCAATCACTTCCAATTGCCAAGGCGAGTCGCTGTCGTCAATTGCACCAATGCGGAACTGTTCAATCAGTGCAAATTTTTGTTGTGCGGCATCATAAATGAGTACCCCAGCCGCTTCAGGGCGTTGAATAAGTTCACGCTGAAGGACTGGGGTATAGGTGGTTTGATTAAACAAGCGATGGCTCAGGCTGACTTTCTCAACCTGAATAAACCCGCGATACAGGTATTCACGCTGGTGAATCTGTGCATCGTGTTGACCATAAGTTGCTTGTTGAATAATCTTCATAAACTCTCATCAGGATGAGCAAAGCATGATTTCATCCTAACTGAGATTTGATTGAATACAAACGCTTTTTAAACAATTTATAGCTTATGGTACAATTTTTGACCATGTTCCTGATAAGCGGTTTTCATGGCTTTGAGACCTGATTCTACCTCTGCATCTACTTGCTCTGTTTTGTTCGCAGCATTTTGATTTTGTGCATAATCTCTCACATTTTGGGTGATTTTCATGGAGCAGAACTTTGGTCCGCACATTGAACAGAAGTGTGCAGACTTATGCGCTTCTTTTGGCATGGTTTCATCATGCATGCTGCGTGCGGTGTCTGGGTCAAGGCTCAGGTTGAACTGATCTTCCCAGCGGAATTCAAAACGTGCTTTAGACAGCGCATTGTCACGGGCTTGTGCACCTGGGTGACCTTTGGCAAGGTCAGCCGCGTGGGCTGCAATCTTATAGGTGATGATGCCGTCTTTGACGTCTTTTTTGTTTGGTAAGCCCAAATGCTCTTTTGGTGTCACATAGCACAGCATTGCTGTACCGTACCAGCCAATCATTGCTGCACCAATGGCAGAGGTAATGTGGTCGTAGCCTGGAGCAATATCAGTGGTTAATGGGCCAAGTGTATAGAATGGTGCTTCTTTACAGACCTCAAGTTGCAAGTCCATATTTTCTTTGACCATGTGCATTGGCACGTGTCCTGGGCCTTCAATCATCACTTGCACATCATGTTCCCAAGCACGGTGGGTCAATTCGCCCAAAGTACGCAGCTCGCTGAACTGTGCTTCATCGTTGGCATCTTGAATACACCCTGGACGTAAACCATCACCCAAGCTGAACGATACGTCATAAGCCTTCATGATTTCGCAGATTTCATCAAAATGTGTGTACAGGAAGTTTTCTTCATGGTGTGCCAAACACCACTGTGCCATGATTGAACCACCACGTGACACAATGCCTGTTAAGCGGTTAGCTGTGAGGGGTACATAACGCAATAACACCCCTGCGTGAATGGTGAAGTAATCCACGCCTTGCTCTGCTTGTTCAATCAGGGTGTCTTTAAAAATTTCCCAAGTCAGGTCTTCGGCAATGCCATTTACTTTTTCTAAGGCTTGATAAATAGGAACAGTACCAATTGGCACAGGTGAGTTACGGATAATCCATTCACGGGTTTCATGGATGTTCTTACCTGTCGATAAGTCCATGATGGTGTCTGCACCCCAACGGGTTGCCCAAGTCATTTTTGCGACTTCTTCATCAATACTGGAACCTAGTGCCGAGTTACCAATATTGGCATTGATTTTCACCAAGAAGTTACGGCCAATAATCATCGGTTCACATTCTGGGTGGTTAATGTTGGCAGGGATAATTGCACGGCCTTCAGCCACTTCCTGACGTACAAATTCTGGCGTGATTTCGGTTAGATTTTTAGCCCCGAAGTTTTGACCTGGGTGCTGACGCATATCGACCCCTTCGCGCTGACGCTGGTTTTCACGAATCGCGATATATTCCATTTCTGGGGTGATGATGCCTTGTTTGGCATAGTGCATTTGGGTTACGTTTTTGCCCGCTTTGGCACGACGTGGCTTTTGAATATGCGCAAAACGAATTTCAGCGGTGCGAATGTCACGTAAGCGTTCTTGACCAAATGCAGAGCTCAGAGTTTCTAGTTTTTCGGTGTCTTGGCGTTCTTCAATCCAGCTGTCACGAATATTTGGTAAGCCTTTGTTTAAGTCAATTTCAACATTTGGGTCGGTATATACGCCTGAAGTGTCATACACCATAATAGGTGGATTGTGTTCACCACCCAAACCTGTTGGGGTATCGGTCAATTCAATTTCACGCATTGGCACTTGAATGTCTGGGCGTGAGCCTTGGATATAGACTTTTTTCGATGCAGGTAAAATGCGGGTTAAATCTTTGGCATCTTGCTCGTGTTGAGCAGAAATATCAGCAGGGGACAGATTCGTTAATTGGTTCATTGCAATGATCCTGAAGAATGAAATCAACGAATCAAGCACGACCAAAAACATAGCAAATCAAACTGTTTAAAAAGTTAAAACAGTTTTTAGGCGGGGTGTTTAGGTGGCTTGATTCCTACGCAGGTTTTAACCTGATCAGGTTCAACGGTACTTGGGTTTACATCTTGTGTATTGCTTTAGGCTGAACACAAAATGGACACAATCTCAGCGAGGAATTACTCGCGCTCCGTCAAGCTGTATAAATAGTAGCATGTTGTGACTATAAAAGCAGGGCTCACCGTGCTTTTATTCAGGTGGGGTGTTTGGTAGAAAATTACCTTTAAAGCGGCAGGCAAATGCCATCACTGAAACAGTCACGCTTTGAATTGGTGAGCGTGGTCTTGAGGTTTAAATATTGATTCAGTTGTGCGTGTACCAAAGCTTGCTCGCCATGTTCACGTTTTTGTTGTGCGGTAGGCTGGGCGGAAATTTCATTAAGGCGTTGTTCTGCGCTCATTTGTAAAAAGGCAATAAATTTGCGTGCTTGATTGGCCAAAGTAGATTTTTGCAGTTCAGCCAGTTTTTTAACTTCAAATAATACAGCGGGCTGAATACTGGATTCATCGACATAATCGTATGAAACAGGGCTTTGCGCTGTCCCTTTAAACAACAGCATGGCATAAAGTTCAGCCAGATAACGTGCATCTGCAATAAAGTGACTTTTTGGATAACGTTGTAGATAATCTTCCCAAAACAAAGCACGTTCTGCGATGTCTGTCGCATCGAGCGTCAATCCTGCATCTTGTAAGCTAGACTGCATGTTGTCATTGGCCAGTCTTTCAATGAAAACTTGCTCAGCATCGGGCATATAAGGTGCAAAAATAATTGCTAAATATTGCGGACTGCGTCGGTATGCAAGCTTGCTTGCACCTGCATCATGCAGTTCTAAGTAGGCTTGTCCTTTGTGTTTCAATAAATACTGATCACGCGCAGCAAATTTTTCAAAATGACTTTGCTGAATGGTGGGGTGTTGAGCCATATCAAAGGCGTGTTGTTCAAACGCTAATTGTTCTGTAGCACTACGTTCTACATGCAAAAAGCGTTGATACATTTGGGTGGAAAGGTCGAGCAATTTTAACTGTTCTGCTAAAGGCAACAGCGGCAAACAGACTTTTAAGTCCTGATTGATTTGCTCTAAGGCAAATGTGGTGCGGGTATTATCAATTTGCTGCATGTTGTGCTGAATGTTGTCACACATTTGGGTTAAATCTACAGGCTCACTGGCACTGGTCTGCACCTGTGGCGGCTCAGGTACAGGCGGAGTATCCGAGTTTTGGCAGGCGAGTAAACCTAAGCAACTGCTAAGCAGTATGATCAGTTTACTCATGCGAAAAAATTTAACCATTACAGCAATTCAACATAAAAATTGATTGGTCATTGAAGGTGATCTCTAAGTGTCAATCCATCATGAGAAAAGTGGTACAAACATACGTCATCAAACAAAAATTAAGCATTGCCAAAAAGTAGAATTTCCAGACCATTCGTACGATGCAGACGGTTTGTAGAAATACACTTCATTGCACAACTAGGGATAGGGAGAGTGCTCATTGTAAGGTTAAATAGCCGCAAGAAATTGTAGTATTCTGCTAGAGTTTGGTTACATGGTTGTGATGTGAAGCTGAATTGTGAAGCTTGTGTAAGCAGAGGTTTTTTTGAGTTGATGCTTATGCAATGAATTGAAATAAAATGAAAATTAATGCAATGTAATGAAACTCATACGGAAAAAATGCAAATAAGCTTTAGTATGTGCAGAGTAAAAAGAACATGCAATTGGATTGATGAAATCGCAAAAGTGGGTTGTTAGAAAAACAATGAAAAAAATCGTTTTGAGTCTGAGTTTATTGTGGGCAAGTTCAGGGGTATTTGCTTTAGATTTGCTGCAAGCCTATGCACGTGCTCAACAGAACGACCCGAATTGGCAAGCACAGCAATTGCAGTATCAAGCCGATCAACTGAATTTAGGGATTGCCCAAGGTAATTTACTGCCAACAGTGACCTTGTCTGGCAATATTACTCGTAAAAGTCAGGACATGAGTCAGGTTAATTCTGCAGCCTCAAATGATATATTTGGTAGTCCGTCATCCACTTCGCGTCAAGTGGCTTTAACTGCGCGTCAGCCATTGTTCCGTTGGGATGCTTGGCAAGCGTTAAAACAAGTGAAAACCTCTTTGAGCTTGAGTGAAGTGACTTTGCGTTTACAACAGCAACAACATATTTTGAATGTGTCTGAAGCTTATTTTAATGTGTTGCGTCAGCAGTCCTTAACCACCGCCTATTTACAAGAAGAAAAAGCGCTGCTGGAACAGCTTAATATGATGAATGCTAAACTGCGTGAAGGTTTAGTGGCTAAAAGTGAAGTCAGTGAAGCCAATGCACAATATCAAAATGCACGTGCTAATCGTATTGCAACGCATGTGCAACTGGTGTTGGCACAAGAACAATTGGCACAATTGATTGGCCCGTATCGGGAAAATTTGGCAGTACTGCGTGATGATTTTCAATTTCAGAAACCCGTACCAGAGCGTCTAGAAGATTGGGCACAGTTGGCCCAACAGCAAAATCTAGCCATTTTACAGGCCCGTTTACAGCGCCAATATGCTGAAGATACACGTCGGGTCGAGCAGGCTGCGCGCTATCCACAAGTTGAGGCCGTTGGCAGCTATGGCTATGCCAAGCAAAGCCCTGAAAGTGTGATGTCACCCGATGGTCAGTTTGATCAGATTGGGGTAGAGATGAACTGGAACGTGTTTAGTGGTGGGCGTGTCAGTAAAAATGTGCAAAAAGCGGCAGTGCAAGTCCAAAAATCGGAAGCTGAACTGGATGCCGCAATTCGCAAAGCTCAGACCGAAGTAAAAAAAGCATATTTACAAGTCGAAACAGATCAGGCCAAATTGCAGGCACGCCAAGCAGCCATGAATTCTGCAGACTTGGTGGCACGTGCCTCGAAAGCGCAATATCAAGAAGGTTTAAAAACCATGGTGGATGTATTGCTGGCACAGCGTAATGCTTTTTCGGCGAAGCAAGATTATCTCAATGCACAATATGATTATTTAAATCATGTCTTGCAGCTTAAAGCTGCGGTGGGACAATTAACCGAACAAGACTTGCAGGAAATGAATGCTTGGTTGGTGCAAAAGTCATCGTAGCATGGACTCACGAAGAAAACCGAAATACACGATTGTTGTTTAAAGACAGAAACGATCAGACTTTAGAGTTTGGTGAGAAAATGTCATAAAAACGTCATCATTGCTGTGCTTTAATATTGAATCATTGCGTCAGTCTATCCTTTTGTTGTGGAGAGTATTCCTTGAGTACGAATAATCCTGTGTTAAGTCACCATATTTCTTCTCAGTTCAATGAAGATTTGCAGGATGTAAATACCAAATTTATGACCATGGGTGGTTTGGTAGAACAGCAGGTTGCCAATGCGATTCATTCACTCTTGGATACTGATGCAGCGTTGGCGGTAGAAGTGCAATTCCAAGACAATGTGGTAAACCGCATGGAAACCGAAATTGACGAAGCCTTAACTTTGATTTTGGCACGTCGTCATCCTGCAGCCATCGACTTGCGTATGGTCATTGCCATGTCTAAAGCCAATACTGACTTAGAGCGTATTGGTGATGAAGCTGCAAAAATTGCACGTATTGCCCAAAACTTATGTGAAGAAGGCGGTTCGCCACGGGGATATATGGAAACCCGTCATATTGGCAACCAAGTACGTGTCATGATTCATGATGCACTGGACGCTTTTGCACGTTTAGATGTAGACCAAGCTTTACGTGTATTGTTGGCAGATGCCGATATTGACCGTGAATATCAATCTGCAACCCGTACCCTGATGACCTATATGATTGAAGATCCACGTCATATTTCACGTGTAATCAATGTGATGTGGGTGTTGCGTTCATTGGAGCGTATTGGTGACCACGCGCGTAATATTTCTGAACAAGTCATCTATATGGTGAAAGGTTTTGATGTGCGCCATACCAGCGTCAAAGAAATTGAAGAAAAAGTACAGGAACGCTAAGTTCTAGTTACTTGTAAGTCTTAAAGCCTCATCTGTTGGTGGGGCTTTTTTATGCCACTATTTTAATTTTCTGAATTTCTTTGAGAGTAGAAACTGGCCTATTTTGAAAAATTTTGGGCAAAAAAAATCCCAGACTTTGGGGGAAATCTGAGATTGAAATCGGGGATATTTATTATAGTAAGAGACAATTGCTTATCTCCTTGCAAATAAGTATAGGAAAAGCCAGCGCGATAATCATGTGCTTTATTGTAGTGGAATGTAGCGTTTTATATACAAATGTATTTTAGAATTACATTGTTATTTGTGTGATTTATTTTTTATGATTTTATTTAAAATCATCGCCTAATCCGCTATTTTTAGGGCTTAAAGATGTGAATGTTCATCTTTAAAAAATCAGCAACAGCTTTCACTTTTTGAATCTTCTTTCAGTTGTTTTGCTGCATGGCTGTAGATCATGCAAAAAAGGGCATAAAAAAAGAGCCTTCGTGAAGACTCTTTTTGATATTGGTTCTTGATGCTTAGAATACAGGCGAAATTAGTTTTGAGGTTTTAAACCTTCAGCGACTTCAAGGCTAGCATCATTGTTCAGGAACTTCTCACGCTGCTCTTCAAGAAACTTTTTCGCATCGGCTTCAAACACATTTAAACGCTTTTCGTTAATGAGTGTAGTTTGGTGTTTGAGCCATTCTTGCCATGCCTGCTTAGACACGGTTTCAAACAGTTCCTGACCTTTTGCACCTGGAAATGGCGCAAAATCCATCGCATCCATTTCCTTTTGATATTTACGACAAAACACTTGTTTAGACATAGCGACTTCCCGGTTAGGCATAAAGTTGGGCAAGACGTGCTTGAGCACGTTCAATTGCTGCAGCGACTTGTGCAGGTGCAGTGCCACCAATATGATCACGTGCATTTACAGAAGCCTCAAGGGTTAAGGCTTTTTCAAATACATCGGCTTGAATCAAATCAGAGAATTGTTGTAATTGCGCTAAGCTCAGTTCAGACAGGTCTTTACCTTCTTGAACACCCAAGGCTACGGCTTTACCTACAATTTCATGCGCATCACGGAAGGCCACGCCATTTTTCACCAAGTAATCGGCAAGGTCGGTTGCGGTAGAGAAACCACGCAATGCTGCTTCACGCATTTCTGCAATATTTGGTACTAAGGCAGGAATCATGTCGGCAAATGCCATGAGTGAGCCACGTACGGTATCAATTGCATCAAATAAAGGTTCTTTGTCTTCTTGGTTGTCTTTGTTGTAAGCCAAAGGCTGACCTTTCATGAGGGTTAATAGGCTCATTAAATCGCCATAGACACGACCAGTTTTACCACGCACCAATTCAGGCACGTCTGGGTTTTTCTTCTGCGGCATAATGGATGAGCCTGTGCAGAAACGGTCTGGAATATTCACAAACTTAAATTGTGCAGATGTCCATAAAATCAGCTCTTCAGACATACGTGACAAGTGCATCATAATTAACGATGCAGCGGCATTGAATTCGATCCCGAAATCACGGTCTGATACTGCATCTAGCGAGTTTTCAGATACAGCTTCAAAACCAAGTAGTTCCGCCGTATAAGCACGGTCAATTGGGTAAGTCGTGCCTGCTAATGCAGCAGAACCCAATGGCATGCGGTTGACACGTTTACGACAGTCAATTAAACGCTCTGAGTCACGTACTAACATTTCAAACCACGCCATCAGATGGTGACCAAAGGTCACAGGCTGTGCGGTTTGCAAGTGAGTAAAACCAGGCATAATAGTGTCAGTATTTTTTGCAGCCAGTGTCAAAATACCGTGTTGTAGTTTTTTTAATAATTCTAAAATTGCATCAATTTCATCACGGACATAGAGACGAATATCGGTTGCCACTTGGTCATTACGGCTACGACCAGTGTGTAGTTTTTTACCTGTAATGCCAATACGCTGAGTTAAACGTGATTCAATGTTCATGTGCACATCTTCAAGATCAATGCGCCATTCAAATTGACCTGCTTCAATTTCGGCCTGAATGGTGTTTAAGCCCTGAACAATGTCATCACGCTCTTCGCTGGTGAGTACGCCCACTTTTGCCAACATGGTGGCATGTGCAATTGAGCCTGCAATATCTTGTTTATAAAAGCGTTGGTCAAATTGAACAGATGCTGTAAATTCAGCAACAAATGCGTCAGTAGCTTCAGAGAAACGACCGCCCCACATACCCGAAGTTTGGGCTTGTGACGGATTTGAGGAATTAGAAGATGTGGTCATATCGGCTCAATAAAGTAAAAAGCGGTAATTTGGACAAGAGTATAACAAATTCAGATTCACTTGCCGAAGAACAAGCCAATCAAACTTTTGCTGATACGCAGGCAGAACAGAATTATGTGTATTTTTTTACGAAAATAGGGCGTTGGCAATATCTAATTGAACTATTTATTGGCAGCAATGCTTTGGCAATGGTCTTGGCTTTGGCTGAAGCACAGGGTTGGCAAGGTTTAAGTTTTGCTCGGGTGCTGCAATATATTTTGTATATCAACTGGGTAGTATTGTGTTTTGCGGCTTTGGTTGAATTTTTTCAGGCACGTTTTTTACGCATGGGCTTGGCGCTGTCATTTATGGTGAGTTTTATCTTGCTGCAAGCCATCGTATTGGTCACGACACTCAGTTTAAATACCTTATTGCATTTTGGGCAAAATTTTCATTTGCAGCAGTTTAGTCTGGATGAATTGATGCATGGGATTGGACTGCATTTGAGTTATGGTGTGATTTTGGGTGCGTTTTGTTTTCGTTATATCTATGTACGGGAACAAGCTATTCAGCAGCGGCATAGTGAATTGCAAGCGCGGGTGCATGCCATGCAGGCCCGTATTCATCCACACTTTTTGTTTAACAGCTTAAATAATGTGATCAGTTTAATTGCAATTGACCCTGATAAAGCCGAGCAGATGCTGCTGAATTTATCTCGTTTATTCCGTGCCAGTTTGCAGGAATTAAAACTGGTGAGCCTGAAAGATGAGATCGAACTTTGCCAACGATATTTAGAGATTGAGCAAATTCGTTTGGGTGATCGGTTGGCGGTAGAATGGAAAATTGAACAACCGCAACTGCTCAGTCAGGTACAAATTCCGTTATTAACTTTACAACCCTTGCTAGAAAATAGTATTTTTCATGGAGTTGAAAAAGTTTTAGCAAAGAGTACGATAAGTATATTGATCGAAATATTGCAAAACCAAGTCAATATTGTCATTACAAATCCGTATGTCAGCGATAAAATAAATTTAAGATCTGGACATGGGATTGCACTGCAAAACGTGGAACAGCGCTTAAAAGCGTATTATGGACGCAGTGTTACTTTCAAAAATTATGCGGGGAATGGTATGTACACCACGGTGCTGCAATACCGTTATAAATAAAATAAGCTGTGATTGCTCTGATTTTTCTAGACTTGATAAAAATAAAGTTATTGACTTAAAAAGGAGGAAAAATGGACATCCTAATTTGTGATGATGAGCCTCTAGCTAGAGAGCGATTATCACGTTTGGTCACTCAACTGGGGCATCATGTGGTGGCAACGGCAGCTCATGGGCAACAGGCGATTGAACTGGCGGATGAACATCAGCCGGATGTCATATTATTAGATATTCAAATGCCGGGAATGGATGGTCTAAGTTGTGCTCAGCATTTACGTGAGCTTGACCCTATGCCAGCCATTGTGTTTTGTACCGCTTATGATGAACACGCACTTGATGCGTTCAAATCCAATGCGGAAGGCTATTTGTTAAAACCGATAATGCAACAGGAATTGCAACAGGTTTTAGATCATTTAACAAAACTCACGCAAGCGCAGATGAGTCATTTAAAACAAAAAGAAAATATGGACGAATTAAAAATAAAACGTCACCAAATCGCGGCGAAAACCTATCGCGGTGTAGAGTTGGTGCCAATAGAAAATATCTACTATTTTTTAGCCGATCAGAAATATGTCACTGTACGTCATAAAAATGGCAGTGTCCTGATTGATGAAACGCTGAAAGATTTAGAAACCGAGTTTGGTGATCAGTTTATTCGGATTCACCGAAATGCCTTAGTGTCGATTCAGTTTTTGGAGGGGCTAGAAGTGGTCAATTCAGGACAATATCAGGTACGTTGCCGTGAGCTGGATGAGCGTTTAGCCGTCAGCCGAAGACACTTACCTTTGCTGAGAGAACGCATCCAAAAACTCTAATTTTTGTGCAGAATCCAGCATTTTTTGTAAATAGATCAAGCAATCGGTAGAGAAATAGACTTGCATTTTTAGGGGATCAGGTTAAGTTTAGATGAACAAAATTGATCTTGCTTAGTCACTATGATGAAAACCCTGAAAATTGCAACTCGACAAAGCCCGCTTGCGTTATGGCAGGCCGAACATATTCGTGCCCGCTTGGAAGCACTGCATGCCGATTTAACCGTTGAGTTGGTGACCTTTGTCACGCAGGGCGATAAAATTTTAGATACCCCATTGGCAAAAATTGGGGGCAAGGGACTGTTTGTTAAGGAATTAGAAGCTGCTTTGATGGATGGTCGTGCCGACTTGGCGGTGCACTCCATGAAAGACGTGCCGATGGCACTGCCTGAGGGCTTAAATTTGGCGGTCATTTGTGAACGTGAAGACCCGCTGGATGCTTTCGTGTCAAATCACTATGCGCATTTTTCAGATTTGCCACAGGGCGCTAAAGTGGGTACATCTAGTTTGCGCCGTAAATGCCAAATTTTGAAAGCACGCCCAGATTTAGAAATTATAGATTTACGCGGTAATGTGGGAACACGTTTATCTAAACTGGATGATGGTCAATATGATGCCATTATTTTGGCCAGTGCAGGTTTGAAACGTTTAGGTTTGGAGCAGCGTATTCGTCATACTATTCAGCCTGATCTGAGCTTACCTGCCGTTGGGCAAGGCGCTTTAGGTTTGGAGTGTCGTAGCCAAGATCAGGCGGTATTGGATTTGATTTTACCGTTGATGGATGCAGACACCAATGTTTGTGTACGTGCGGAACGTGCCTTTAATGCCTATTTGGAAGGTGGTTGCCAGGTGCCAATTGCAGGCTATGCAACCTTACAAGATGGTCAATTACAGATAGAAGGCCGTGTTGGCAGTGTCGATGGGCAAACTATTTTAAAAGCCGTACAAGTTGGTGCGCCTGAACAGGCAGAACAATTGGGTGAACAATTAGCTCAAGCCTTATTGGCGCAAGGTGCAGGTGAGTTGCTCAAAGCTTTGTACCAATAGTGGTCTGTTGTTTTAAGCCATGATTTTTATCAATACTCGCCCGCAGGGGCGTGCTGAAGCGCTCAGTCAGGCTTTGCAACAACAGCACATTGAGGTGATTGATTTGCCGTTGTTGCGCTTGTCAGCACGGCCTTGGTCGGCTGAACTAGCCAGTCTGTATGCCCAATTGCCTAATACGCATATTATTGTGGTGGTTAGCCCAACAGCCGTTGAAATTGGGATGGCGTATTTGGCTCAAAGTCATCTGCAATTGCAGGATTTACAACATATTCGCTGGGTGGCTGTGGGTGAAAAAACTGCAGAAGTGCTGCGTGAATATGGAGTGCACAGCGATATCCCGCAGGTGGAAACCTCTGAAGGGATGCTGAGCTTAGCGAGCTTGCAAAACTTGGCAGCAGGTACGCAAATTGCATTTTGGCGTGGCGAAGGTGGGCGACAATTTATGATGCAAACCCTGCTTGATCAGGGCATGCAAGTACATAACTTTGTCTTGTATCAGCGAGAGTGTCCTGCCAGTTCTGTGCAAAAAATGGCAGCAGTCCGCAGCCGTTTAATACAAACTTCAGAATTTTGGATGATGATTAGCAGTGAGGCCAGTTGGTTAAATTGGTTGATGTTGATTCAGCACGATGCCACTTTACTAAATAAAGGTCATTATTGGGTATTGGGTGATCGACTCGAACAAATTTTGCTCGATTATCAGGCACAGCATCACACAAAATATAAAATACTGAAGTTGACCAATTTAAAAACAGAATTAATATTGCAGCAAATCATGCGTATGCAAGGAAAGTTATGAAGAAACTGATGCTGATCGTTGCGTCGATCGCTGTGATCTGGATAGTCAAATTGAGTTATGACGTCATGCAAATTTCAGCGCAACAACAACAACTCAGCCAAAGTTTGCATCTTGCCGAAAAAAATAATGCCAATTTAAATGACCAATTGGTGGCTTTGCAGCGCCGTAATTATACTCAGCCGTCTTCAGAGCAATCTGCAGCGTATAGTAGCGAAGTGCAGGAAAATAGTATTCAGCCTATGGATGTGGTGTCGCAGCAATTAGACTTGGTCGAGTTCGCATTGCAGCAACAACAGTTTCATTATGCTTTGGAAAAAATGAGTGTGTTGGCAGATGATTTGACTGACTATGCCTTAGCACCTGCCTTAAAACAAAGTCTGCATCAGGTCATTCAGCAAGATCAAAAACAAATCCAACAGTTTATTGCCACGCGTGATGCTCAATATCAACAGGTGAGTCAGTTGTTACAACAGCTAGATCAGCATTTAAAACTGCAAATTCAACAGCCTGAGCTAAACCCTGCCGATGTAGAGGATCGTTATTTTTGGCAAAAGTGGCTCAGTATTGAGGCCGCTAAACAACCTGCAAGCACCTTAATGCAGCGCCAAATTATCTTAAAAGAAGCTCAATTGCGTTTGTTATTGGCACGTCAGGTATTAATGCAAGGTCAGTATTTGCAATATCAGCAGGAACTAAATGGCATTATCCAGCTGCTACAGTCATTACCTGATCAAAAAGCACAGCAATTGATTCAGCAATTAGAAAAAATTAAAAATTTAAATATTGTACCTACGCCAAGCTTAAAAACACGTGCTTTATTGGGGGCGGTATAAATGAAACAAATTCTACTCGCCTATGTGGTGGTTAGTCTTGTACTCGTTGCGCTGCTCAGTTTGCTGAGTTATGGACATGGTTCAGGCTATGTTTATGTGTATTGGCGTGAGTGGCAATTACAAACCAATATCTGGTTGCTGTTGTTCTTTTTCTTATCCATCAGTGTTTCGTTGCAAGTGTTATGGTTGCTGTTAAAACGCTATTTTAGCCGCGAGCAGCGTAAAGTCGAAACGGTATTTAATTTTAAAAACCTACATCCTTATGAGCAATTGGCAGTCATTTGGTTATTAGATGCTGCTGAGGATCAGCACCAATTTGTCCGACAAGTCTTTGCCCAGTCAGGTTTGCTGAAAGGGGTGATGGAAGCACGTATGTATTCCATTCAGCAGCAATATCCACAAGCCTTGGCAGCTTTAAATCAAAGCAGTGCTGCAGCTTTTGAATTGGCAGAAATTCAGCGTATTGAAATTTATTTGGCGCAGCAGCAACCTGAACAGGCTTTAACCCATTTAGAGTTTCTAAATCAGCATGAATTATCGCCATGGTTATTTAAAGTTAAAACGGCATATCAAAAGCGTTTAATTGATTTGTGGGGGCAATTTGCTACGCAATATCCTTGGCATTATTTGCGTTCGACTAAATATGGCCATTTAGATGCCGAAAAAAAACAACAATGGCTAACCCAATTACTGATTCAGTTTGAGCAGGTAGATGCAGAAAACTTACAGGCATTGCAGCAGCGCTATTTAGATTTAGGTGAACAAATTTTTAGCCAAAGTTATGCGATTCAGGTGTTGTGGCTGAAAGTACTTTCACGTTTGCCTGATATGACGCAACAGCATGAACAGTTAGCTGTACATTTGTTGAGTGAACAATTTAATCAGGAAGTGTTTTATTTATGGTTCCAGCAACAGTTGTTAAAACAACAGCCTGATTATGTGAAAATTGAACAACAAATAAATATCTGGGAACAGAAATACCCTGCATTACCTGTATTTAGTTTTGCCAAATGGCATATTTTTACAGCAACAGCACGCTATTCAGAGGCAGAGCAATTACTTGCTTTATATCCTGAACATGTATTAATGAGTTATTTAAGGGTTAAATCTAATTTAAAAGATCAGCCTGAATTATTAAAACAGTTAAATTTAATCTTTGAAAATAATTCTAATTTTGTCGAAATTAAAATTTAAAGGTGAATTGTGTTAACACTATCAGATTATCCTATTATTTTTGAGCAACGTGTCGCATGGGGTGATATGGATGCTTTTGGGCATGTCAATAATGTGGTGTATTACCGTTATATTGAAAGTGCACGTTTATGTTATTTTGATCAATTGAAAATTTTACAGCAAGGCGTGTTCACGGTCGTGGCATCTAATCAATGCCAATATATGCGCCCAGTGGTTTATCCTGATGTATTAAAGATTGGGGTTCGAGTTGAAGAGTTACGTAATAGTGCTATGCGTATGCATTATTTAATCTACAGCGAAACTCAACAAACTATAGTGGCACAGGCAGAAGCAGTTATTGTTTGTGTAGATCATGTAAATATGCAAAAAACCTTAATCCCTGAAAATGTACGCGCAAGTATTCATAAAATAGAAAAAACTGTACAGCATATTCTTGATTAAAACTGAATAATCAGTTCATAATATATCGACTGTTATTTATACGTAGAGTAGTGGATTTTTTATTAAAGCTTTGGTTTGATAAAATGTAATGAATCTGCTTAATTTAATAACTGAATATAAAAAAGCATAGTTTTTGGAGTAAGTATGATGCCCGATATTAGCAATTTATCTGTTGAAGAGTTAAAGCGTTTACAAGCTGAAGCTGAAGCATTAATTGCCACGAAAAAAGATCAAGCAATTGAAGATGCCTATAATCAAATTATCGCAATTGCAGATGGTTTAGGTTTAAGCATTGAGCAAATTCTTGAAGTTGGCGAAAGCAAGCGTAAAAAAAGCCCACGTAAAACAGTAGAGCCACGTTATCGTAGCAAAACTAATCCAACAGATACTTGGACGGGTCGTGGTAAACAACCACGCTGGTTAGTTGCTGAATTAGAAAAAGGCGCGAAACTTGAAGATTTTCTAATCTAAGCTTCATCAATTTGTCATTGAGTTGACTTAGAGTTCAAAAACCAAGCAATACGGCTTGGTTTTTTTTATCTGTATCAATTGGCGATGCCGAAAAAGTGTGCATAATGTGTGAGTGTTATAAAAAGTCATTCATAGAAAAATTAGTAAGGTTGGTCGTGGTGGCATGATAAAGAAACCCAAATACATCACGTGGTGGATTTTCGCCCTCATTGCATTTTTGATTTTTGTGTTATTACAAATTCCTGCAGCGTGGTTGATTTCAAAATTTTATAAAAACAACCAGACTTTACATAATGTCAGTGGCAACATTTGGCAGGGGCAAGCCGACTGGCAAAAAGGACAATTACGTGGCACTTTAAGCTGGAATACGCGTCCTTTAGATTTGGTACTACTGCGTGTTGCTGCCGACGTAGAAGTGCACAGCGGCAATACACAATTGGAAGGCATAGTTGCTTATCGTTTTGGCACGATTTTACTGCAATCACTCGAAGGTCAAATTGCGCCTGAGACTTTAAAAAGTGTTGTGGACTGGCAATGGCCGAGCAATGCGATTCAACTTAAAGACGTTCATTTAAATTTTAAAAAACAACAAGGTTTTGCAAAGTCAGAAGGACAAATGCAGTGGGCAGGGGGTGAGTTGCTTTATCGTTTTGCGCAGCGCCAAGACCGCATGAATATTCCTGCTTTAAAAGGCAGTTTGTCGGACGAAAATGGTAAATTGATATTCGATATCCGAGATCAACGCGAACAGAAAATGGTGAATATTGCACTTGATCAGAATTTGATGCTGGATGTGCAACTCACCCAACGTTTGTTGATGAATATTGCTTCTTATGAAGGTAAAGCAGGACTAGATACTTATGTTATCAGTACCCGTCAGCCTTTACTGAAAGGAGGCTTTTGATGCGTGATTTTTCAGAGCGTTGGGCCAACTTAGATTGGAAGCAAGTAGACCGTGTTGCGCCTGTATTGTTAACCCTGCTCATTTTGTATTTGTGTTGGAAACTGGCGAGTTTATTTTGGCTGGTGCTTGCACCGCCGCAGGCTATGCAGGTAGATCGGGTGGAATTGGGCTCACAGCAACCACAGATTCCGAATATTTCTTCTTTTGCACTATTTCATGAAGTTGGACGTGCCGCTACGGTAGACGATCAATTAAATATGACTTTGCAAGGTGTTGTTGTCGGACAACCGAGTCAGTTCTCATCGGCCGTGATTAAAGTGAATGAAGTCGCTGAACGTTACCGTGTGGGAGATGTGATTGATTCTAGTCAGTATCAATTGGCAGAAGTGTATTGGGATCGAGTGATTTTGCGTCATAGTAGTGGTGCTACGCGTGAGATATTGTTTAAGGGTATCGAGAATGGTTTAAATCAACCGATCGCCCCATTAATTTCCAGTGGTAATACGCCCGCAATGGTTGCGCCAACAGCGCCTGCACAACCGAATAATGCAATTGGACAAGCAGTACAGCGAATTCAGGAAGACCGTGAACAATATTTAAAAGAAATGGGGGTTGAGGCCAATACAGGCAACGGTTATGAGGTAACCACACGGACTCCCGCAGCGTTAAGAAATAAACTAGGCTTACAACCAGGTGACCGTATTTTGTCTTTAAATGGGCAGAGTGTCGGGCAAGGGCAAAACGATGTGCAGTTACTGGAACAGGCGCGTCGTGAAGGTCAGGTGAAATTAGAAATAAAACGTGGTGATCAGGTGATGACCATACAACAAAATTTTTAAATGAATCGGCATGTTGAATAATGCAGAGGCATATTTAGGGTTAGGAAACACAGTAGATTATGGCTTTATTGAATCATGAGCGTCCATTTTGGGCATTACTGGCTGCTGCACCGCTTGTTGCAATGGTGAGTACTGCAAGTCATGCGCAAACCTGGAAAATTAATTTACGTGATGCGGACTTGACTGCATTTATTAATGAAGTGGCCGATATTACGGGCAAGAACTTTGCAGTCGATCCACGCGTGCGTGGCAATGTCACGGTGATTTCCAACAAAGCCTTAAATAAAAATGAAGTCTATGACCTGTTTTTAGGGGTGCTGAATGTCAATGGTGTGGTCGCCATTCCATCGGGCAATACCATTCGTCTTGTGCCTGACAGCAATGTCAAAAGTTCAGGTATTCCCTATGACGGCCGTCAAAATGCACGTGGCGATCAAATTGTGACGCGTGTGATCTGGCTAGAAAATACCAATGCCAATGACCTGATTCCTGCTTTACGTCCGCTCATGCCACAGTTTGCACATTTGTCTGCAGTGGGCGGCACCAATGCCTTAATCGTGTCAGACCGTGCTAGCAACATTTACCAGCTAGAAAGTATTATTCGTAATTTGGATGGTACTGGGCAAAATGACATTGAAGCGATTAGTCTACAGTCTAGTCAGGCAGAAGAAGTCATTGGTTTGCTTGAGTCGATGAGTTCGACCGGGGCAGCCAAAGATGTGAAAGGCTCTCGTGTGCGCATTGTGGCAGACAACCGCACCAATCGCATTATCATTAAAGGTGACACTGCAACCCGTAAACGCATTCGTCAAATGATTGAAATGATGGATGTGCCTGCCGCAGACCGTTTGGGCGGCTTAAAAGTTTTCCGTTTGAAATATGCCAGTGCGCAGAATTTAGCGGAAATTTTGCAAGGTTTGGTGTCGGGGCAAGCAGTCAGTAGCAGTTCTGGCTCAAATAACAACAGCAGTAATAATAGTAGTACAAGCAACCTGAGTAACAACAATAACAATACGGGCAATTCATCTACAATTTCCACCCCAAGTATTAATTTGGGTGGTAGTTCAAATAGCAATAATCAAAACAACATCACCAGTTTTAATGGCAATGGTGTCAGTATTATTGCCGATGGTTCGCAAAATGCCTTGGTGGTTAAAGCAGACCCGCAACTGATGCGTGAAATTGAATCGGCCATTCAGCAGCTAGATACTCGTCGTCAACAGGTGTTGATTGAAGCTGCGATTATTGAAGTAGAAGGCACTGATGCTGATCAGCTCGGTGTGCAGTGGGCGCTAGGAGATTTAAGTAGCGGCATTGGCTTGATTAACTTTGACAATATCGGTGCCAGTCTGAAAAATGTTGCCGCAGGCTATTTGACAGGTGGTGCAGCAGGTGCAGGTAGTGCGATTGGTGCAGGTACATCTTTGGTTTTGGGTGATTATCGCGAAAGTCGTGATGGTTCACGCAAGCTCTATGGTGCGATGATTCAGGCGCTGAAAGAAAAAACCAAATCCAATTTATTGTCTACGCCATCTATTGTGACCATGGACAATGAAGAAGCCTATATTGTGGTGGGTGAGAACGTTCCTTTCGTAACGGGTTCATTATCCACCAATGGCGGAGTGGCAAACCCGTATACCACCATTGAGCGTAAAGATGTCGGGGTGACTTTAAAAGTTGTGCCTCATATTGGTGAAGGTGGCACACTCCGACTTGAAGTGGAACAAGAAGTGTCTGATGTCAAAGCCAATAAAGGTCAGGCACAGGATTTGGTAACCAGTAAACGTGCCATTAAAACTTCTATTTTAGCAGAGCATGGGCAAACTATTGTCTTGGGTGGTCTAATTTCAGATAACTCAATTTACAGTCGTCAAGCTGTGCCGGGCTTAGGTGCGATTCCAGGGCTTGGGCGTTTATTCCGTTCCGATGGTCAATCCAATCAAAAGCGTAATCTCTTGATATTTATCCACCCGACTATTGTGGGTGATAGTCAGGATATTCGTCGTATTTCGCAGCAGCGCTATAGTCAATTGTATAGTTTGCAACTGGCCATGGATGCCGATGGTAGCTTTGCCAAATTGCCTGAAAATGTCAGTGATGTTTATCAGCAGCGTTTGCCCGTATCTCGGGTTGCACCACAAGCAGGGGTGTACCAAACGCTGCCATCGGCTGTGCCTGCCAACCGTACGGCAACGGTGACTACACCTGTTGCAATTGAGCCTGTGGTACAACGTCAAAGCGTGGCATTGCCGCAGCAGGAAGTGAGTAAAACCAAAAATACGGTTACCACAACCACAATTCGTGCTACACCTTAATCGTATCCTGCACAGATTGTGGTTAAGGGCATGTTATGATGTTGCCAAATCACACCAGAGAAATTATTTATGACTTGGAAAATACAAGCAATTAGCGGTGAATTTACTGGCCAGGAAATTAGTATCGACCGTGATATGTTGGTGGGACGCCATCAAAGTGCAGATTTGGTGCTGCAATCGGCGGAAATTTCACGTAAACATGCGGCTTTTTTAGTGAAAGACCAAGCACTTTACGTGCAAGATTTAAACTCCTCGAATGGCACTTTTGTGAATGATTTGCGCATTGCCGATGAAACCTTGCTTAAAGAAGGCGATATTGTGCAGTTTGCTAGCCTGAAGTTCTCTGTGTTTGCACCAGCCGTTGAACTTGAACATGCTGCAGATGTGGCAGAAACGGCAGAAAAAGTAACCGAAGCTACAGAGAAAACAGCTGCACAGCAAATGAATGAGCAAGGCATGCCCGAATTGAATCAGCGTGACAGTTCGGTGCAATTAAACCGTGATGGGATGCCACAAGGGGTTGCTGTACCTAAGCCAGCACCAATTCCAGAGGGTGTCGATATTCATGCGGTTCAGGCTGAACCTACTCCAGTTGCGGTAGAGCAGCCTATTTCTCGTGTGGAACAAGAGAGAGAACAACAAAAAAATGCATCTGTTGGCTTAATTTCACTAATCGTGTTGGTGATTTTAGCTATTTTGGCATGGGTATTGTTTAAATAAGCGACCTTTGCTTTACAATCAGGGCATGCAATCGCATGCCTTTGTCAATTTAGGGGGGAATGATGTCTATTGCTCAGCTCGATACACGCCAAGTTATTTTATTTGACCTTGATGGAACGCTAGTAGATTCTGCCACAGACTTATACCGTGCCATGAACATGAGTTTGAATGCACTGCAGTTACCTTTAGTGACTCTAGAGCAAGTACGTACTTGGGTTGGAAAGGGCACTGCTGTTTTTTGTCATAGCGTGTTGATGCATTTAATGGGGGTTGTGCATCCCGAGCAACATCAACAGCTCTTGAATACCTTTTTAGACATTTATAATGCTGAACCGTGCATCGATACGCAGCCCTTTGCAGGCATTATTGAGTTTTTGGATTGGGCAAAGGCGCAGAACAAAACTTTGGTTTGTGTGACCAATAAGCCTGAACAACCTGCACGTGCCATTATCGAAGCTTTAAACATGCAAAATTATTTTGATGATGTGATTGGTGGGGACCGTTTTGAAGAACGTAAACCACATCCGCGTCAATTGCTGCACTGTGTCGAGCGTTATCAGGTTGACCCTTCGCAAGTGTTAATGATTGGAGATTCTTCCAATGACGTAGAGGCTGCGCGTCGTGCGGGTATTGATTGTATTGTAGTCAGCTATGGCTATAATCATGGTGAATCCATTGCCGATTGTCAGCCACAACAAATCGTGGATAATTTAACTGAATTGTTAAGGATGTGAACCTTAACAATTCATAATTCAACCCAAACCGCTATAAAGGATATCAATATGAGTCAGGCTGTCATGCCCATATTTCGATGGCGACACTAGTCAGAAACGCAAATCATTCTTCACTTCGTCTTATCGAAAAAATTAGTGTATCGAAATAGGGAGCTTCACATGACCACTCAGACTCAATTTGAACAACTTAAAACTGCGGGCTATAACCTGATTCCTGTATATCGCCAACGTCTGGCCGATACCGAAACGCCATTGTCAGTATTTGCACGTTTGAAACAGCATCAACAAGCCTATTTGTTTGAATCTGTAGAAGGGGGCGAAAACTGGGCACGTTATTCTATTATTGGTTTGGGTGAATCTACTGTTTTTTCCTGCAATGCAGGCGAGTTAACCATTCAACATGCAGATGGTTCAGTAGAAAAACAAAACTGTGCACAGCCTTTTCAATATATCCGCGATTTTCAAGCGCAGTTTAAAGTGCCTACACAGGCCGATTTACCCGAATTGCCAAGTTTTACTGGTGGCTTAGTTGGGTATTTTGGTTACGATGCGGTTCGTTATATTGAGCCACGTTTGAAAAATGTGCCGACAGCAGACCCTGTCGGTTTGCCTGATATTTGGATGATGCTGTCTAAAACAGTCATCGTGTTTGATAATTTAAAAGATACCCTGTTTTTAATTGTGCATGCCGATGCAGCACAGGCAGATGCCTATAACAAGGCACAACAGCAGCTCGATGCACTAGAAGAAGTTTTAGCAACGCCGATTAGCTTAAAAGCACAAAAGCATACACCGCCACATTTTGAATCACTCACAGGCAAAGAAAAATTCTTGGCGTCAATTGAAAAAGTTAAAGAATATATCCGTGCAGGCGATGTCATGCAGGTGGTGCCTGGGCATCGTATGGTGTCGGATTTTGATGGTGAACCGTTACAGGTTTATCGTGCCTTACGTCACCTTAATCCATCGCCGTATTTGTTTTTGGTGCAGGGCAAAACCTTGGCTGACGACCAACCGTTTCATATAGTCGGTTCATCACCTGAAATTTTATCGCGTTTGGAAAATGGCATTGCAACCGTGCGCCCTTTAGCGGGTACACGTCCGCGTGGCAAAACCAAAGAAGAAGACTTGGCTTTGGAACAAGACTTACTGTCAGATGAAAAAGAAATCGCTGAACATTTAATGCTGATCGATTTAGGTCGTAATGATGTTGGACGTATTGCCAAAATTGGTAAAGTGCAAGTCACCGATCAAATGGTGATCGAACGTTATTCGCATGTCATGCATATTGTCTCCAATGTGCAGGGTGAAGTGCGTGATGATGTAGATGCTTTGGATGTTTTTCAGGCAACCTTCCCCGCAGGCACGCTTTCAGGCGCACCAAAAATTCGTGCTATGGAAATTATTGACGAAGTTGAGCCTGTAAAACGTGGCGTTTTCGGTGGTGCTGTTGGTTATTTAGGCTGGCATGGCGAAATGGATATGTCGATTGCCATTCGTACCTGTGTAATTCGTGAAAATAAGGTCTATGTGCAGGCAGGTGCAGGCTTGGTTGCTGACTCAAATCCTGAATCTGAATGGAATGAAACCCAAATAAAAGCTCGCGCAGTGATCAAAGCGGTTGAATTATCATCAAATGGATTGATTTTATGAGTTTTTAACGGTTTTTTTGAAAAAAACACTTGCACGGATTTCAAGTTTTGCTAAACTGCACACCGTTCCGATACGAAACGTACGAAACACTAAGAAACGCCGGCATAGCTCAGTTGGTAGAGCAACTGACTTGTAATCAGTAGGTCCACAGTTCGAATCCGTGTGCCGGCACCATCTTAGAGAGTTTAAATCGTGAAGTAAAGAACGAACACTGAGTAAGTGTGAAATGGTGGGATTCCCGAGCGGTCAAAGGGAGCAGACTGTAACTCTGCCGCGTAAGCTTCGAAGGTTCGAATCCTTCTCCCACCACCATTAACTTCGATAGAAGTGGTAATTACCAACATAGATGCGGGAGTAGCTCAGTTGGTAGAGCGGCAGCCTTCCAAGCTGCATGTCGCGAGTTCGATCCTCGTCTCCCGCTCCATCGAAGGATTTATCGCTCTTATAGCTCAGTGGTAGAGCACTCCCTTGGTAAGGGAGAGGTCTCGAGTTCAAATCTCGATAAGAGCTCCAGATACAGTTTAGCGATTATTCGCAAAAATTTTTTAAAAAGCAGGCTTATTAGTCTGCTTTTCAAGTATTAGGTGTCTAGATTTTTAGGCGATATGTCGGGGCAGAGTTTTACTCAGCATTGTGTTCGACGTAAACGAGGAAGATGAACATGGCTAAGGCTAAGTTTGAACGTAATAAGCCACACGTTAACGTGGGCACAATCGGTCACGTTGACCATGGTAAAACAACTTTAACAGCTGCAATTGCAACTGTATGTGCAAAAAAATTCGGTGGTGAAGCGAAAGATTACGCTGCAATCGACTCTGCACCAGAAGAAAAAGCACGTGGTATTACAATTAATACTTCTCACGTAGAATACGACTCTCCAACTCGTCACTACGCGCACGTAGACTGCCCAGGCCACGCCGACTATGTTAAAAACATGATCACTGGTGCTGC
>NZ_JAAZQX010000007.1:56476-90618 GCF_012371325.1 Acinetobacter sp. A2 | reverse complement strand
TTTCATGCAGAATCTCCTGCTCGTATCTTAAGAGAAAATTCTACTTTTAGATCCTATTATTTTTAGGGGGGATTACCAGATGACACAAACAATTGAATTAAATCAACTGAAACAATATAACCTGATTACCTATATTCTATATTTGGTTGGTTTTGTCGTAGGTATTACAGGTTTAATTTCGATTATTATGAACTATGTTAAACGTAATGAAATGCGTGGTACGTGGTTAGAAAGCCATGTAGATTGGCAAATTAAAACCTTTTGGTACAGCCTGATTGGTTATATTGTCGGTTTTCTATTAACTGCAATTTTGATCGGTTATGTCATTATTTTAGTGGTATTTATTTGGCATGTTTATCGTTTAATTAAAGGCCTGATTGCCTTGAACGATAATAAACCTATACAGGCTTAAATCATTCCAGATAAGCAGGTTATTCGGCTGTTTGGTTTAAATCAGGTAGGTCAATGTGCCTACCTTGTAAACCACCCGTATGAATTAACAAAATACGTTCACCTGCATTAAATTCGCCACGTTGTATCATGCTACTTAATCCAAAAAGCATTTTGCCTGTATAAATTTGCTCAAGTGGAATTGCATGTTCTTTTTCAAACGCTCGAATAAAGGCCAGTAATTCAGGCGTGGTTTTGGCATAGCCACCACAGCAAAATTCATCAGTAATTTGCCAATTTTTTTTGCTGGTGCGTTGTTGTACTTCTTGTGTTAAAAAATCACCTTTGAGTGCGGAAAAACCCAGAATTTTTTGATTGGGAAGGCTCGCTTCAATTAAACCTGCAATGGTTCCCCCTGTACCGACAGCACAGCAAATCACATCAAACTGGTGTAGATCATCTGCGGTTAGAATTTCCTGACAGCCTTGAATTGCCAATCTATTACTACCACCCTCAGGAATAATATAAGTATGCGGATAAGATTGTTGTAACTGCTGCAAAAATTCAGCTTCATTTTTTTGACGATAACGCTCGCGTGAAACAAACTCAAATTGCATCCCCATGTGCTGCGCTAAATTTAAAGTTGGATTCAAAGCACAGTTCGCTAATTCTTGCCCGCGAATGATCCCAATACTTTTCCAGCCAAAAAGCTGTGCTGTATAGGCGGTTGCCGCAATATGATTAGAGTACGCACCGCCAAAAGTCAGCACTTGCTGATAACCTTCGGCTTGTGCGGCCAAAAAATTGTATTTTAATTTATAGAATTTATTACCCGAAATGTGAGGATGCACCAAATCTAGCCGTTTAATCCAAAGTTCACGACCATGAACATAAATGCGTTGTAATGGAATTTCTTGGGCGATGGCATCAAACATAAACAAGGCTGGAAAAAGAGGACTTGCTATTATAATCAGCAGATTTGATAAAAAGACATCAACAATAGAACTCGGCTATTTGTATTTATGGATTGATCGGATCGCTGATGGCGTACTTGAAGATAGTACGCTTGAATTTTCAGCATTGTTAAGCTTTTTATTCATATTGTTGATTTAAAAAATATACCAAATAGTACAAATAAAAAGAGAAAAACCGTAAAATAGCCAACTTGATTGGGTTTGGTTGGGTGTCGGTTTTGGAGTCTTTACTTATTTTAGGGTCAATTGCAGCGGCATTAATGCTCGGTGCAATGAGTCCTGGGCCAACCTTTATTTATGTGGCAAAAAACTCAATTGCTATTTCACGCAAACATGGCTTGTTCACTGCTTTAGGTACAGGCACAGGTGCTGCAATTTTTGGTTTATTGGCTGTTTTAGGCTTGCAGGCAATTTTATTGGCTGTACCTTCAGCTTATTTAGTAATGAAAATTTGTGGTGGCTTATATCTGTTGTTTTTGGCTTATAAAATTGTGAAGCATGCCAAAGCACCTATTCAAACTAATCTTGCGCATGGGCAACAAATGTCGCTGCGCCGTGCGTTTACCACTGGTTTAATTACGCAGTTATCTAACCCTAAAATTGCAATTGTCTTGGCGAGTATTTTTACGGCTTTATTGCCTAAAGAAATACCGAACTATTTTTATGTGGTGCTGCCAATTCTGTGTTTTTTTATTGATGCAGGTTGGTGTTCATTGGTTGCAGTGGCTTTGTCTGCAGAAAAACCGCGTCAGGCTTATATTAAGTTTAAGGCTATTTTTGACCGTGCAGCAGGGGCGGTCATGACAGTATTGGGATTAAAGTTAATTTTTGGGATGAAGTGATTTATTTGTGTAGATACCTATGCCTTTTGGGAGAAGATTGGGATGAGGGTATTCTAATAATTAAAATGTTTGCCTTACTTTTAAAGGATCAAAAGTAACAAAAATCCTTTGTTCGTTAGAGGGCACGTCCGTGTGCCTAACGAACAGGCTACATCCATGTCACCTTTCTGTGCGTTAGTACTTAAATCAATATTCATCCTCTTCGAATTTGATAGATGGAAAGTAATGTTTAGGGTCATATCCGTCACAATATTCAAATGGAATATTTTTAATAAAATCATATTTATTTATAAAATTATTTTGGAGCCATTTTTTTCCAAAACGCGATAAAACATTGAAAAAAAGGATATAAAGCTCAGGGTTTGAAAGTTGAGCACGGTAAATTTTTATTAACTCGTATTTTTCAAAATCACTTAGGATTGTTGATTCATCTACTATTTTTATAGCATTATACATATTTCTAAAATAAGAGCTTAAATGAGTTTGATTGGTTTTCAATAAGCAGCCTCTAAAATCCTTTTCCATTAACCTTTTCTGAATTTTAATAACTAATTCTTCATTAAATCCATTATACCTTGATAGTTTATTTACTATAAATGTCGTCCAACTTCCCTCTATACCAAAGTAAAAAATAACGTATGAGATATCTAATATTTGTGATTTATTGAGTTGGAGATTTTCTTGTACAGAAATTTCTTGAATCGTTTCTAAAATTCGTTTGAACTGAATTTTGAAGGTTACAAAAGCCTTTTTCCCTTCTTTTGGTGGGTGTTGCGGATTGGTATTGGGTAAAGAAATATTTATCAAATGTTGGTTGTGATAATCAATCATTTTAAAAAAATTAGACTTTAAATTATTTTTCTGTGCTTCATCTTTTTGATTAATAATTGTATAAATCAAGAGGAATATGCTTGATGCACTTAAGAGAGTACCTATAACTCCTCCATACAAATTACCTAAAGAAGCTCCTAAATTTGGATCAATCAAGGAGGTTACTCCAATTTGAAAAGCTTTGTTGGTAAAAATAAAATAGGTAGCTAGCAAACTAATAATTATCAAGACTATTGGTAGAACTAAGCAAAAAAACTTTATCCATCTATTCATTATTTATAACTATAAAAAAACCCCACTAAAATATAGCAGGGCTTTTTATCAGTGTCTAAAAATTAAGACACTTTATCACCCGGTTTTGCACCAGATTCAGGTGAAATCACCCAAACACCTTCACCATTACCCGCTGCAAGTACCATACCATTTGAAATACCAAAACGCATCTTACGTGGAGCAAGGTTAGCGACCATTACCACCAATTTGCCTTTTAAATCTTCAGGTGCATAAAACTCACGGATACCGCTAAATACGTTACGAGGTTCAGCTTCACCAACATTTAAAGTCAATTGAAGAAGCTTATCAGAACCTTCAACAGTTGCTGCCTCTAAAACTTCTGCAACACGTAAATCGACTTTCATAAAGTCTTCAATTCCAATGGTTTCTGCTTCACCTACTTTAGGCTCTGCTTTTTTCTCTTTGGCTTTTTCCTTTTTCTTTTCAGCTTTTGGTGCTTCAGCAGGAGCAGCTAAAGAATCCTTAGATGCATCTACCATAGCAGCCACAGCTTTCGGGTCTACACGTTGCATGAGTGGTTGGAATAGTGCAATTTCATGTGCCACTAAAATCTGTTGGCGTGATGCAAAATCGAAGCTATCCAGTTTTAAGAAATCTTGTACTTGTGCTGCAAGCGTTGGCAACACAGGACTTAAGTAAATGGCCAATTGACGGAACAGGTTAATCCCTACAGAACATACATCATGTACTTGTTGTTCTTCACCTTCAATTTTGGCTAAAGCCCAAGGCTTTTTCTCATCAATATATTGGTTGGCTTTATCGGCCAATGCCATAATTTCACGAATAGCAGTAGAAAATTCACGCGCTTCGTATGCTTGAGCAATTGAGTCGCCTGCATCAATAAAACTTTGTACCAGTTCAGGCTCTGCACAGGCATTAGACAATTTATTGTCAAATTTGGTGTTGATGAATTTGGCACAACGGCTAGCAATATTCACCACTTTACCTACAAGATCAGAGTTTACTTTCTGAACAAAATCATCCAGATTTAAGTCAGAATCTTCAACTTTGTCAGATAGTTTAGATGCGAAGTAATAGCGTAAATATTCAGGGTTTAAATGCTGTAAATAGGTTTCTGCTTTAATAAATGTACCGCGAGATTTCGACATTTTTTGACCATTGACAGTCAAGAAACCGTTTACGAATAAACCTGTTGGGGTGCGATAACCCGCACCATCTAACATTGCAGGCCAAAATAGGGCGTGGAAATAGACAATGTCTTTACCAATGAAGTGATACACCTCTTTGTCTGAGTCTTTTTTCCAGTAATCTTCAAAATTTAAGTCAGGGCGTTTGGTTTTAACGTAGTTTTCAAAACTCGACATATAGCCAATTGGCGCATCTACCCAGACATAGAAATATTTGTTTGGTGCATCTGGAATTTCAAAACCAAAATAGGGCGCATCACGTGAAATATCCCAGTCGTTTAAACCATTTTCAAACCATTCATCTAATTTGTTGGCAATTGAAACAGGCAAGCGACCTTCATCACGGGTCCATTTTTGCAGGTACTCACCAAAATTTGGCAATTTAAAGAAATAGTGATCTGACGATTTTTCTACAGGCGTCGCACCGCTCAAGGTAGATTTCGGATCAATCAGCTCAGTTGCGTTATAGGTTGTGCCGCAGACTTCGCAAGAATCACCATATTGATCTTCCGCTTTACATTTTGGGCATGTGCCTTTAATGAAACGGTCAGATAAGAACATGCCTTTTTCAGGGTCAAATAATTGCGTGACAGGACGAACGGCAATATTGCCTGCATCACGGTTTTTGACATAAATTTCACTGGCACGTGCGCGGTTGGTATCGCTATGCGTTGAATCATAATGATCAAAATGCACACCAAACCCATCAAAATCACGAATATGTTCTTGCTGCACATTGGCAATTTGCTGTTCAGGGCTAATCCCGTTGGCTTCAGCACGCAGCATGATTGCTGTACCATGCGCATCATCCGCACAGACATAAGTCACGTCATGTCCCATTGCACGCATGGCGCGAACCCAGATATCTGCCTGGATATAACCGAGTAAGTGACCCATATGGATCGGACCATTGGCGTATGGTAGGGCATTGGTGACTAAAATTTGACGCACGGATATCACTCTCTCAAATATGGATGATGCAATTCGGGCAATTTTACCTTAGATAGCCTATAGATGCACAAGGGATTCCATGAATTCTTTTCAAATCCATTTACAACACCAAACACAATGCATAAACAAGAACTTAGTCTGAAAATAAGACAAAAAACCAAGTTATCCAATCGGAATTAAATATTTTCAGCTACAGCATGGCTTAACCTTGTACCGAATTATCGTTACACTATCAGAATCGCGGTATTTCCAAACTTTGGAGTAAATCTATGTCTTGGCTTTCTTCACTTAAATCGGTTTTTTCACCATCTCAGTCGGTGAATGAAGAAGCGATTCAGCAGATTTTGCAAAGTTACGTGCTGCCACATTCTCAGCAGTTGTTAAAAGATCGGATTTCCCAAGTGAATGTGCAGGGTGAAATTTTACAAATCACCATCAATACGTATCCTGAAGAAAAATCACATTTACAACAAATACATGATGAATTGGCCGATGCTTTGGAAAAATGTGGCATTAAAGAATTGAATATGCATGTGATTCAGCAAAAAACGGGTCAAGCAAAGCAAGAAAGTTGTGGTCATCAACATGCTACGGGCGAAGGCTGCTCATCTAATCAAGCTCAGGCTGCGTCTTCTAATTTACCACCAGTGGTCGATGCTGCGGGTCAAAGCTCAGCGCAAGAAGCAGATCCGAATAATCCACCTATTCAAAAAGCTGCGCCACAGCAGCGTGATGTGCCAAAACATCCACGTATTCAAAACGTGATTTTGGTGTCATCAGGCAAAGGTGGGGTGGGGAAATCTACCACGACAGTGAATTTAGCCTTAGCATTGCAAGAGTTAGGCTTAAAAGTTGGCGTATTGGATGCTGATATTTATGGCCCAAGCATTCCTACCATGCTGGGTAATGCGGGCAAAACCCCTATGATTGAGGCCGAGCAGTTTGTTCCATTAGATGCTTTTGGTATGCCAGTTTTATCCATCGGACATTTAACGGGTGATCATAATACACCTGTGGCATGGCGTGGGCCCAAAGCGACTGGCGCATTAATGCAGCTTTTTAATCAGACCTTATGGCCTGATTTGGATGTGCTGATGATTGATATGCCGCCAGGCACGGGTGATATTCAATTGACGCTTGCACAACGTATTCCAGTAACGGGTGCAGTCATTGTGACTACACCGCAAAATGTTGCACTAATGGATGCCGTGAAAGGGATTGAACTGTTTAATCGGGTGCAAATTCCAGTTATGGGCGTGATTGAGAATATGTCGACGCATATCTGCTCAAACTGTGGCTATGAAGAGCAAATTTTTGGTCAGGGCGGTGGCGATAAACTGGCAGAACAATATGACATTCCGTTGCTAGGACGTTTGCCTTTAAATGTGAGTATTCGTGAAAATGTCGATGCGGGCACGCCGTCTGTAATTGCTGGCGATGATGCTGCAGACAGTTATATTGCGATTGCTCAACAGATAGCAAAAAAACTGCCTAAAGCTGAAAAAGATCATAATCGTATTTTTTAAGTGCGAATTGAAAAATAACAGTTATTGTTGCCTTATAAGTATTTCAATAGCTAGAAGCTACTTAGGATTAGTGTGCCTGTAAATGGGAAATGGCGGAAATTTAAATTATCTTGGCGCTTTAAAAGTAGCTAGTTTTCATTAATCTGGTTTTCAGTTAAAGTACAGCACAGTTTAAACATTCATATTTTGGATAGAAAATAAATGGCAATTAAGTCTGATCGTTGGATTCGCGAAATGAGCGAAAAACACGGCATGATTGAACCGTATGCTGAAAACCAAGTTCGTTTTGACGAAAATGGCGAAAAACTCATCTCTTATGGGGTGTCTAGCTACGGTTATGACGTGCGCTGTGCGCGTGAATTTAAAGTCTTTACCAATGTTCACTCAGCAATTGTTGATCCAAAAAACTTTGATGAAAAAAGTTTTATCGATATTGAATCAGACGTGTGCATCATTCCGCCAAACTCTTTTGCTTTAGCGCGTACTGTTGAATATTTCCGTATTCCGCGTAATGTCTTGACGGTGTGTTTGGGTAAGTCGACCTATGCGCGTTGCGGTATTATTGTCAATGTCACTCCGTTAGAACCTGAGTGGGAAGGGCATGTCACCTTAGAATTCTCTAATACGACTAATTTGCCTGCACGTATTTACGCTGGCGAAGGCGTGGCGCAAATGCTATTTTTTGAATCAGATGAAGTTTGTGAAACCTCGTACAAAGACCGTGGTGGTAAGTATCAGGGGCAAACAGGTGTGACTTTACCTAAAGCATAACTGATAGACTAATTCAGATTAAAAGAAAGTGAGCCGAAAGGTTCGCTTTTTTCATTCATCGGAAAGCTGTGCTGTTTAGCCAGTTTTTTTTGCATTTGTATTAATATTCAGCATAATTAAATTTGAGATTGGTTTGGCATAATCACGTTTTTAAGGATAAAAACACCCTAGTAAATAGCCAAGTCATAGATAAATAAAAGAAAGATGCGGAGCATCAGATAAAAGGAAGGTCGAGATGACTGAACACGCAATTACTTTCCCTTTTCGTAAGCATTGCTTAGCTATTGCCGTAGGTATGTTCTTGGCAAATCCGAGTTATGCCTTGCAAGCACTCTCAGATGATTCCCTCTCTAATACGACAGGCGAAGGTGTTGCGTTAGTTCTTGATGACTTCAAGATGGTGTTCCAGCAACCGAACGATCTTTCTACAGGTTCAAGCTATACTCGTGGCTTAGACAACCCAAGCCAATATGATACGGGCTTTATTCGTATTATCCCGACGGGGGAGAATTATCAATATATTCAAAATAAGCAGTTTGAAGAAAAATATAAAATTTCATATGAAAATCAATATGATAAATCGTATAGTGCAGTTTATGACACATCAAAAACATCAGAATATAATCGTGTTTATCAGAGTGAGTTTGATAAAGCATTTACGTTAAAGAAAACTGAAAAGGAAGCAATTTATCGCGCGTATGAGTTTGAAGATGAGGCTGGAACGCTTTATAAACAACGTTATGATTATTGGTATGATAATGTTTATAATCAAGGCTTGAATTGGTTTTTATTGCCAGCTGAAAAAAGGAAACGTTCGAGCGAGAGTGCATTAAATGATCTAAATAATGTTGATCAATGGAAGAATGAATTAACTAATCGGGTAAATACAAAATTAACAGCTGATGCTACTCCTATTGCACAAAAAAATGCTGAAGAATTAGCAAAAGATTATGCAACAGGACAAGTTGAACTGCATGCGAAACTGGCTATACGTGAGGTTGTGAACCAGCAAGCGAATATCGTGCATAATAGAACTAAAGCAGATGTCTTTATTTATGGTTTAGCATTATCTAAAAGTGATAACTCATTAAGTAGCCGTTATAGCAATCAAGGTTTCAACTGGGGTTCGGCAGATAACCCATGGTTATTCCGTGCGGGTACAGAAATAGTAAAACAATTTAAAAATGTAGAAAAAGATGTGGGTTATTTGGCACTTGAGGCACCACTTGCGACTATTGCAGCATCAGAAAGCGATAATAATATTAAACTGGGTTTTTGGACTGATATTTTCTCACGTCAGTTAAACTCAAGTGCTGAAGTTGATCCATCTACAGGTGCACCAAAATCTGGCTTAGATAAAGAGCATCGTTTGCGAACCCAATTTGTTGCCAATGGTTTAAGTTTAAATGGATCGCAAACAAGATTGTTCCAAACCTTAGATTCAGATAATCCAAATCACAATCAAACCTTGGGTATGGCAAGCCTTGTACGTTTGAATACCAACGATAACCCTGCAAATTTAAGTATTGACGATGCTAATTTAGACAGTAAGGGCATACGTATTAGTACCGCAGCAAAATCAGATGCTTTAGATGGGACAGCCGTTACTCCAGCTATTGACCGCTCACTCGCGCCTGTTTTTCATGATATCGAAGGTCTGTATTTGTATAGCCCAAATATCAATTTAGTTTTGGGTAATATGTATCAACCTTTTGTGGTTGGTTCTGAGGGCAATAATATTGTGCTGGAAGTAACACGTATTCCAAACGTACCAGAAATATACAATAAAATTTATCAAAATTATGAAGATGGTAAAGGTGGGTATTTAGGTGCCACTGCATTTACAGGTGCGACTTGTAATGTGGTCAGTTGTGGTACGTCACTCAAAGCTAGTGCAACAGATAGCACCGCAATGTATCAGGGACGCAATGCAACGCACAGTAGTATTGCTATTGGTACAGTTGAGCGCTTACCTAACAATATGTTGCGCGCTAAAGATCACGATAAAGCAACGGGTGTAGTGTTTAAAGGGATTGATGGCACAACAAAAAACTTAGGTTCAGTCGCTATAGATGGTGTGTTAATTCAGCATCTTAAATTTAAAACAACGGGCCTATAAGGAGTAAATCAAAATGCTGAAAAAGTTATCTTTAGCGACATTACTGTGCACTTCTTTTACACATGCTAATTTAATTGCACTAGATCAACATGAGTTAACCCAAGCAACAGGTCAAGGTGGTGCAGATTTAAGCTGGACACTTTCACTTAACCATGAGTATGCAGAAAATTTGGAGCTGAATAGCATTTCAAAAATTAACGCACTCAGTGGTATGCCTGATGAAGTGTACTATCGCTATGGCGCAAAATGTGCTGAAAATAATGTAATGTGTCGATTGGCTTTTGCACCTAATAATCATACAGATGAAAATGAAAATCAAAAGTGGTTGGTATTTAAGCAAATTCAAGGGACAGTACAAATAGATAAGTTTTCCTTAGATGGAACCACCATTATTAATCATAAAAATGACCCACAAACAGCAATGCAGCTCAAGTTTTATGATGATAAGCCACTTAAAATTAGAAATTTGGGTTTTGCGACCATGGCCATTGAAACAGGCACAGGCGATGGGGCAAATGAAGGTTATGCAAATGTATCGACTTATACTAAATATAATGCAAAACAAATTTCTGAAGATGGTACCTTTCAGGAAATAACTTTAGATGTCCCTTTGTTTGATCAGGGCGCTGAAAAAGGATTTGTGGGCTTAAATATTCACGGCAACATGCACATGTCGGGCAATGTAAAAATATTTAGCTACAACTGTACAGGTTCAGCAGCAAGCCGTTGTTGAATATAGGACGAAGTACAGGATAGGGAAATAAAAATGAAAAAAATAATGCAGTTGAATTTATTAACATTGAGCGTACTTTGTGCTCAGCAAGTTTATGCTTTAGAGCTTATCGCAGACCAGCATTTGGCTAATGTGAGTGGGCAAGATGGGATGGTGATTACCCATGAAATGTCTAAAGCCACTATTCAGCAAGCCAATTGGTACGATCCAGATTTGGTGGATGGTGCTCAGCTTGGTTTGGGTTTACATAATGTGGAAATTAATGGTCAAAATAATCAGCCTATTATTAGTAAGTTTGCTTTAGATGTTGGTAAAACAGATGTTGGTGCTGGCGTGCGTATTGATGCGAGTATTGATGCTTTTCAATCGACAGCTGACTTAAACTTGGTCAAAAGAAGCTGTGTTGCGAATACTTGTACTAAAGAAACACAAAGCTTGGGCCGATTAGGCTTAGAAATCAAATCACCTTTAAAAGTCTTGTTAGAAACCAAAGCAGGTTTATTTAATCAAAATGAAACAGCACATTTAAAATTTCAGTTACAAAATGCCAAAATTAGTCATGGTTTAGGTAATCATCAACTATCTATGCATGATTTTAATTTTAATTTTGCAACAGATGGTTATATGTACATCGATGCTGATGAAGGATTAGTATTTACCACTAAAAATGGTTCAACGGATCACTTTGTAAATTTAGGGCGCGTCGCAGATTTAACAGATGTAGCAAATAGCCGACAGAATGCAACCAACCCTGGGGTCAATATTGACCTGCGTTATAACGATAAAAATCTCATTCGTTTTGGTGCGTCTGGTGCGGTGACGAATGCAAAACTATTTTTTAATGGTCAACAAAGCGGTGCAGCCAACTTCAATGTTTCAAATGAAAATAATGGCATTGTAGAAACTCAAAATGTGCATGTGACAGGCTATGAAGATGTGCTTGGTCAGGGTGGTCTACATTTGGGCTTATCAGCAGACTTTACCAATCAGAATACTGTAGGTTTACAGGCGGGACAGTTGCCTACAACTTTAGAAATTGGACATACAGGTAACGGAAGCTACGCGGTTGAATTTTCAAATTTAAGACCATTAACGACACGTAATGCTCAAGGTGAATTGCATCATCAAAATGCATATATAGATTTTGGCGATATTTATATCAATACCGTACAAGCAAAAAACCTCAATTTTTTAGTGAATGAAAATATTAAAAATACACTAGGTGTCGCAAGTCCAATTCTAAATCAGGTACTTTCCAGTCAACTTGAGGGTGAGCAATTTGCTTTGATAGCTGTACGTGGAATGGATTTCCAATCTATTGCGGCTAAGGCAAGATTTATTTCTGATAACTCTATAGATGAGCTTACAGGTGATGGTGGCTCTTGGGGAATTGGGATTCCAATCTATAATTTAAATGCCAATGTTGCGTTGTCAGGTAAAACTTATCAGTCTCCTTATGATGGTGCGACAAAAACAGGGATTGGCTATAACGCGCTTGTATCTACAGAAGGTTATGGCATTGACTCAAAAACAGGCTTGCCGAGTACAACTTCAATTATCCTGATCGATGGTCAAGACAGCCTACATGCTGGAGAATCAGTTAACTATTATGCAGGTTTAAGAAATATTGATGCGCTGATTCAATCTGAAGGTGTGATCGGTTATGAAGACGAAGGTATTTATATACGTGCGGATCACTTACTTTTAGCAGCCAAAGCTGAACTGGCAATAGGGCAGTTACCAGGTTCTAAGTATAGCTGTGTAACAGGTTCAACTAAGTGTGGCAGCTTTGTGCCTCACGATAATTTTGCAAAAAAAGATGATGTACTGACAACTATTGCACTTAAATTAGATGGTAATGGTGAGTTGTTGGTAATTCCTGGTATGACCCCGACAGCAAGCGATCTACATTCTAACTTTTTATCTTTTGATGCAAATTTTCAATTTAAAAGCTTAACAGATGCTGAAAAAGCTGATCCGAATAATTTAGGGAGTTATTTAAGTTTAATTAATGAAGATCAGGTTAATAATGAAACAATACATACCTCATCAATCAATTTGAACCGCATGGAAGGTCACATTGGCTTAAAAGGAAAAGTTTTGGTCAGTGCAGATACTGTGACTTTAGATAACCAAGTGAAATTCAACTACAAAAATGATATCGCACAACCATTTAAGACGGATTTTGCAATGTCAACGAATGGAAACATGCAAAAAATAGCTTCGGTTGCTTTTACAGGTGGCAGCATGCGCAGCACCTTAGGCATTACTCCACGCTAATAGGTAGAAATAGAATGAAAAAAACAATTTTAGTTGCATCAATTTTAAGTTCTGTCTTCTCATTTAGTTCTGCTCAAGCGATGCAGGCTTTAGATGATCATCAATTGTCAGACGTACAAGGACAGGCTCTACTTAATTTAATGACAGCTACAGACCAGTCGCAGGGTTTAAATTTTTACAAATTGAGTGTTGATGCACTCATGGAGTTAAATGCCAATATTAAAACACTACAACTAGGATGTGGTGGGGCTAATAATGCTATTGGAAATAAAGCAGGTTGTGATATTGATATTTCTAATATTGCATTAAGTGGTTTGAATCAAAATGTAGAAGCGAATGGTAGCCCAAAATTTAGTGGTGAACGAGCAGGTACAAGTGCGCAAATTACCAATCCATTTTTAGAGTTTGCTATTAAAGGAGATTCTGCTGCTACACGTGAAGTAGTGGGCTTTCGATTGGGAGCAGAACAAATTGTTGGTTTGCTTACATTGGGTACAGAAAACAGTCAAAATCCAACAGATGGCATTAAAAGCTTTAGTGGTTATATGAAAATGGCTGCAACTCAAGGTGAAGCACTAACTAAACCTGCTAAATTTGGTATTGAGTCGGATGAAAGTATTCAAGGGCGAATTAAAGTAGATTTATTACTAACAAAGCCTGAACGAGTATTTACTAGTCGCCCTGGGTCAGAAGGTCATACAGGTATTACTGTGCCTGCCATGAAAGTCAATTTCACTATGCCTGAAACTATTGTGACTGGGCAACGAGTTACCCAGGCAAAAGTGAGCAATATTCGTTCATCAATCAACACGATTCCATTAGCCTCTGGGGGGGACATGACGAATGTGATTGGAAATCCAGATTGGGGTAGCGATCAACTCTACGTTGATTTTGATCCGTTGGTATTGAATGCAGTTGGTGATCACGCATTCTTTAAAATGTTACCTGGTTCGAGTTTAGATAATTTAAATATGAACATTACCTTTGAGCAAGCATTGAACCTGATACATAACATTCCTTTGAATGGCACAGGCGGTTATTTATCTTTACAGTCTCAAAATGTTAAATGGCAAGGTACAGATGCTCTTGATATAGCTCAAGCAGGTTGGTGGATGTCTTTTAAGGATCCAATTCAACTTGGTTATTTAAAAACTCAAGATGAAGTTGATATTTCATATGTACTTCCTCAGGTAGCATCAGCGATTACTGATTACTTATTACAGCCAAATAATATAATTAATGTGGGTACAGCAGAAGCTATTGGTTCATTACTGAGTAAGCCTGTAGAAAAAAAACTTAATATCGATGTAGGAACTTATACAACCAACACGCCAGCAACGCTCACATTGCAAAACAAGGTTTTACAAAACCAACATGTTACTCCTAACTGCTATGGTAGTATGAAATTCTGCTAACAATAAAAAATCCCGCGTAAGCGGGATTTTTTATAAAGCAAATTATTTTGCAATTTTAGCCAACAACTCTTCTTTTGAGATATTTACAGATTCAGAGTCACGACGACCTTTATATTCAAAAGTACCCGCATCTAAACCTTTTTCACCAATCACAATACGGTGTGGGATTCCAGTAAGTTCTAAATCAGAGAATTTGACCCCTGGGCGTTCATTACGATCATCTAACAACACATCGTAACCTGCTGCTTGAAGTTCTGCATACAATGCTTCTGCTGCTTCTAATGTGCGTGGTGATTTGTGTGCATTCATTGGCACAATCGCAACTTCAAAAGGAGCAATTGCTGTAGGCCAGATGATGCCTTTATCATCAAAGTTTTGTTCAATAGCAGAGGCAACTACACGGGTAACACCAATACCATAACATCCCATAGTTACGGTAAACGGCTTGCCATCTTCACCAAGAACTTTACAGCCTAAAGCTTCTGAATACTTAGTGCCAAGTTGGAAGATATGACCGACTTCAATACCACGTTTAATTTGTAAAGTACCTTTACCATCTGGAGATGGATCACCTTCAACCACGTTACGCAAATCATAAACTTCAGTATATTGTGCATCACGCTCCCAGTTCACACCTGTTGCATGTTGGTCAATTTGGTTTGCACCTGCAATAAAATCTGAAAGTACTGATGCAGCACGGTCTACAATCACCGTGATGCCTTTTTCAAGTAAACCTTGTGGGCCAACAAAACCTGCAATTAAGCCTAAATCTGCAATTTGTGCTTCTGTTGCAAAAGTAAGTGGGGCTGCAATCAGTGGGTGTTTTTCTGCTTTAATTTCATTCAGCTCATGGTCGCCACGTAAGAATAAAGCAATTACAGGAACGTGTCCTGATTCATTGGCAACACCTTGTACCAAAAGTGCTTTTACAGACTGATTGCTGTTTGCACCTAAAAATGCAGTGACATCAGCAATGGTTTTTTGATTTGGCGTATCTACAATTTTTAATTCTTGTGTTGCTGCCGCACGTTCACCCACTAAAATAGCTTCAGCCATTTCAATGTTTGCTGCGTAATCAGATTCGGTAGAGAAGGCGATATCATCTTCACCACTTGATGCCAAAACATGAAATTCATGCGAACCTGAACCACCAATAGAGCCTGTATCGGCTTGTACTGGGCGGAAATCTAAACCTAAACGTGTAAAAATACGGCAGTAAGTGTCGTACATGACATCATAAGTTTCTTGTAAAGATGCTTGATCGGTATGGAAAGAGTATGCATCTTTCATCATAAATTCACGTGAACGCATCACCCCAAAACGAGGGCGAATTTCATCACGGAATTTGGTTTGGATTTGATAAAAGTTAATAGGTAATTGCTTATAACTTTTTAATTCATTACGTGCTAAATCGGTAATTACTTCTTCATGGGTTGGGCCAAGTACAAAAGGGTTGTTATGGCGATCATTGAAGCGCAGTAATTCTGGGCCATATTGTACATAGCGACCTGACTCTTCCCAAAGAGAAGCAGGTTGCGTAACAGGCATAAAGGTTTCCAAAGCGCCTGAGCGGTTCATTTCTTCACGAACAATTGCTTCAACTTTATTTAGCACACGCACACCCATTGGCAGCCAAGTATATAAACCTGAAGCCAATTTACGAATCATACCCGCACGTAACATCAGCTGGTGAGAAATCACCTCGGCATCGTTTGGGGTTTCTCTTAACGTAGCAAATAAAAAGCGACTCGCGCGCATGGAAACTGTCCTAAATAAAGAAGCGTTAAAATGGAATTTTTTCAGAGCCAGATTATACAATAAAAATGGGGCTAAGCTTGCGTTAAAATTTAGCCCCTACATTATGCGTCAATGTCATGTGATGCTATGAAAGCAATTTTCGGGTTTGGCGCAGCATAAAGTTTTTAAAGTCATCTAAGTAAGTGAAAATCACGGGTACAACAACTAAGGTCAGCAGGGTAGATGTAATCACACCACCAATAACAGCATGTGCCATAGGTGCACTTTGCTCACCGCCTTCTCCCAATCCAAGGGCGAGGGGCACCATCCCCATTACCATGGCACTGGTGGTCATTAAAATAGGGCGTAGTCTGGTTTTACCTGCGGCAATAATGGCGTCATAACGTGACTCACCTTGATCCATGGCTTTCTTTATAAAATCAATCAGTAGAATCGCATTTTTGGTCACCAGTCCCATCAGCATAATAATGCCAATAATAGAAAATAGGTTCATGGTGGAATTAAAAATAAACAGCGCCAAGAACACACCAATCAGCGACAACGGCAAAGAAGCCATAATTGCTGCGGGGTGAATAAAGCTGTTAAATTGCGAGCCTAAAACAATATAAATAAATACGATGGAGAGTGTAATTGCTGTGAGTGCATAACCCGCAGATTCGGCCATATCGGCATTGGAACCTTGGGTGTCAAAACTATAGCCCGCAGGGAGCTTAAAATTATCCTGAATTTTTTGTATGTCGGCACCAATGTCACCTGCAGGTCGACCTGCGGTGTTCGCTTCTACCAAAACTTCACGAGCTAAATCTCTTCGGTTAATTTGTGCTGCACCGAGGCTTTCTTCAAAGCTCGCAACACTCGCCAAAGGCACTAGAATGCTTTGTCCATTGGAATCAGTTTTTTGTGAAGTCAAATACATGCTTTGTACATCACTTGGCAGACTGCGTTGGTTTTCGGTTAGGCGCACGTTCACATCATAGGTTTCACCACGTTCATCTTGCCATGTCGTAACATTATCCCCAGCGATGAGTGGTCGGATAATATTGGCAATTTGATTGACTGATAATCCTAAATCACTGGCTAAGACACGATTTATATGCACACCAAGCGTAGGTTTAGGCGCTTTCAGTGAACTTTCTAAATCGACAATCCCCTCTACCTGTGCAATTTCGGACATAAAGCGGTCAGAAATTTTTTGTAGTTCGGCTAAATCTGGGCCTTTAATGGAAATCATCACGGGCTTTTGACCACCAGATACTGTTTCGTCCGCAGAAGCCACCGAGGTAATACTAATGCCTGCAACACTTTGCAAACGCTGACGGAATTCATTGTTGAGATCAGTCAGGCTTTGTTGGCGTTCATTACGCGGGCTAACGGTAACACGTAAACTAGCATGGTTTTTACCCCGATCCGTTACGCTATTAATAACGCCATAAGTTGTACGAACTTCGGGGTGTTGACGGATAATGTAATCCACTTGTTGTAGTTTGGCTTGTGAATATTCCAAAGAGGCATCTACAGGGGTTTCAAATTTAATCCGAATTTCACCTTTATCTGGAACGGGAACAAACTCAGTTCCAATCAGTTTGGATAATCCCAGCGCGCCGAACAAAGAGCTTACAGCAATCAAGAGGGTGATGACCCGAAAACGTAGTGCCAGTTTTAATAATTTCTCGTAATGCGTGCTTAAGTTATCCAGCTTGTGGGAAATCCAATTGAGGAAGCGTTTTATACGACCTGGTTTTTTATTTGGATTGGTTTTTTCTGCCCAATGTGCAGATAGCATTGGGTCTAGGGTAAAACTGACAAACATAGAAATCAGTACAGCGGTACTTACAGTCACACCAAACTGATAAAAGAAACGCCCAATAATGCCGCCCATAAATGCAACGGGCAAAAATACCGCAACAATGGTCAAGGTTGTAGCGAGAACCGCTAAGCCAATTTCTTTGGTGCCATCTAAAGCTGCAATAACATGATCTTTACCCATATCGGCGTGACGTACAATATTCTCACGCACCACAATTGCATCATCAATTAATAAGCCAATACTGAGCGAGAGCGCCAGCAAGGTCATCATGTTGATGGTAAAACCAAATGCCCAAATAAAGGTTAGTGTACCCAGTAGGGCAATGGGTAAGGTCAGCCCTGTAATGGCTGTAGAACGAAATGAACCTAGAAACAGCAGTACAATTAGGACTGCAAGTATGGCACCTTCAATAATCGTACGCGCGACATCACGAATACTGCCACGAATGCCTTTAGAGGAATCCACCACGACTTTCGCGGTAATGTCCGCAGGGAGTTGCTCTTGAATGCGATCCAGAGTTTTGTAGGTGTTATCCACCACCTCAATGACGTTGGAGTCGGAGCTGCGTAAAATGTCGACTGCAACGGCAGTTTGTCCATTTAAAAATGCACTGGTTTCCAACTCGGCTTGGCTGTCTTGAATGGTCGCCACTTGTTTTAAAAAGATCGGTGCGCCATTTTTATTGGCAATAATCAAATCGCCAAAAGCCAATGGGTGGATAACTTTGGATTGGATTTCGACCACCAACTCACTGTTGGCCTGCTTGAGCGTGCCGCCAGGAACCTCAATATTTTCAGCTTTAAGGGTATTGATGACCTGATCAACTCCTATGCCAAAACTCATTAATTTTTGTGGATCAACTTCAATCCGAATTTGTCGTTGTGCATCACCCAGTAAATTGACAGTGCCCACGCCTGATACGGTGCGCAGTTGTGGCACAATTTGTTGATCTAAATAGGAGCTCAAATCCCGCAGAGACATTTGTGATGATTCAAATACAATCGACATGACCGCATTGGCTGTTGGATCGTATCGCTCTACCACAGGGTCTTGAATTTCATCACGAAACTCTGCACTGACTGAAGAAATTTTATCACGTACATCTTGTGCCGCGACTGCTGAAGGAACATCCAAATTGAATTCGGCAATGATGGTAGACAGTCCTTCACTAGATTGTGAAACCAGTTGTTTTAGTCCAGAAATGGTATTGATCTGATCTTCCATTTTCTTGGTAATTTCAGACTCGACTGTTTCAGGTGAGGCGCCCGGATAGCTGGTATAAACCACCACAAAAGGGAAGTCGACATCAGGAAATTCTTCTACACCCATACGTTGCCATGAGGCCAAGCCAAGCACCATCAGACAGAACATCATCATGATGGTAAAAACAGGGTACTTGACACTAACTCGGGTAAACCACATAACAACGATCCTGATTTTTTATTTATTGGACAGATTCAATACAATATTTGCGTACTATTGCGGCTGTTTTTGAATGATTACAGGTTGCTGAATTTGATCAGGCTGAAAGCTAACACGACTGACCAAGTCATTGGGTTGTAAGCCTTGAATCACAGCGGTATTGTCGCTATAGCGTTGTTCTAAAACAGTAACGTCTATACGTGCAATTTTTTGATCACGAATAACCCATACATAAGGCTTGTTTTCTATATTGTGGATGGTGTTAAGTGGAATAATTTGCCCTGAAATTTGATTGCTTGCCAAAATATGACCATCTACAAAAGCACCAATACTAAGTGAGGGGAGGGCTTCTAATGGAGTGGCAAAAAACTCAATTTGACGACTGGCTAAATCTGCAACAGGAGAAACACGACTAATCTGGGCATTGAGTGTGTTGTTGTGACCTTGCAATTGATATTCAATTTTTTGTCCCACTTTCAGGGCTGCCTGTAAGTCACTTGGTAATTTGGCTTGAATTTCTAAGCGTGAAGGATCGACCACTTCAAATAAAGTCTGTCCTACAGCAACAGTTTGCCCTGGTTCTACTTGACGCTGAGTAATAACGCCACGTATAGGGCTTGTAATCGTGCCGTCTTGATCGGCTTTGAGTGCAATATCTACATTGGCTTGTTGTACCCGCACATTTTCAATTTGCGCACGATAGTCCAACTGACTTTGTTCATATTCAACCTGTGAAATAAAACCTTGATCGAGCAGGCGTTTTTTTCGCTGCATCATATTCCGAGCTTGGTTGGCTTGAGCTTGGGTTGCGGCCAAATTGGCGCGTGTTTGCGCCAAGCGTGCAGCATTGTCTTGATTGTTCAGACGAACCAAGGTTTGCCCACGTTGCACTGCATCACCCACTTTCACATTCACGGATGTGGCAGTGGCGCTGACTTGCGATTGAATACTACTTTGATTGACCGCACGCACGGTGCCTGTAAAGGCAGTTTTTTCGATGGCACTGCCTTGCTGGATGGTAACTAAATCTTGTTGAATTAATTCTATTTTTTCTGGTGTGGGAGCAACATTTTCTGTTTCATTTTTTTGGCAGGCAGAAAGAAATACACATAACCCAAGTGTACTGATCCGAAGAAGTGGCAAAGGTTGTTGATTAAAAATGAATGCGATACGCTGTGCAATGTGCATGCATATTTGTCCTTATTTTAATGTCAAAATGACAACGCAAAAAAAGCCAGCCCTATTCTAGGGCTCTGAGGCGTTGAATAATTCTGTCGTATTCTGCTTGGGTATTTCGATAGCTTGTTTGTAAAGATTGAATCATATCTTTTTTTAATTCAATATTTTTTAAGTTATTGTCTAAATTGGTTTTCAGTTGTGGTGGTACAGGCTTAACTTTACGTAAATACTCCATTTCCTGACGTTTAAAACTAATACGGTCAGTTTGGAGTTGCTTGAGTTGTTCTTGTTGAAAGCTAATTTGCTTTTTAATGTGCGCTAAAGTGTTATTTCTCTTAATGGTGGCAGTTTGACTGTTGGTATAGGCTTTTTTTAGACGCTGGTCCGACTCACTCTGACGTGCTTGAGCAGCACGTTGTGGTGCTTTTTTAATATCGGTTTCAGTATTATAGGGACGAGCACGCTGAATCACTTGCATGTTCCGATCCAAAGCCTCATAGCCATAGCGGATATGATTTGGGGTCACATTGCTGCTAATATTGGCTACGCCTTTTTGATCATAATAACGATACCATACTGCTTTATTTTGAGTTTCAGCCATCAATTGAGCAGAGGGAAACAGAAGCAACGCTAGCATCGCCATTTTGAACGACTTTTTGTTTTGTTTTAATTTGACGGCGAGTAATTGTGCAAAATAAGTGCTCACGTTGTCCCCCAAATGAAAGTTGACTAAATTACTTAAATTAAACGTAATATATAGTGTTATATTAGATCAAAATTAGAAATTAAAAAAACACAACCGATAAAAAAATATCGATGGTCACCAGAAAGTGTGAGTGATTTGGTGATAATGGTGTAAAAGTGTAGCTTCAAGCTAAATATGTTCGTTGAAACTACAAGTAAAGATATGTTAAAAATACGATCAATGTGTAAAAATTTCTACTCAGTTGCTTGTACAAACAAAATGGGAAGGGTCATTGAATGGACGATAAATTCCAAAATCTAAAAGTCATGGTGATTGATGATTCAAAAACCATTCGCCGTACAGCTGAAACACTTCTACAGCGTGAAGGTTGTGAAGTGGTTACCGCAGTTGATGGATTTGAAGCTTTATCCAAAATTGCCGAATCAAATCCAGATATCGTATTCGTAGATATTATGATGCCACGCCTAGATGGTTACCAAACGTGTGCCTTAATTAAAAACTCGCAAAACTACCAAAACATTCCTGTCATTATGCTATCAAGTAAAGATGGTTTATTTGACCAAGCCAAAGGACGTGTAGTAGGTTCTGATGAGTATCTGACTAAACCATTTAGTAAAGATGAATTATTAAACGCCATTCGTAACCACGTGACAGCATAATTATTAGTTAGTTAGATTTATTGGGGAAAATAATGGCTCGTATTCTTATTGTAGATGATTCACCTACAGAAACATTCCGCTTCAGAGAAATCTTGACCAAGCATGGTTTTGAAGTCATTGAAGCAGCGAATGGTGCAGATGGCGTGACCATGGCGCAAGCTGAATTACCAGATTTAGTATTAATGGATGTGGTTATGCCAGGCGTGAATGGCTTTCAGGCAACACGTCAAATTTCGCGTGGTGATACCACTAAACACATTCCAATTGTAATTGTGAGTACCAAAGATCAGGCAACCGATCGTGTTTGGGGGAAACGCCAAGGTGCAAGCGATTACTTAACCAAACCTGTTGACGAAAAACAATTAATTGATGTGATTAATCAACATCTAAATGCAGGATAAGCTATGGCTGCAAATGGTTTTATTGAATTACTTCGGTTATCTAAACGTGGTAACAAAAACTACGTTAGTACCGAAAATGAGGTAAACCGCTGGTCAGGCATTGCTTTTGAGATGATGGGGCAATATTTTGTTGCTCCATTGGGAGAGGTTTCTGAGGTTATTTACCCACCGAAATACACACCAGTTCCGAACACCCAACCTTGGGTGGTCGGTTTGGCCAATATTCGGGGTAGATTGCTCTCAGTTTCAGATTTGGCACATTATGTTTCTGGGCAAAGCAGCCAATATTCACCTACTCAAAAAGTAATGTGTATTAGTCATAATGACCATTATGTCGGTTTGGTTGTAGATCAAGTTTTGGGTATACAGCACTTTAATAAGAAAAGTTTCTTCTCTAAACACAATGATTTAGAAAGTAATTTACAAGAATATTGTCAGGGCTATTTTCACCAGCATAACCAACAATGGCATGTTTTCTTATTTAGTCGTTTATTGCAAAACCCAAAATACATGAACGCATCTATAAAATTTATAAATTAACTGTCGCGCACCTAAAAAATGAAGGCGTCAATCGGGGAGAAGCTGCATGGGCTTTAAACTTAAAAAGAAAAATTCAGGCGAAGAAACTGTTCGTAAAGCAAGTGGGCCAGGTTTTGTGGCAAAATTACAAACGCGAACTGATGAGTTTGCGAGTGTATTTGGTGAAACAGAAAAATCTAAGCCACTTATTTTAGGCGCAGCTTTTTGTATCATCTTATCGCTTTTCCTGTTGCTATACCTTTTTTATAGTGTGCCGCGTAATAACGATTTTACCCGTAGTTTGGGTGATTTACGTCTATTGTCACAAACCATTTCACGTCAAGCGACTGAAGCAACTGCATCAGGTACGCCTGAATCAATCAAAAATTTGACTGATTCGCAAAAATCTTTTGCAGAAAACTTAGAAACGGTTAAAGACATTCATGCTAGTACAGACACGTTGCGTGAAGTTGAAACACAGTGGAAATCGGTTTCTGAAAATATTGATTTGATTGCTTCGCAACAAAAAATCATTAACCAACTTTATGACACTAACATTGCAATCAGTGAAACCATTCCAGGTATTCAGGCTGAATATAACTTGATGGTTGACCAAATGGCACGTCAAGATATGCCAAGTAGCCAGGTTGTAATTGCAAAAAACCAGGTATTCATTGCAGAACGTATCTTGCGTTCAATTAGCTCTGTGTTAACAGGTACAGATAGTTCACGTGAATCTGCGGATGACTTCAGTGCCGATACTGAAACTTTCGGTGCGTATTTGGCTGCACAGTTAAATGGTAGTGCAGAGCTGGGTGTACAACGTATTGCACAAGAAGACTTACGTGAGTCATTAACAGGTATTCAAGCAGAATATGAAGATGTATTGAAATCTGCTGCTGCAACCGTTTTAAGTAACTCTACTCAAATTGTAAAAGTACGTCAGGCTTCATCTTCTATTTTTGACCAGTCTGATAAACTTTTAAGTAATTTAAATAAATTGTCTGGCAGTTCAGGTTGGTCTATTGCAATTCCAGCAATTGGCTTAATTGCAGCCTTACTTGCATTCTTGTTCTGTGTATTCAAATTACTTGGCTTACGTGGTGAAGCCGATAAAACTCGTGTGGTTCGTCTACAAGATGAATATGACCGTAACCAAAACGCGATTTTACGTCTACTCGATGAGATCGCCGACCTTGCAGATGGTGACTTACGTTCATACGCAACGGTATCGGAAGACTTTACAGGCGCAATTGCTGACTCGATTAACTTCGCGATTGACCAATTACGTGACCTTGTATCGCGTATTCATGAAACATCACACGAAGTTGCACAATATACGGCAACTACGCAGAACATTACCAACCAGTTAGCAGAAGCTTCTGAACATCAGGCGCAAGAAATTGCAGGTGCATCTGCGGCGATTAACGAAATGGCAATGTCGATTGACCAAGTATCTGCCAACGCGGAAGAATCCGCTGCGGTAGCAGAACGTTCGGTACATATCGCATCGAATGGTGCAGACGTTGTAAACCGTTCAATTGAAGGTATGGATATCATTCGTGAGCAGATTCAAGAAACCTCTAAGCGTATTAAGCGTTTGGGTGAATCTTCACAAGAGATTGGTAACATCGTTGCCTTGATTAACGATATTGCCGACCAAACCAACATCTTGGCATTGAACGCAGCAATTCAGGCGTCTATGGCGGGTGAAGCAGGTCGTGGTTTCGCGGTCGTTGCGGATGAGGTACAGCGTCTAGCAGAACGTTCAGCATCTGCAACCAAACAGATTGAAACACTGGTTAAAACGATTCAGACCGATACCAACGAAGCCGTAATTTCGATGGAACAAACGACTTCTGAGGTTGTACGTGGTGCGAACTTATCTAAGGATGCGGGTGTTGCACTCGATGAGATTCAAACGGTATCGAGCAACCTTGCGAAATTGATTTCTAACATTTCGGATGCTGCAAAACTACAGTCTGCGTCTGCAGGTCACATTGCAACTACGATGAACGTTGTACAAGAAATTACCTCGCAAACCACAACGGCAACCTTTGATACAGCACGTTCGGTATCTGAGTTGGCCAACATGGCAGAATCATTACGTGAATCTGTAACTGACTTTAAACTACCTGAATAAGCGGAATTCCAGCTTGGGGAAGGGTGTACCTATACTTCGGTAGAGGTACACCATCATTCAGAGATAAAGCATCGAAAAGATGAACTTAACTTTTGAGTTAGGGGCATTCAGGATGGTTACAATTAAGTTGAAGTACCTTTCGGTGCTGAAAACGTAAGAAGCCTTAGCTATGAAAGAAATATTAAAAAATTTAGTTGAAACAACGACGCTTCCTGAAGATAGTTATCTTGATCAAGATGCGGAAATTCTTGAAATTTTTGTTGAAGAAATTGAAGAAATCTTCGAAGAATTAAATCCATTATTTGTAACTTGGTTCGAAAATCCGACAGACCAAGAAACTTTAGTGACCATTCGTCGTCACTTTCACACTTTAAAAGGCTCGGGTCGCATGGTCGGTGCGAAGTCAGCGGGCGAACTGGCATGGACGGTAGAAGATACTTTAAACCGTGTGCTTTCGGGTGCTGTTACCCTCAATACTGATATTCAAAAATTTGCAAAAACTGTTTTCCATATTTATCAATACAAACTGTATCCAATCTTCAAAAATGTGGGTGTCATTGATATTGATTTACGCCCATTGGTACTTTTAGGACAACAATTACAGCAAAACCAAAGTCCTGAACCAGCCTTAGAAGAATTACTTGTTTTAGCCGATCAATTAACAGCACAAGATATACCAACAGGTCTTGAGCTGAGTGATGCGGTTGAGCCTGAAATGGCTGCAACAGTAGCGGCGACAGAAGAATTAGAATCAGCAGAACTGCCTGCAGATGTTGAACACGCAGCAGTTGCGCAAGACACGACTACAGATGAAAGTCTATTGGCTGAAACTCTGTCTATATTTATTGAAGAAGCCGAAGAGCATTTGGCCACTATTGATCAATTCTTGGCACAAGAACAAATTAAATCTCAAGATTACAATGGTCTGATTCGCGCCTTGCATACTTTGCGTGGCAGTTCATCTATGGCTCAAATTGAGCAGGTGTTTGAAGCAAGCTCTAAAGTTGAAAACTTGTTCAAAGCCTTTGTGCAAGATGAAATTGAATCAACCTCTAAAGAAACAGCATTGTTAGTGCAATATGCAGAATTTGTACGTGATTATTTGCATATTCTGCGTCAAGGACGTTGTGATGGTTTAGATGTCATTTATGACACCTTTAATAAAGCGTGGGATAACTACGGCTTTAGCAGCAGCGACACTGATGAATTAGCCAATCCTCAAGGTTTGGTCTCTAAATTAATTGAACTGAATATTGACCGTTTACTTGATGCTGAGTTTGAATTTGATAAATTGGCACAAGCACAATATCCAGACTATTTGCAAGAATTGAGTGCGCAGGCACAATTGTTGGTGGATCATACCGATAACCGTGCATCGATTGGTATTCATCAATTTACTCAAGAGCTGAAAGCAGCGTATGACCGTGTTTTAGCTCAACCCGTGTTGTTAAACTCAGAATATGCTTACGAGCTATTTGCACAGGCACATCAAGAATTTATCCACTTATTCGATACTTTGGCAGCTGGTCAGCGTGTCACGGTCACTGAAGATATTCAGAAAACGCTGAATGACTTAACTGCATTTGTACAGCAAGATATTGAAGATATAGCGTTTGAAAAATCTGAAAGTGTGATTGAAGAAGCTGATCAAGTCATTGAAACTGCCCTTGCTGAAGTGGAAAATGTTGAGACTTCATCAGAGGTTGCAACTGTAGAAAGTTCTGGTGCGGTAAACTTGGCGCAATTGTCACAACGTATTGCCGCTGACCGCCAAAATATCCACGCAGCAGATGCCAACAAGGATTTTGATCCAGATTTACAAGACATCTTCCTTGAAGAAGCCGAAGAACTTTTGGTGGGAATGGATGAAGATGTAAACACGTGGTCTAAAGACGCCAGTGATACATCAGCCTTAAACAACCTGATGCGTTATTTGCACACTTTAAAAGGTGGTGCGAATATGATTGCTGCAACGCATATTGGTTTAATTGCGCATAACCTTGAATCAATTTATGAGCGCATTATCAACAACCAAATTGTTGTTTCACCTGCGTTGATTCAAATTATTCGTTTAGTACAAGACGACATTGCAGACCGTATTCAAACCATTCGTGAAGAAGGTGTGGACTATGCAGCGCCAGAATCCATTGCGATTTTGGCTGACATTGTTAGCTTGTCACAAGGTAAATCAATTGAAACGAATACCGCTGTTCAACCTTCAATGCAACAAGAGCAGCCAGTGCAAGTTGAAACAGAAGCCGAAACTGAAGCAGAAGCCGAGATGCAGTCTGCAGAAGAAGTATTGGCAGATGATGTTTCAGTTGAACTTGAAGATGCCCCTGCAGCCGTATTTGAGCCAATCACTGAAACTGTAGCACCTGAAACCACGGTTGAGTCTGAAGACGAACAACTGCTTTCTATAGTAGAAGAAACCTTCCGTGAAGAAGCTGAAGAAATTTTAGATTCTGCGGATCAGCGCTTGAAACATTGGTTTGAGCAACGTAGTGACCGTAGTATTTTGCTACAGTTACAACGTGCTGCACACAGCTTAAAAGGTGGCGCACGTATGGCTGAAATTGAGCCAGTTGCTCAAATCGCCTACCAGCTTGAAAGTACCTTTGAACAGTTTGCTGTACATCAGTTTAACTCGAATGTTTACGATGCACTTTTACAAACCACGTTGGCTTGGTTGCGTGATGCTATCTTTAAAGCCGATTACAGCAATTATGAAAGTCTGAAATCGAGCTTGGCCGCTATGCAATTTGTGGATGTTTCTGCGCAATTGCCTGAGCGTTTAACGCATACAGACTTGTTATCACCAAGTCGTAGTTATGAGTTTGTACAAGGTGATGGCACCGAGCCACCTGCGATGTCAGGCGAGTGGAGTGAAACAGCCACACTAGACAATAGCAATGAGATGATTCGTATCTCTGCCGATTTGGTAGAGAAGATGATCGACTTGTCTGGTGAGAACTCGATTAACCGTTCACGTATTGAAATGGAGCTTGGACAGCTTGGCGGTACGCTGAATGAAATGGAATTGGCGATCAAACGTCTGGCAGATCAGTTACGCCGAATGGAAGGCGAGTTGGAATCACAGATTATTGCCAAACACGGTTCTGAAAACTCACGTTATGCAGACTTTGACCCATTAGAGATGGACCAATATTCCTCATTGAATCAATTGTCTAAATCTCTTGCGGAATCTGCATCGGACTTGGTGGACTTTAAGAGCACATTGGCTGAAAAAATCCGTGATGCTGAAGGTTTGCTTTTACAACAATCACGTATTCAGGCCGAAATTCAAGAAAGCTTGATGCGTACTCGTTTGGTACCATTCTCACGCTTGTTACCACGTTTACAACGTATTGTGCGTCAGACTTCATCTACCTTGAACCGTCCAACAGAATTGGTGGTACACAATACCGAAGGTGAGTTGGACCGTACCATTCTTGAACGTTTGGTGACTCCATTTGAGCACATGCTACGTAATGCGGTAGACCATGGTATAGAAGACCCTGCACAACGTGCAGCGGCCAATAAACCTGAAGTCGGAAAAATTGAACTTAACATTAGCCGTCAAGGCACAGATGTTGTGGTGACGTTTGTGGATGATGGTAAAGGTATTGATGATGCGAAAATTAAACAAAAAGCTTTGAGCTTGGGTTTAATTAAGGCAGATCAAGACCTCGATAAAAATGAAATTCTACAGTTAATTTTCCACCCTGGTTTCACCACTGCACAGGCGGTGACACAAATTTCAGGTCGTGGGGTTGGCTTGGACGTAGTGCAAAGCGAAATTAAAGCGCTCGGTGGTCACGTTTCTGTAGATTCAACTTTGGGTCAGGGCACAACCTTTAGTATTCGTGTACCGACCACGGTTGCGGTATCTGATGCCTTGATGGTAAAAGTTGGTGATCAACAATTTGCAGTACCATTGGCGCAAATTGATCGTATTGTGCGTATTGCACCAAGCACTTTGGAAACATACTTCAACAGCAATGAAGACCTCTTCCAAATTGACAACCAAAGCTACAAGTTACGTTACTTGTCTGAGTTTGTCGGCAATCAGCCTTTACCGCGTTTAAATCACGTTGGTCACTCATTACCGGTGCTGTTAATTAAAGGCAGTACAGGGCAAACCATTGCCTTATTGGTTGATCAGTTAATTGGTTCTCGTGGTCAGATTGTTGTGAAACCAATTGGTCAGCAGTTCTCAAGCATTGGTGCAATTGCGGGCGCAACTATTTTAGGTGATGGTCAGGTTTGTCTGATTTTAGATGGTCAAAATATTGCCCGTCAGATTCTTGCAACGCAACGTACCAAGCAAGCTAGCGATCAGCGTGATACTCAACGTCGTGATGCACGCCGCTTGATTATGATTGTGGATGACTCGGTAACTGTACGTAAGGTAACGTCACGTCTGCTTGAGCGTCAAGGTTATGATATTGTCACAGCGAAAGATGGTATTGATGCCATGGAGCAGCTGGAAAATGTTAAACCAGACCTGATGCTGCTAGATATTGAAATGCCACGAATGGATGGTTTTGAAGTGACTAACTTGGTACGTCACCACGATATTCACAGCAACTTGCCAATTATTATGATTACCTCGCGTACAGGTGAAAAACACCGTGAGCGTGCGTTCAGTTTAGGTGTTACCCACTATATGGGTAAACCGTTCCAAGAGGCAGAATTGCTTGCCAATATTGAACAATTATTAGCAGCGAGTCGGGGGTAAGCCATGAGTCAGAGCAATAGTCCAAATTTACTCGGCCAAATCAGTCAACAAGAGTTGCAACACTTAATTACCGTATCTACGGGTTTTATTGATGCCTATATTGTTGAATGTCATGCCAAGCAACCCATGCTGCTGCCACAAAACATTGTTTTATCGGCACTGGACAATGCCACACAGGTTAAAACTGTGGAATGGCACGATTCACAATTACCTGTCTATGCAGTGAATGACCCTGAGAAAAAAATGGGTGTAGCCTTGGTAATTGAAGGTGATGAAATGGAGCAGCGCTTTGCATTGATGTGCAATGAAATGCCGCAAACCATTCGTTTGCGTATTTCTGAAGTGGTTGATGATGATCAACAAGCCGATGATCCTAGCGTATTCCAATATGTGCGTATGGCAGATCAAGTCTTTCATGTACCAAACTTGCAATACATTCAAGAAAATCTGATAGCTGAATAACCATTGTTTAGCCAATAGAAAAGGAACTCAAATTGAGTTCCTTTTCTATTGTTAGTGTTGAATTTTCTGATTTTAAGTCAATAAACCTTCTAAAATTTGCTCGTAAATTTCCGCCAATGGTTCTAAATCGGCTACATTTACATGCTCATTAATTTGGTGGATGGTTGCGTTTAATACCCCAAGTTCAAGTACTTGTGCGCCTGTGGGTGCAATAAAACGGCCATCTGATGTACCACCACTGGTGGATAATTCAGTTTCAATACCTGTCACATTGCGAATAGCCTGACGTGCCGCATTCACAAGTTCACCTACAGGTGTTAAAAAAGGTAAGCCTGATAGTGTCCAATCAATCTCATAATCAACTTGATGTCGATCTAAAATTTCTAATACACGCGCTTTTAATTCATCTGCGGTGACTTCAGTTGAGTAACGGAAATTAAAAGTGACAGTCATGTTGCCTGGTACTACATTGGTTGCACCTGTACCTGCTTGAATATTTGAAATCTGAAACGAGGTTGCAGGGAAGTATTCATTGCCATGATCCCACACAGTTTCGCATAACTCAGAAATTGCTTTAGAAGCAGTATGGATTGGGTTGATCGCTAAATGTGGATAAGCCACATGACCTTGTTTACCTTTGACGGTCAATACGCCATTGAGTGAACCACGACGTCCATTTTTAACAATATCGCCCAACTGATTTGTACTAGAAGGTTCACCCACCAAGCACCAAGTTATTTTTTCATTGCGTGCTTCTAAGGTTTCTACCACTTTCACTGTACCGTTAATAGATGGACCTTCTTCATCTGAAGTGATGAGAAAGGCAATTGAACCTTTGTGATTAGGATGCTTGGCAACAAAGCGTTCTGAAGCAACTACCATGGCAGCCAAAGCAGTTTTCATATCGGCGCTGCCACGACCATACAATTTGCCATCACGAATTTCTGGTGCAAATGGATCAGAATTCCAAGCATCCAAACTGCCAGTAGGGACAACATCGGTATGACCTGCAAAACAAAAAACAGGTGATGCTGTGCCTTTACGTGCCCACAAGTTATCGACATCATCAAAACGCATAGATTCTATGTTGAAACCAATTTTTTCTAAGCGCGCTGCCATCATGTTTTGACAGTTGTGATCGACAGGTGTGACCGAGGGTTGACGTAAAAGTTGCAGGCTTAAATCGAGAGTAGCAGTAGAGGTCATGCGCGTTTCAGACGTTTATCAATAATGAGTACTAATAATAGGGGAATAATGCTAAAAAAGTGAAATTTTAGTGTAAAAAAACCTTGTTTGAGCACAAGGTCTTTTGAATTTCTGATGTTTCAGGTGAAAGTTTTCACCAAGAAACCCAGAATTATTGACGGATTTCTTGCTGAGTTTTTTCAGCGGTATTGCTGACTGCATTACCAGCAGATGAAACATCTTCACCCACGCCTTTAATGGTGTTACAACCAGTTAAAACAAACATCATAAGTAGTGAGGTTGCTAAAATTTTTTTCATGATTATCTCCAGTATTTTAAAGCAAGAAACATTTTGTCCTGTGTTTTTAGATTAATAAATAAACAAAAAAATAAATAGGTAACTTTCATGGTGGTTGCGTAATGAAATGTTGAAACTGTTATTCAACGTGTAAGGGCGGATAGCTGAGATAAGAAGCTGCTCTATACATATAAAATTCAGAAGTTGTGGCTTGGAAATATAAGCCATCAGTCCACCATTGGTTGGTTAAACTACTGGCTTGCGCATTTGGGCAAATCCATTCGTGTCGTTGTAAACGATAAAAGTCAGCCGTTTTTTCTGGAATATGGTTGCCCCAAGTGCCTAACCGACGTGCACGGTTAACCCAGTGTGGCATGCGGTCTACAGTATTTTGGCTATATAAATGTGGGAAATACAACTGACCTTTCAGGACTGCAAAACGCTGCTGGATGGGAAAATTTAAAGCCTGCTCAAACTGGAATTGTTTTTGACTGAAATGATTGAGTTTGCGTGCCAAAGTGTCGGAACGGTTTAAGCCATACCAATGTGGCAATGAAAAATCTGCTTCAGCCAAGTAATATTTTAAAGCAACTTCCCAATGTTCAACTTGCTGGGTGTCTTGATTGTGCAGTAAAAAGTCCAGCTCACCGACGGTTTTTGCCCCATCAATAATTTGAATACTGTGTCCGAGTAATTCGAAGGGATGGTAGTTACGATCGAGCAACCAAAACCACATCAGCATTTCAAAACGTAAACCCAAGCGGGTACTTTTGAGTTGATTTAGAAAATTATGCAAGGCTTCGGGATGTAAATCTAAATAAGCCAAACGCTGTTGGTAATTGAGATAATGCTGTTGCCAAAAAATATCTGCATGCAGTGTAAAGGCATGTTGAATTTGTAATTCTGGCGGCAAACTAGACAAAATATTGGGGCTTGCCAAAGCAAATGCCAATTGTCGTACTGCAGCAGTACGATAATTTAACCAGACTTCGGGCGCAAGCGTAGGAGGTTGCAACTCAATCATGTACGAATCCATGCGAAAAATGCAGAATTACCACGGAAAATGAAAAAACGCTTTATACTACCGCAATTCGTAGTTTGGGACAGTGGTATGCAAAGCTTGTTTTGGCGAAGTTTGGTGGTGATCTTTGTCATCCTTGGCTTTATTGGTGCATTGCTGCCAGGCATGCCCACCACAGTTTTCCTGATACTTGCAGCATGGGCCGCTTCACGCGGGTGGCCACAGATGGATGACTGGTTACTGAATCATCCTAAATATGGCAGTACCTTAAGAGACTGGCGCGCTAATGGGACAGTGCCACGTAAAGCCAAATGGTTTGCAACTACTATGATGAGTATTAGTGCGATCATTATGTTGTTTACCACAGCACCGGTTGCAGTCAAAATTTTTACCAATACCACCATGTTTGTAGTTGGCGTTTGGTTGTGGTTGCGTCCTGAACCTGAGCCACCATTTAAAGAATAATAATAGGATGAAGCAATGTCATATTCATACGCCCAAGCTGATATTTTGATTGATTTGGCAGAGCAAACTTTATATTTGCCTAAGCATCGTAAATTTTATGTTATTTCCAGCGGTGTTAATGGCATCGGTGAAGCTGAAAATAGTGGTAAGACCCCGCGCGGATGGCACGAGGTGGCTTTAAAGTTTGGGGAAAATGAGCCAGAAAATGCAGTTTTTATTGCCCGTCAACCAACAGGTGAAATTTACAATTTAGATTTAGCAGAGCAATTTCCTGAGCGGGACTGGATTTTAACCCGTATTTTATGGCTTAGCGGTTTAGAGCAAGGATTTAATCAGGGCGAGGGCTGCGATACTTTTCAACGTTATATCTATTTACATGGCACGCCAGATACAGAGCCGATGGGCATTCCTGCTTCACATGGCTGTATTCGTATGCGTAATCAAGATATTTTGGAATTATTTGACTTAATTCCTGAAAAAGCATTGGTTTATATTTCTGAACAGAAACTTGATTTGAATGGTTGATCTGCAAGTTTTGCATGAAAAGGGTAGTTATAGTGAACTATAAAACTCTAGCCAAATGCGTAAACGAATGTGTAGGCTAAGCAAGTGCTAACAAATTGAAAAGCCCATTAATTTTGCTTGAAAACTAAAATAACTTACAGAATTTGTTTGTTTTTATAGCGGATCACCTATTTTTTAATCACTCAGTCACAAAAAACTGAAAACAAGCCGAAAAGCGTTTGACAGTCGGTAAAGATTCTCTATAATGCACCTCACAAACGATGAAGACGTTAAGGGCGCTTAGCTCAGTTGGTAGAGCGTCTGCCTTACAAGCAGAATGTCGGCGGTTCGATCCCGTCAGCGCCCACCAAGCCTTTTCGTTATAGATTCTTACGTGCAGCGGTAGTTCAGTTGGTTAGAATACCGGCCTGTCACGCCGGGGGTCGCGGGTTCGAGCCCCGTCCGCTGCGCCACTTAAGATTCTTAACCATTGTTTGTACCACAATAGTGACTTTGTGTAAGTGCAGCGGTAGTTCAGTTGGTTAGAATACCGGCCTGTCACGCCGGGGGTCGCGGGTTCGAGCCCCGTCCGCTGCGC
>NZ_JAAZQX010000007.1:0-56376 GCF_012371325.1 Acinetobacter sp. A2 | reverse complement strand
CATTTTTCACGCCCTGAAGTGAAAAGTGTGATCAAATACCAAGACTATTCTTTTTTGGTCTTGCGTCTTAAAAATAACAGCGTTATTTTTATATCTCAGGGCGCTTAGCTCAGTTGGTAGAGCGTCTGCCTTACAAGCAGAATGTCGGCGGTTCGATCCCGTCAGCGCCCACCATATATTCTTCTCCTTCTTTATCTTATATTTCTTGCGTATTGCTATAAATTCGCCTAGAATTTTTTATCTATAATAATATTAATATCCGTGACTTATGCGAAATCCTTATCAACGTAAAGCGGCGTCTAAGCAAGTAACGCAAACTTATAACGCGCAAGATATTTATAAGCAATTTATTGAGACGATGGTGTCTCAGGGGCATGTGTTTGCTTTATATGAAGATGGTTGGGCATTGTGTGCAACACCCACAGGCCAGCGTGCTTTTGCAATTTGGCAAAATAAAAGTTTGGCTAAATTGCTAATCAAAGACAATTGGGCCAACTATCAAGTACAAGAAATTTCACTAAAAGATTTTATTGAAAAAGTGATTCCTTTTTTACGTCAAGAAAGCACCAATATTTCTATGAATTTAAGTCCAGAAGGGCAGAATGTATTGGTTGCCCCTGAGAAATTATTACTGGATTTGAAAAATTATTTGTATCAGGTTTATATGCAAAAACCGGAATTTTTTAAAGATATGCAAATTCCATTACCACGTTCGATTCGTATCAATTAAGCAAGCTGTATTGCTTGAATTTTAATATTCATTGAGCAACCAACCACTGATATATGCAAAATATTCGCGTAACCATGCGTTATAGCGCGTATAGAGTGGTGTAGGTGCACTGAGCATGCTGAATTGAGTATAACCCTGCCGTTGAGCAATTGCAGCTGCACGCAGGGTGTGAAAATCACTGGTGACCACTATAATCGGTTGAGTTTTATCTGTACCTAAGTGGTGAAGTAGTGGTTGGCTATTCTGTAAATTCAGTGCCGTACTGGTACTTTTGGTTTCTAAAATAATTCTGGATGCAGTAATGGCATAATGCTGTTGTAAATAATTTGACATGACTTGTGCTTCGGTCAGTTGCTCTGTAAAGGCGGGCCCTCCACTCACGATCAAATAACTTTGTGGATGCTGAAGTGCGTAAGATGCTGCAGTGTCTAGCCGTTTGGCTAATGTTGGTGAGGGAAGTCCATTTTCAATCCCGCTACCCAATACGATGACCACTTTGGCATTGGGTTGAGCAGATGTTTGAGATTGTGTGCCCAAATGAATATAAGCAAAAAAACAGAATAAGCTGATGCACCACAACCAAAATACGCCCCAGCCTAATCTCCAGTATATTTTTAGATTTGAGTGCTGTGTGAGCTTGCGTTGAATCCATCTGTAAAATAAGGCATAACCCAATAAAATTATACCAATGACCACGGGCAGTACTGTGCCAAAATGAATTTTCTTTAAACTGATTAAATACAGACCATCGAACACTAAAATCAGTGCAACCATGCTACTCAGCACACGTTTAAACCAATTCAGTTGAGTGTGGGTTTGGCTTGATAGAGCGGGTGGCATAAGCTTCAATTCAATACATTGGTGCAAATCAGTATATCTAAATCTTATTCCAATTGGTCACTCAGCCAAATCATGTTTGGCTGAGTGTTTTTGATCTCAGTAGAATGACATTAAGGTTCTCATACCGAGTTAATATACATCGCGACGATAACGACCTTGTAGGCGTAATTGTTCGAGTTGGTCATCGCCTAAAATATCTTGTAAGGCGTGATCGACATCACTGGCCATGCCCTGAATACTGCCACATACATAAATTACAGCACCGTTTGTAATCCACTGTTTTAGTTCAGCAGCGTGTTCACGTAATTTATGATGAACATAAATTTTTTCATCTTGATCACGCGAGAAGGCTAAATCAAGTCGTTGCAACATGCCTGTATTAACCCAAGCTTCAATGGTACGTTGATAGAAGAAATCATGTGCTTGTTGGCGCTCACCAAAAATTAACCAATTTTGGCTGTAATTAAGACGCGTACGTGCGTGTAATAGGCTCATCAAACCTGCAAGTCCAGTACCGTTACCAATACAAATAATTGGGCGATTATCTGCAATTAAATGGAAGCTAGGATTATTCCGAATGCGAAGGGCAATGTTTTGTCCCAATTCTGCATGTTGAGTCAGCCACCCCGAGCCTAAGCCAAGTTTTCCTTGCGCATCAGCTTGTTGGCGTACCACCAAGCGCAAAACTTGTTGAGTTGGGATGCTGGCAATTGAATATTCACGGCTTGGTAGTACAGGCAGTTGTACCAATAAATCTTCAAGGCTTTGAAACGGCTGAATGTGAACAGTTAAGTCTTTATCCCAAAGCCATTGTTGCAGCGTTTGCTGCTGTTTCGGCACAAGTGTTTGTGCATCTAGTTGATGTTGCGCTAAAAAGGATTGAATACGTGCCGTGCTATTGCCAGGTTGAATTTCGGCAATATCACCTGCAGCCCAATGCGCTTCGTGCTGCGGTACAAGTTCAATATTAAATGCAGGTGCACCTAAACTATCTGGATTGAGTAAATCACGTTGTTGCAAACGCCATGTATCAAAGGTTTTATCAATTTGCATACTTTGCAATTCAAGCTGTGTCACCTGTGCTAACGCTTGATTCCAGCGTTGTACATCGGCAGGATTGGCATTGTCTACCTCTATGGTGTCAAATAAAGCTTGAGCCTGATTGCGTTGCAGCCATGCAGCAAGACGATGACCAAAATCGCAATAACTGTCAGGATATTCTTTAGAGCCTAGAGCTAAAACTGCATAACGTAAATGAGAGAGGTTTAAGCTTTGTGACATGATTTTTTTCACAAAGTTAGAGGCTAAATCGGGTGCATCTCCTGTGCCGTAGGTGCTGGCAACAAACAATATTTGGGTATTGTCTTTGAGGTCAGCTGTCTGCAATTCTTGAATAGCTTTGACAGTGACAGGTTGATGCGCTTCTTGCAAACTCGTTGCTGTGCGCCATGCCAATTGCTCTGCTACACCTGTTTGCGTGGCATAAACAATTAACCATTGCTCAGCATTTGGGTCAATACTGAATTGCTGCTGCGATTGACGTGCTGCTACAGTTAAGCGTTTTTGTTTACGACGTTTCAGATATAGCATCCAGCCTGTAATGAAGAATAATGGCATCATTAATGAAGCCAGCATGACCATAAACTGATAAATCGGGCCGAAGAAACTACCACGATGCACAGGCAACATGCTGCTCATGATTTTTTCATTAAGTTTTTTGTCTGCATAGAGCTGTAATGTAGTGATCTTGGTATTTTGATAATTAAAGGTCGCCGTGTTGCGTGCACGTTCATGCTGAGGAATGGCATCCACAAAATTGATGTCAATTTCCGCATTGGCTTGTTTGGGCACATTGAAGGTAATGTTGGAATAATCACGTCCTAATTGTTGCGGGAAGTGATGCCACGCCTGATTTAAGGCAAGTTGGATTTGAGCAGCATCTATATTATTTTTCGGTTTTTTATTTTCTGATGATTTCTGCTCTATAGAAGGAGTACTCGATGCTGCATTAAGCTGAGTTGGATTCGAGGCATTCGCTCGAGGTTGAGCTTGTTGCTGAGGCTGTGGTCGTTCCACCCCCAGTACTTTGTACATGCCACCACGCCACCAATCATAAGACCAAAACAGTCCAGTACAGGCTAAAATCAGATAAAAAATGATGACCCATGTGCCTACAACAGCATGTAAGTCCCAAATAAAATTGCGCCCTTTAAGTTGGGGTTTAATTGCGAACCATTGTTTGAATGAATGACGTTTTGGCCAGCGCAAATAAATACCACTTAACACAAAGAAAATCAGAATAAGCGTACATGCGCCTGTGATTTGTTTGCCGACTGGCCCAACGGTTAAATTGCGGTGTAATTGCTGAATAAACTGAAAAAACTCGCGTCCTTTAACTTTTGGAAGTTCTTCTGCTGAATAGGGATTAATGAGAATGTTTTGCCCACGTTTTGAACCTTCTTTGGCAATATTAATGCTTGAGGAGGCCGCAGGGTCTTTGGCAATGCTAATGCTATTGATTTTATAATCGGGTTGTACTTGCTGAAAATGCGCATAAATTTCAGCAGGTGTCAATTTGGCCGTTTGCCCAACTTGTACCTGATAACTTTCAGGATTCATCCATTTTAGAATTTCTTGTTCATAAGAATAAATTGCACCTGTCACGCCCATGAGTGACAAAATAAGCCCAGCGGTAATACCAAGGAACCAGTGAATTTGGAAGAATGTTTTTTTCAACATAAGGCGTGGGTGTTGAGAATGAATTGTGATGAAGAATAATACAGGTGTAATGCGTATTGCAAATAATATTTATTCTCATTATCGTTTATTGTTTTAATTTTAATCAAAAAAAACCTCCATCACGGGGGACAGAGGCTTGCTATTCAGTAGAGGATATTTAGATTTGCTTTGCTTCGCCAGCAGATTCAGTTAAGTGCTTACGAATAGTATTAAAGGAGAAGTTTCGGCTATCCATACGCTTTGGTAAAATATAAGCACCTTGCTGACCTTTTACTTTAAAGTTCATTAAAATAAATTCAGGGGTGTTGTACCATTCGTACACATCTTTCCAGCCAATAGCACCTACACCTTCTTGAGCGCCCATTTGCTGACGCATGACGATGCCATGCGGTTGTACGCCTAAACGAATGCCCTTAATTTCTTGTACAGGAAATTCATTCATTTTACGTTTGACGTACCATTCCAAGCCGTATTTGCGTACTAATAAGTAAAGCACCACACAGACAATGGCAACCCAACAGAAAATAGTAGAATAATTTTTTAACAGCAGAATGCCTAAAACAGATAGGGCAACAATGACGCCCATAATGATCCATGCTTTCATGCCAATTTTATTGGTGCTGCGCCAAATGACCAATTGCGCATGACGCTGTTCTTCTTCAGAAACTTCATAGGTCACAGGCTGTAAGGTATAGGCGTATAAATTTTTCGCGGTCATAGTGAAACTAACAAATTTAAAACTGCAAAAAGTTTAGCATTAATTACAGCAATTCAGTGAGTATATTGTCGCAAAATCATGCTAAGGTCGGTGAATAATCATTTATGCGGCAAAAGTTATGTCGCACACTCTACTTGCAACAAGCTTTACAAAGAGGCTAGCTCTGTTGCGTCCTGATCGTGTTCATGGCTCAAACTTTGTTTTAAGCGGCTCATTTGCTGCAAAATACTCATCATCAAGGATAATTGCTGCAAAATAATCAAGGATTTTTGATCTTCTTCCTTGTTTTGGCTTAAACGCTGACGAATGGTTTGTATCATGTTGTGCGCACTTAAATCTGGCATTTCATCGTTGAGTAATGCACCCCGAATATTATCAAGTGCTTGGTCGAGCAATTGCAGGACTTCCTGATCTTCAACTTTGTCACGATGTGCCCCTAAGGCAGCAATATAGCTAATAAAGGTATGATTTAGACACAGAAATTCAAAGGCTTGCGCTTTTTGTGTGGGGTCAAAGTCAGGCTCGGTGGCTAAGGTGGAAATAAGTGATGCAACTTCGGCATCGGTGTTGTGCGCTGCACGACGCACCACACGATAATTTAACCCGTTGTTACGTCCATGTTTGTATTGTTCAATGACTTCTGCCAAATAGTCACATTGAGCTGTCAGTGAGCGACGAATGGTACGGGGCAGGCGGCGGAATTTCCAGTCAGGGAAAATAAAGCTCACGCCAAACCATGCCAATGCACAGCCAATTAAAGTATCTAGCATACGTGGAATGGCGGCAGCATAACCCAAACCTTCCAAGTTAAAATTCATGAGTGCCAAAATGGTCATAAAGGCTGTGGCTTGTGCATATTGTTTACTGCGTAGTTCAAAGAACAGCATGCCGCTAATGATCAGAATCAATAATTGACCTTCTACAGAAGGCACAAAATATAAAATCGCATAGCCGACCACAATGCCTGCCAATGTTCCAATAATACGCAAACGTAAACGCCGTTTAGTGGTGTTAAAGTTTGGCTGCATCACGAATAGAGCAGTCAGTAAAATCCAATAGCCATATTCAATATTGGTCACTTGCACAAATACATAGCCAATTAATAAGACAATGGATAAACGAATAGCATGACGAAACAGCACCGATTCAGGCGTTAAATGCTGTTTGATGCGGATGACTATATCATCCCAGTTTTTCAAATCATCATCTTTGAGTTGCTGTTCGATATATTTGGCTTTATCCAGTTTGATATTACGTTCGGTTTCAAGGTTGCGTAACTGTGCATCAATTGATTTTAGGTTCTGATACAAGGCAAACAGGGCATTGATCCAGACTTGATCGTATTGCTGTTCACTTCGCAGTTTTTCCAAAGACTGTTTTAAGTTTTCAAAAGCATGTTTAAAGCGTGTGTTATGCAGATACGGCTGACGATGCAAAATACTTTCGCTTAAGTCTTTACAGGCTTTGCCTTGAATAGACAAAATGCGTTGGAAACGGAACAGAATGTCGCTGTGCTGAAAGATTTTAGCCAGTTTTTGATAGTCAATATGCGCAGAGTCGGCACGTTCGTGAATATCCTGTGCAACAAAATAATATTGCAAACTGCGACGGGTATCTTTTTGCCCACGGTCTCCCTTTAAGCGGGTTAGCAATGCGGTTTTTAAGTCGTTAAAAATTCCAATTAATTTACCATTTTCGAGCGATAGGTCGATGATGCTTTGCTGATAACTTGCTGCTGTCATATCGACATCAAATAAATTGGATTTGGCAAATAAAAAGTCACCTAAAGATGCATAGCTATGCGACAGCTTGTCTTGTACTGCACGCACAGGGAACAGTAAAAAGCTAATGGTTGAAATTAAACCATACCAAATAGCACCTGCAACCAAGAGCAGTGGTTGCATATACCATTCTTCAAATAAATCTACCCCAAGCATGGAATAGACCGACACCACTAAACAGCCATAAGAAATAGTGGCGTAGCGTCGACCGAGTGAACCCAGCAGAATTAAAACAATGCAGGAAAGAATTAAACCTGTGGCAAATAAAACCGGATGTGGAAATAAAAACTGAATAGAGGTGGCGGTAATAAAAAAGCCGATATAGGTATATAGCTGATTGACAATCCGCACTGAAAAGCGGTCATCAATATCACTTAAGCCTGCTGCCACAACACCTAGCGTGAGAGGAATTGTGGCTAGTTGCATGCCCATAAAATAGGGGACAAATGCCGTTCCCGCAAATGCAATGAGCATGCGGATGTTATACATAAACGTGGTGTTATAAGTCGCTTGTTTCAGCCGTGTCAGCCAAGATTTCAACTGTATTCCTTTAAGCAAATGCTCTGTTTAGACTGAGGTTTTATGGGAGTCAGGTAAATTATGTGAAAATTCATCTTTGATGCCAACAAATCATACTATGGAGCGTGTAAGCTTGTCTGCAAGTATGCCATTTCATCATAAAATATGACCATAGCAAAAACGATACCAAGTTCTAACGGTACGCCACAACCATCTTCACAGCAATATTCAACAGCATGGATCTTGTTGTTGGCGTTATTGACCTCGCTTGGGCCATTGTCGATTGATATGTATTTGCCCGCTTTGCCTGTCATGGCAAATGCGTTTGGTGTACCTACCCAAATGGTGGCTAATAGTTTGCCTGCCTATTTTTTAGGTTTGGCATTGGGGCAATTAATTTATGGCCCACTCAGTGACCGTATAGGACGTAAACCACCATTGTATTTTGGCTTGGCGTTGTTTTCTGTTGCTAGTGTATTGTGCGTTTTTGCTCAAAATGAATGGAGTTTAATTGCGTCACGTATTTTACAGGCACTTGGCGGTTGTGTGGGGGTGGTGATCGCCCGGGCTGCAATTCGTGATCGTTTGGATTTACAAACTTCAGCACAGGCCTTTTCAAGCATGATGATTGTGATGACCATTGCCCCGATTATTGCGCCAACTTTAGGGGCGTGGGTTTTGCAATGGATGAATTGGCAAGCCATTTTTGCGGTGCTGGCCTGTGTTGGCATGGTTTGTTTGATATGCGTGCATTTCTTTTTTCAGGAAACTTTAGCTAAGCAACACCGTTTAAACCTGAATTTTCAGCAGGTGCTGACTTTGTATGGTTCTATTCTAAAAGATTCAAATTTCCGCATGCCGATGTTAGCAGGTTGCTTAACTGGTGGTGCTTTATTTTGTTATATCAGCGGTTCGAGTGCAGTCATGATGGATCAATACGGACTGAGTGAAACTGCATTTGCCTACTTGTTCGGTGCAAATGCCGTTGGCATTATGCTGTTTTCAACCATCAATAAAAAAATCATTGGAAAATTGGGTGTATTACAACGCTTAAAGCTGGGCAGCACCATTCAACTAACAGGCGCATTATTGTTGGTAATTGCGGGGAGTTTGCCACAAGCTGATTTAATATGGGTCATGCTTGGGTTGTTTTTAGCAGTGTCAGGTATTGGTTTTACAGGCCCGAATGCGATGGCACTGGCCATGGCGGGTCAAGGTGCACGAGCAGGAACTGCCAGCGCGGTAATGGGCAGTGTACAATTCTTTTGTGGTCTGATTGGTGGAGTATTACTGAATTTTATGTTCTGGAGTGCCTTGCTGAATATGGCGCTGTTGATGCTGCTGTTTATAGGAGCAGGTATGTTAGCCACGTTTAAAATTAAGCCTGACCTAGATTAAGAATTGAACAAAAAATTATATTTTTTGTTCTGTAACGCTGATTTTTTAGCTGGAATATTACACTTTTAACTACACCTAAATATATACAATAGTCTAATGAATGATCAATTAGTTGAATAATCCACCTGTTTAACTAATTGAAAAATATGTTTATTTTGTTTTTTGATCTGAAATTTTGATCGTTTATTTATATTTGTGCGGGAAAACTGATTTTAATAAAGACAATAACTTGATAGATTGATGGCTGTAATATATGACACAAATTGTAATATTTTTAATATTGATGTGTCTTTGTCTATTGGGGCAAAAGTGTGGTGATTTTTAAGCCATTTTTATAATTCGATGTGAAATCGATAGATGACTCAAAAAATCATCATGCACGGATGCAGCGTTGTTTTATTTTGGAGAAATGAATGAGTCAATTATTCAACGGTCAGTTTATGATCAAAGGTTTGGCGATTGCCGTTACAACATTAATGGTGGGTACTGCTCACGCAGCAAAAACTGAGCAACAACAAATTCAAGAACTTCGTCAAGAAGTTGAAGCGTTGAAATCGTTAATTCAGCAACAACAGCAAGTACAACAACAGCAGCAAACTCAAATTGCCCAAGTACAACAGGCGAAACCTGCTGCACCTGCAAGTGCATTAAGCAGCTTAAAGTCTAAATCTGGTGCAGACGTATCTATTTATGGTTCGATCCGTGGGGACGCAAACTATATTATTGATGGTGCGGATAATGATTTTAACGTTACTCACAAAACAGGTGAAAATAACGTAAAAGATAAATTACGCGCTACACCAAAAGTTACGCGTTTAGGTTTAGATTTTAGTACGCCAATGGGTGACAACAAACTTGGTGGTAAAATCGAAGTTGATTTTGCAAGTGCTGATAATGACAAATCAGAAAACTTACGTATCCGTCATGCTTATTTGACTTTAAATAACTGGTTATTCGGTCAAACTACATCGAATTTCTTGTCTAATCATGCACCAGAAATGATTGACTTTGCCACGAATATTGGTGGTGGTACAGCACGTGTGCCGCAAGTACGCTACAACTATAAATTAGCGCCTGCGACACAATTATTCGTTTCTGCTGAAGAGGGTAATAGTTCTGGTACTGATATTACTTATCGTGTACCAAATTTAACGGCAAAAGTGACTCAAGCTTATGCAGAAGGTAAAGGTTCTGCTTCTGCACGTGCATTGGTAGAACATTATAAAGCTACTTCTGGTGATGATAAAACAGGTTGGGGTGTGGCTGCAGGTACCAACTACCAAGTTTCAGAACCATTAAAAGTGTCTGCTGATGTATCTTATGTACAAGGTAACAGCAACTACTTATATGGCAATAACTCGGCGTATGAACTTGATGCTAATAAGAACATTGAGCAGAATGAAACGATTGGTGTACAAGTGGGTGCTACTTATAAGTTCTCACCACAACTGCGTTCAACTTTAGCTTATGGTGCTTTATTTGCAGATGATGGTACAGACTATGCGCGTTTAAATGATGGTGCTAACGAGAAAGTACAACAAGCGTGGATTAACTTTATCTATTCACCTGTAAAACCAGTTGATTTAGGTATCGAATACATTAATGGTGAACGTAAAACATTTGCTGGTGAAAAATTCAGTGATGACCGCGTAGGCTTTATGGCGCGTTATAGCTTCTAAGTCGCTACTTTTGAGCAAAATCCAAAACAGAGCTTAATTTTAAGCTCTGTTTTTTATGTCTGAAATTTATGATATTAATTCAGTAACTTAAATTTTATTCACTTTTATAAAATGCTGTAACTTGCACTTATAGTTGAAAACAATCAATAAAATTTATAGAAATAACGCAGAAAATAGCAGCTTTTTGTCAAAAAAAATGCATAATGTTCGACCTTTAATCTTGCTGTTTTTTATCAAGTGATTGAATATCTTTATCGCAAGGTATTTATCCACCTCAGATATCTTGGAGCTTATATGAGATTACCTCTCAGTCTTAAGCCGATTCAGTTGTTTGCACTCGAAGTCACCCCGAAAGTGAAATTGCTGTCTTTTGTCTTTCTTTTCTTCTGTTCTAGGCAAACGCAGATCATAATGCTTGAGTGAAACCTAAGGATTGGGTTGGCTCAGTGAAACGCATACATCTTAAACATCGGTCAAATACGATACTGCTTACATACTTTATATTGCGGCATTTTTTAGTTGATTTAGAGTTATGCTGATGCAAATGCTTTGGTTTGCATAGACAGCTCTTCATCATATTAAAAAATAATCTGCAATCACTATATGGATATTGCCATGGAATTTACTTTTAATGCGTTTTATACGCTGATTGCTGCGGTCATCGTCCTGCTCTTAGGACGGTTTTTGGTTAATAAAATTGATTTTTTAAAACGCTATAACATTCCTGAACCTGTTGCAGGTGGTTTGGTTGCCGCAATTGTTTCATTGTTGGTGCATCAATTTTGGGGTTATAGCATTACCATCAGTAGCGCATTACAAACTAGTTTTATGCTGATTTTCTTCGCCTCGATTGGTTTAAGCGCGAACTTTACAAAATTGCGTCAGGGCGGAATTGGTTTAATTATTTTCTTGATTGCAATTTCCACATTTATTGTGCTGCAAAACTTTGTCGGCATTAGTCTTGCAACATTATTAGGTATTGATCCACTAATTGGTTTAATTGCAGGTTCAGTTACCTTAACGGGTGGTCATGGTACTGCGGGTGCGTGGGGCGAAATTTTTGAAACCCAGTATGGTATTCAAGGGGCGTTGGCATTAGGTATGGCCAGTGCAACCTTTGGTTTGATCATTGGTGGTTTGATTGGTGGCCCTTTAGCCAAAACCTTAATCAACCGTCATCAATTGGCCGTACCACGTACTGAAGAACAAATTGAAAAACGTGACAATACGCCTGCAGATCAAGACTCTAATGAGTTTATTCCATTTGAATATCCGCATCAGGTGCGTTTAATCACAGCAGATAATGCCATTACCACTTTGGGTTTATTTGCAGCGTGTTTGGCATTTGCCGAGTTTATGACGGGCGCTGCCAAAGGTACTATGTTTGAATTGCCAACTTTCGTTTGGGCATTGGCGGGCGGTGTGATTCTGCGTAATGTCTTGGAAAGTATTTTTAAAGTCAATATTTTTGACCGTGCGATTGATGTGTTTGGAAATGCGTCGTTGTCTTTATATTTGGCGATGGCTTTGTTGTCGCTTAAATTGTGGCAATTGGCAGATTTAGCAGGTCCGTTGATGGTGATTTTAGGTGCGCAAACCATCACCATGGCGTTATATGCGGCTTTTATCACGTTCCGCATTATGGGTAAAAACTACGATGCAGCGGTATTGGCCGCAGGGCACTGTGGTTTTGGGATGGGAGCAACACCTACCGCGGTTGCTAATATGCAAGCCATTACCAATATGTATGGCCCCTCTTATAAAGCATTCTTGATTGTGCCGTTGTGTGGCGCTTTCTTTGTCGACTTGATTAACGTCGCTGTGATTCAGTCTATTTTGAAATTCTTTGCAGGTTAAGCTGTTCAGTTGTAGATAGATTGCAAAATAAAATGCCAGTTCACATGAGCTGGCATTTTTTATGGCGATATATAACGGTGAGAGTGCCTTTACACTCGAACGCTATGCTACAGGCATTGGTTTAAGTGAATCTTAAAAATAGCCTAAGCAATAAAATTCAATAACACAGTATAGAGCAGGAAGCTTCCCATCAGACTCAGCCAAACGGGTAATTTTGACTTTAACAGCACAATCACGAGGGCAACAAAAATAAGGTCATAGAAATTCAGTACATAGCGTTGTGCCATTTCCACCACCATGTAGAGCAATAGCCCAACCACCGCGGCATTAATACCTGTAACGGCATGACGAATATAAACTTGCTGCATTAACCAAGACCAATACGGCAAGGTAGCAAAAACCAAAAAGAAAGAAGGCAGGAAAATGGCCAAAGTCGCTAAAACAGCATTGAGCCACATCATGTCCGTCATGGGAACTAAACTGCCCAAATAAGTAGCAAAACTAAATAATGGGCCTGGAACTAATTGTGCCATGGCATAACCCAAATCAAATTGTTCTGCGCTTACTAAACCAGTACTGACAAAATCTTGATGTAACAAGGGTAAAATAACGTGGCCACCACCAAACACCAAAGAGGCTGCTTGATAGAAACTTAAGTTGGCGGCATAAAGCAAATTTGGCGTGAACCAGTTGAGTCCTGTTAATATGATAAACGGTGCAACAAACAGCCCACCCCAAAATATGGCGTATTTACGATGCTGAATGATGTGATTTGCAGTAAAGCTCGTTTGAGTTGCATCTGTATTTTGAACATTCGTTGGCGTCTGTTTTGCCATCCATATACCCAAAACTGCTGCAAGCAAAATCACCAAGACTTGATTCAAACTAAAAGGCACAAAATAAATAAAAACAGCTGCAGCCAGCATTAAGGCGTATTGCCAAATAGTTTTACAAAAACTGCCTAACATTTGCCAAAATGCCCAAGCCACGACGGCTAAAACAATCAGTTGAATCGTGTGGAAACTATCTGAAGAAAGCACTTCTAAATATTGATGTCCGAGTACTGCAACTAAAGCCATGAACACAGCAGAAGGTAAAGTAAAACCAAGCCATGCAAGTACTGCCCCCCAATAGCCTTTTTGTAAATAACCAATCGCTAAACCCACCTGACTACTGGTTGGGCCTGGTAAAAGTTGAGCCAGTGCCACAACTTGGGCATATTGTGCTTCATCTAACCATTTGAGCTGTTGCACAAAGCGTTGATGGAAAAATACCAAGTGTGCTGCAGGCCCCCCAAAAGACAAGCAGCCCAATTGTAGAAAGACCCAAAATAGCGAAGAAGAAGTGAGCGTGTGCATATATGTGTAGACAGATTCAACTTGTGCGCCAATGTAGTGGCTAGACGTGACAGTTTAACGAATTACTACAAGGATCAGTTAAAATAATAGATAGACTATGTGCACTTATATGAGTGATTTGCTGAAGTGCCCATGGCCTGTGCATACTGAAATAGTCACTATGTTTCAAATGTAATGGAAGCATGAGCCTGCTATTTTTAAATTGCAAACAAGTATCGACTGAAAGCTATGGATTCAAGAAGGTCTATATGAAAATTTGGTGTGTATCGCTAACCGCATTATGGATGTTGGGTTGTCAAACTGTCCCACAACAGCCGCAAAATTTGACACAAAATCTTGTGGCTACGCAGCCTGCTGTGGCTGAAGCTGAGTCACGCCTGAATCAAATTGACTTTCAGCAACTTAAGCAAAAAAACAAGCGACCTGTGGTGGCTTTGGTATTAGGCAGCGGTGGTGCACGTGGCTATGCACACATTGGAGTAATTGAAGTATTAGAGCAATACGGTATTCAGCCTGATTTGATTGTGGGCAGTAGTGCGGGCAGCATTGTTGGCTCAATTTATGCCAGTGGAAAAAATGCGCAACAATTACGTGACATTGCCTTAAACATGAAAGCCAATGATGTGCGCGATGTTACTTTCGATTTAAAAGGCTTTTTTGATGGTAAAAAAGTTGAAAATTATGTCAATACACAAGTCGATCAACTGCGTTTAGAACAATTTAAAATACCTATGTATGTAGTGGCGACCGAATTGAAAGAAGGTAAAAAAGTCGTCTTTAATTATGGAAATACGGGGCAGGCAGTACGCGCTTCGGTGTCTATTCCAAGTATGTTTGTCCCTACAAAAATTGCTGAGCATGAATATGTAGATGGCGGTTTGGTTAGCCCTGTACCCGTAAAAGTCGCGCGTGAATTAGGTGCAGATATTGTGATTGCCGTGAATATTTTAGCTCAGCCAATCCATACCGAAACCAGTAATGTTTGGGGGCTGTTTAACCAGAACATTAATATCATGCAAAAGCACTTGGCCAATGAAGAGTTGAAGCAGGCGGATGTCGTGATTGAACCTGATTTACGTGAAAAGGCGCATATTTTTGATGTGAAAGGCCGTGAAACGACCATGCAGGCAGGCGCAGATGCGACTACACAACAATTATATAAAATTGATCAGGTTTATCGCCGTCATCATTTTAGTCATGGGCATCGGATTGTCGGGTACAACGCCAGTAACACACAGGCTTTCTATGGGCAGTGAATAAAACTGCCTATAAACTTTATATGACTCAAATAAGATGATTTAAAGGGTGAGTCTAATTGAACTTATGTATGAGTGCGAGCGAATAAAAATGATTATTCATGGAAAAATTCACTTTTAATTATTGTAATTCATTTATATCTATAATTAAAAAATAGAATACTTAAAAAGTATCTCATCAAGATGACTTGGATATTTAGATTTAAAACAGATTAAAAATAAATTCTCATTTGATATATTTCAATTTATGCTATGTAGCAAATTACTTTTTTGTTTTGATGATGCTTGTCAGAAAAAATAAAGAAAATTCATTCACTTTAAGATAAATACTTTAGAACACAGCACAAAATTGAAGGGGGCAGCATTATGTTGCATTTTCAAGTGGGACAGCAGGTAAAACTGGCGACCATGGCAGAAGTTGTTTTTACCATTACCATGATTAATCCAGATGGGACTTATGTTATTGAAGCTGTATTAAGCCAAGATCAGACTTTAACTTATAGCAATGTGTCGCAGGAAATGCTGCGTCTGGCTGCTAATTAGTGTATCTGTAAGTCAATTTTTAAGCCTTTTTTTTGTCATCTAGCGTTAAAATTGGGTGGTAAATCACTTGAATTATCTATAAAAAATAAAAAATATGATGGTTTTTTGAACACTTGAATCAATGAGATTAACCGAATATCAAATTTGAACAAGTGTTTTAAAAAAACAGAAATGGATTAAAAAATAACAGCTTGGGAGCATTGGCCTTTAGTCTTATAATTTTAAATAAATGTTGTCATAAACAATATAAATAATAATGATGCAGTTGTTGCCGAAATGAACATTCAAACTTTTCTAAACACGATATAATAATGGTTCTTATCTTACTGTCTTGAAAAGAGTCTAGAGAACGCGATGTCACCATTAGATCAAATTGCCCCAGTGTTAGATGACCAGTCAGAATTAACCATGACCGTGTTAATGACACCCGATATGGCAAATTTCTCGGGGAATGTACATGGTGGAACAATTTTAAAACTATTAGACCAAGTGGCGTATGCGTGTGCGAGTCGCTACTCGGGTAGTTATGTCGTGACCCTTTCGGTAGATAAAGTGAATTTTAAAGAGCCAATTCATGTAGGTGAATTGGTGACGTTCCTTGCCAGTGTCAACCATGTTGGCCGTACTTCAATGGAAATTGGGATTCGTGTAGAAGCACAAAACATTCAAAAACGTACTGTACGCCATACCAACAGCTGTTATTTCACGATGGTGGCTGTAGATGAACACGGTAAACCAAAACAAATTCCAGCACTGAAGTTAGATAATGACTGGAAACGTTGTCGTTTTGAAGCTGCAGAACAGCGTAAAGTGGCGCGTTTGCAGGAAAATCATCATCCATCTTGCAGCATTTACAAGAAAACTGAACACAGCTAAGTTGATGTTGACTCGCTGATCGGAACCTGCTTTTAAAATAAGCAGGTTTTTTTTATGCCTGCATTTTATTCCGTAAAAATTAATGATTGCTCAGGTACTTCGCTTGTAAAGCCAGATGGATCATCAATTGAAACGTCTTAGCACTAGTATCTACTGTAATCTTACTTTATTATATTAAAACGAAACGTATCGTATCGTTTTGTAGAGCAAATCACATCCACAAATTTGGGATAGCACATGACAGAGCATACACCAGAAAAAAGTTCCAAGCGTAAACAGTGCATTTTAAATGCAGTGGTGGCTGCGCTTGCAGAGCAGGACTATCGTCAATTGACCATTGAAGATATTGCTGCACGTGCAGGGGTAGGGAAGTCCACAATTTACCGTTGGTGGAAGCATAAGTCTGATTTGGTATTTGAGGCGTTTAAACAACAAACTGAGTCAGTGTTTGAGTTGGATTTTGAACAGTCCTTACAATTCAATTTGATGCAGCAACTTTCAAGACTGAGTCTGGCTTTAAATCATGGCGTGGGGCGGGCTTTATTGGTGGTTATGGCAGAGCAGCGTGAAACTGCGGGGCAGTTTTTTAAAGATTATTTATTGCCGCGTCGTGAGCAAACACGAAAGCTAATACAAGTCGCAATTCAGCGTGGTGAAATTCGTGAGGATTATCCTTTTGAGATGATGCTCGACACGTTATATGGGCCTATTCATTATCAAATTATTTTTTTCAACCGTATGCCTGATGCACAGTATATCCACGATTTAGTGCAGTTGGTGATTCAACCTGCATTGATGCCTACAGCACAATCGTAAAGTAAAATTTTATGTCTTCTTCATCTTCTATTGCAGACGGTTCACAACGATTATGGAATCGTTCCTTTATTTTGTGCGTATGCAATAACCTGTTTTTATTTATTTATTATTTTGCTTTGCTGACGATTTTACCCATATACATTATGAAAGATTTGGATGGTACGGTAAAAGAAGCAGGTTTGGCACTGACATTATTTTTAATTTCTTCCATCGCTATTCGACCATTTTCAGGTTTGATTGTAGAAAGACTGGGCAAGAAATTCTCTTTTCGTGGTTCAGAATTATTTTTTGTACTGTTTGCTTTTAGCTATTTGTGGATAGACAGCATGTGGAGTTTGCTGTTGGTGCGCTTTTTACATGGTATTTGGTTCAGTATTTTGACTACGGTTGCAGTACCTGTGGCCAATGATTTTATTCCAGAACAGCGTAAAGGTGAGGGCATGGGCTACTTTGTCATGTCCACCAATTTGGGTGTGGTATTCGGGCCATTGTTAGCTTTAACTGTAGTGCAATTCAGTAGCTTTCAGGTGTTATTCGGCATTTTATGCATCATTATGTGCATAGGCTTTGTCTTTTGTTGGCTGTTAGATGTGAAAGATAGCACAGCAACAGAACAACCACTTGCATCGATAGAGCAAGCGAATCGAAGTACATCCAAAAGTTTAGGCTTAAGTTGGCATGACCTGATTGAAACAAAAGTTATTCCTGTCAGTTTAGTGGCATTACTCACGGCACTGGCTTATTCAAGCATCATGAGTTTTATCACGGCGTATAGCGAATCCAAAAACTTACTGGCTTATACCAGTGTGTTTTTTGTGGTGTTTGCAGTGTCGATGATTGCGGTACGTCCGTGGGTTGGACGCTTATATGATCGGCGTGGGCCAAGTTCTGTGATTTATCCCTCACTGTTATTTTTTGCGATTGGCTTGGCCATCGTCAGCTTTTTATCTAATCAATGGGTCTTATGGCTCTCTGCTGTGTTCATTGGTATTGGTTATGGTTCTGTGTTCCCATGTTTACAAACCGTAGCGATTCAGTCTGTGTCTAAACAGCGGATGGGGCATGCAATTTCTACTTTTTTCACTTTGTTTGATTTAGGCATGGCAATTGGTTCAGTGTTGATGGGTGTTCTCATTGCATGGTATGGCTACTCGCTGACTTATATGTTGTGTGCGCTGATCACCTTGTTGACTTTAGTGCTCTATAAATTGATGGTGGTACCTACATTGGTGAAGAAAAAAGCGTAATTTTATAATGCAGTTGAGTAGTGTGGAGAAAGGGATAGTGCTGTTGATTACGCTATTAGGATTGGCTGCGATCTAAAGAGATTGTTTCCGAGTTAATCATCATTATTTTCTATGGTGGATTTAGGCTTTGAGTTACAAGACAACCGCTGTGTTCGCCCAGAGAGTGGAGTCAAACGCAACGGTTGTGGTATTTACAACTTAGCGTTGTGTCACTGTGTGAAGGACTTAAGGTTGTGGCGTTGCAGCAGCAGGTTGCTCAGTTGCAGTTTCAGAAGCTGGTTGTGCAGCAGTTTGTTCTGAAGCATGTTCAGCCACAGCTTCCTGAGTTGAAACAATCACTTTTTCTCGTTCGGTATTGCTGGTCTCAGCCTTGGCAGCAAAGCTGTTGGCTGTAGCAAATGCGAAGGCAGAAGCGAATAGAATATGAGTTAATTTCATAGTTTGGCATCCTTATTTAAAATTTATAAACCTAAATATTCAGCAGAAGCGAATCTTGCTTCTCAAATATTCAAATTAGTCATCACCTGACTTGAACATGCTGAACAGGGACTCATGCTAAGCAGTGCAGAATGTAGGATCAATGCTTGCAACAAAGCAAAACAGATGCGGTTACTTGAACATCACAATGATGATGAGCAGGTAAGAATTTGGTAAATTTTGTTTTAAAATTGCAGCTAAATTTCGTCAAAGTAAGCGTCTTTTCCCAAAGGAAATTGCTGGTGCAGCAATAAAACATTACATCGATCAGTGGAAAGCTGGAAATTTCGTGCAATTTATTGCGTAATTCAGGCTGGCTAAATGTAAGAGAATCTTTCAATAAACTTATTTTATAGCCCAAATTTTCACGTATTCAGATTCAGATTGAACTTAAAACTAAACTTGCTTAGCATGCTTGCTGTTGTTTGTACTTTAATACAGTGAGTTTGTTTTGAAATTAATTGCACCACAAAAAGCAGTTCCGACCCATATTATTTCTGGATTTTTGGGTGCAGGCAAAACCACCTTATTAAAACAATTGCTCAGTCAAAAGCCAGAACATGAGGTCTGGGCTGTGCTGATGAATGAATTTGGTCAAATTGGAGTAGATCAGCAATTGTTGCCGCAACAGCAAGGCTATCAAGTGAAAGAATTACTGGGTGGTTGTTTATGTTGTAGCAGTCAACTACCTATGCAAATTGCTTTATCGCGTTTATTGTCTGAAACCCAACCTGACCGTTTATTTATAGAGCCAACAGGCTTGGGCCATCCTGCACAATTGTTGGAGCAACTAACTGAACCGCATTGGCATACACATTTATCTATGCGTGCTTTGGTGACTGTGGTCGATGGATCACGTTTGCACGATCATGCATGGTCACAGCAAAACCTATATGCAGATCAACTGAAAGCTGCGCAAATTATAGTGGTGTCACATGCAGATCAAATGCAGGCTGTAGACGAACAGGCGCTGGTGCAATTGCAACACGAGTATCAAGCCTATGCTCAAAGGTGGCTGAAAGCAGCACAAGGCAATATTACTTTGGCAGAAATTGATCAACTGTATGTAGGCACACAACGCAAAATTCAGCCCTTATTAAAATTACAAAAAACGCTGATCCCAGCTGCAAATACATCTGAAGCAGAAATTAAACAGTTGCCATATCATTATGTAGAAAGTGCTCAGGGCTATTCGGTGGCGGGCTGGAAATTTCCAAAACGTTGGCAATTCGACTTTTATCCACTGTTAGATTTGCTGTGTGAGCAACAAGACTGGTTACGCATTAAAGGAATTTTTAACACCAATCAAGGTTGGCAAAGTTTTAACTTCAATCCTGAGCAATTCAACTATCAATCTACCGAAGAGGGAATTGATAACCGCATCGAAATTATTTATCAAACAGCACGTGACTGGCAGGCATTTGAAGCAGAATTATTGGCCTGTCAGCTTGCAAATGACACATTAAATGAATGATTAAGGTGCAGATTGAACTGCAATCAATGCAGCAAAAAAAACTAAAATCTATTATGCTTAGCGGCAAATTTGACTTGGTTTTGGGAACAGCACAATGGCGCTAAAAGCGACAATTTATAAAGCAGATTTGAACATTGCCAATATGGATGTGCATCAATATGGTGACTATCAACTAACAATGGCATTGCATCCTTCTGAAACCATTGAACGCCTGATGGTGCGCATTTTGGCTTTTGCCCGTTATGCAGACGAAGTTTTGGAATTTACCAAAGATTTGTTTGAAACCGATGAGCCTGCCTTGTGGGAAAAAGACTTAACAGGTCAATTGATAAAATGGATTGAAGTAGGCTGCCCAGACGAAGACAAAGTCAAAAAAGCCAGTGCACGTTGTAAGCAGGTGGCTATTATTGCTTATGGCTCATCGGTAGATGAGTGGTACAAACGCAACAGTAAAATCAAAAGTTTAAATAATGTAGAAGTTTGGCAATTGTCTGCAGCGAGCACTGAAGCCATTCAAGCGCTGTGCGAACGCACCATGCAATTACAGCTGAATGTAATGGATGGTGAATGGACGTTGATAGGTGATCAGGCGCAGGCTCAGATTGAGTGGACACAGTTGCAATAATCTTTTGCAATAGTCTGCTGTAATTTGGTTGGAAATCAGTCAGACATTTGATTTTAAAATTTAATCCTTTGTGGTCTATGTTAATTACATGACCATTTATATTTGGAGATCCGCATGAGTGCAGAATTAGAAATTATTGATTTAGTGGTGGGTGAAGGTAAAGAAGCGGTTAAAGGTGCTTTAATTACCACACATTATACGGGTTGGTTGGAAGACGGAACCAAGTTTGACTCATCACTTGACCGTGGAAATTTTTTTGAAACGGTGATTGGCACAGGTCGTGTCATCAAAGGCTGGGATCAAGGCATTATGGGCATGAAAGTTGGCGGTAAACGTAAGTTAATCGTACCTGCACATTTGGCTTATGGTGAGCGCAAAATGGGCAATATTATTCCAGCTAACTCGAATTTAATTTTTGAAATTGAACTTTACGATGTGAAAACACGCGATCAATAATTTTATTTGATCTTGGTTGAACATCGTTGGTCATAAGTCATTCATCTGATGCATGTAAAGTATTGTATGAATGACTTATTTTTTACTTCAAATTTAGCTCAAGACCGATTAGATTAAAAAACAGGTATATTTAGGATCTATATTTTTTGGCCTTAATTCAGATGTGGCGCACTTGTGCGTTTATATGTTTGCTGTTGCTATGTAGTACGCTTACAACACATCATGTTTGGGCGCAGTATGAATCCGCACCTGAATCTTACTATTTACATCAAAAACTACTCAATCATATTCAGTTCACAGAAGACCATCCCAGCTTTTTAGAAGGTAAATGGCTGTTCTATCCACAACAACTCCTTCAAGAACCTAGCGCAGTCTTGTCTGCACAGACGGTGGAATTGCCAGCATCATTTGAAGATTTGACGGGCAATAGCAATACCTATGGCACTTTCATTGGGCATTTTCAAATTCCTAAAGAATTTTTAGGTAAACGGATTGCAATTTGGATTCCTAACCAATATGGCGCGTATCGAGTATTTTTAAATGGTGATGGTTTGGTGCGGGTTGGCACGGTGGGGGCAGATGCTGCCACCCACCAAACAGAAAATGCACCACGAATTGCTTATTTTGTGCCTGAAAGTGAATATTTTACGTTAACCATCCAAGCCTCCAGTTTTCAGGGCTTACAAGGTGGCTTAAAAAACCCAATGAAAATTGGTGTTAGTCGTGTCATCAACCAGCAATTTCAGCGTTTGATGATGAGTATTGCCATGATTTGTGGCGCAGTACTTGGTATCGGTGTGTTTACTTTAATGTTCTCAGCCTTTAGCCAAGCACAGGGAGGAAAGAACAAACATATCTTTATTCTTGGTCTGTTTATCGTTTTTCTGGCACTCCATAACTTATTTTCTGCCCCTTATGCTTATACCACTTTCCTGAATTTAAGCTGGTCATGGGGGCTAAGACTCGAATACTTATTTAGCTTTTTTGCGATTTTATTCTTTCTGAGTTATATGTTTTTACTCAGCACGCATTATTTAAACCGCTGGATTTATAGTGCGGCAATGTTGCTGCTCAGTTTTAATATTGGTGTGACGGTATGGGCTGAGCCTAGCATTTTTCAGCAACTTGCGTTTTATAGCGCCTTTTTCTTTATCGTCGTCTTGGCCAATTTTGCGTATGGGTTTTATCAAACTATTCGTTTGGGAGAGAGCTATTCTGCAATCAACTTTTGGGCGGTCATTATACTGTGTGCCACGTTTATTCATGACTTTTTATTGGTATTGAATCTTGTCGATTCCATACACTTATCTTTTATTTCCACCAGTGTGTATGCGTTGTTGATTATGTTTCAGCAGGCACGTAACTATGCCTATCACAATTTACATATTGAGCGACTTAACCAGAAGTTGATTAATCTCAACAGTTCTTTGGATTCTAAAGTGCAGGAACGTACCCAGCAATTAAGCAACTTAAATGAAAAGCTAGAGATGCAGGTTAAAATTGATGCACTTACAGGCGCTTATAACCGCCGTGCATTAAATGAAGAAATCCAGCGTTTGTATGTAGAAACGCTACAGGGCAAACGGCATATTTTGGTGTTTGCCATGTTGGATGTCGATTATTTTAAAAAATACAATGACCATTATGGGCACTTAAAAGGTGATCAAATTTTGCAAAATTTGGTCAAGGTGTTACATGCGACCTTACCTAAAAGCGCTTATGTCGCCCGTTATGGTGGCGAGGAATTTGCCATTTTGCTGCATGATATTCCGCAGCATGTGATTGGGCAGTTGATGCAAAACGTGTTGCAGGCGGTAAGAGATGCACAGTTTGAGCATGTCGCAAGAGAAGATCACAAACAATACGTGACTTTAAGTATAGGCGTTGCATGGATGACGCGTGAGTATAGCTACAGTCATGTGGATGATTTAATGAAAACTGCAGATGTGCATTTGTATCAGGCCAAACATGCAGGGCGTGATCAAGTGGTGGTTCAATCTTAATTTAAGCGTGACCTTAACGGATGTTGTCGCTGGTCACTTTTTTAGGCAGATAGATAAGCCTGAATTTTTTGTTGTAATTGTGCATTGGAAATATTGCCAGACAATCGCTCTACAATTTGACCATCTTGAAATATAAGCGTAGTAGGCAAACCAAGGACTTGATAGCGTAAGGTCAGAATGGAAGATAAATCTACATTCACTTTGCCAAATTTTACTGAGGCATCGAACTGCTGAGCAAGCTGTATAAAAAACGGTGCATTCTGCACGCAGGGCGTACACCAAGGTGCATAAAAACGAATCACCGCTAAGCCAATTTCGTATTCAAATTCACGGTAATTATTTTCGTTATATTCTACAATTTCTGACATTGCATACCCTTTATTCATGAGTGAAAACACCATGTGATTTGAATTATACCTAAGTTGATCTGGGTTTTAATGCATTACTGTTTTATGTTCAAATAGTCAGAATTCATTTAACAATTAATCAAGCAGGGATTTGTCATGACCGCAAGCACAATGCAGCAAATTATTATTACAGAACCAGGTGGGCCAGAAAAACTGGCCTATGAAACCGTGGCAATTCCAGCAGCGCAAGCCAATGAAGTTTTAGTGAAAGTTCATGCTTTTGGTTTGAATCGACCAGATATTTTACAGCGTCAGGGGTTGTACCCAATGCCGAAAGGAGTAACTCCTGTTCCAGGTTTGGAAGTTGCAGGTGAAGTAGTTGCTGTAGGGGCAGAGGTCAGCCAGTTTAAAGTGGGTGATCGTGTTTGTGGCTTAACCAATGGTGGCGGCTATGCAGAATATTGTGTAGTACCAGAAAGCCAAACTTTGACTATTCCTGCAGGCGTGAGTTTTGTGCAGGCTGCAGCGATTCCTGAAACATTTTTTACTGTGTGGGCAAATGTATTCCAAATGGGCAAAGCCAAAGCTGGCGAAACAGCACTTATTCATGGTGGCACCAGTGGCATTGGTACAACAGCATTAATGCTGTGTAATGCTCTCGGTTTGAAAACCTTTGCGACAGTGGGTTCAGATGAAAAAGTACAGGCAATTTCACACCTCACTACAGCAATTAACTATAAAACTCAGGACTTTGAGCAAGAAATTCAGGCTGCTACAGACAATGCTGGGGTTGATATTATTTTAGATATTGTCGGTGCGCCGTATTTAGAGCGTAATTTAAACTTATTACGTCGTGATGGCCGCTTGGTCTATATCGCATTTTTAGGTGGTGCAAAAGCCAAAGAGGTTAAGCTGGGTCAAATTATGATGAAACGTTTGACCATTACAGGCTCAACCATGCGTGCGCGCAACACGGCAGAAAAAGCAGAAATCACCAAAGGCTTACAAGAGACGGTATGGCCTTTATTGGAAAAAGGTGAATGCTTACCAATGATCTACAAAACATTTAAGTTTGATCAAATTCAGCAAGCCCATGCAGAAATGGACACAGGTGACCATGTGGGTAAGGTTGTTGTAGAAGTACTTTAAGGCTTTTCGTACATCATTCAAAAAAACTGACCATGGGTCAGTTTTTTTATGCGTACAAATTTAGATACGATTTTTCAATAAAAATTACATTATGATTCTTCTAAATTTAATACTATTTTTCTAAGATTTACCAAAAAGTAAAATAATGGTGAACCATCCGACACAACCTGTCGAAAATGCGATGTATATTAATTCCAACCAAACAAATAAAGATTAAAAACATACCATCCTAACATTGCACAACAGAGGGCCAACATCATGAAAATTCTACCTTCTTTTTACAGTACTCAGCATAGTTTTGCTGCTTTGAAACGGTTGCACAAAAGCATTATTCGCAAGAAAATCAATTTAGGAGATTTACATCGCGTGTATAGTGCAATGCTACATTTAGAGCGTTATAACGCACGTTTAGATGCTGATAAGCGTGATAATTCATATTAAATTTTCACAGAAATTGGCAGTCTTTATTCATTGGTGCTAAAAATACGAGGTCGTTTTAATCTATATATTTAGTTGAATTTTCATTTTAAATTAAAGTCTTTATTATTTTTAATACGGTTATAGTGATAAAAAACAGTGCTATAGAAAAAAGCACAAAGAGGGTGTTATGAAATGTGTGAGTTCAACACATGAGCGTTTGGCAGATCGACTTGCCAATATTTTAACCAAATTAAATGTAGGACATCAATTAAGTGTCAAGGAGTTGGCAGAAGAGTTTCAGGTCAGTACCCGAACCATCGAGCGTGATTTTGACCGTTTGAATGCATATTTGCCTCTGCTGCAAGACCAGCGCAGCAAGCGTTATTATTTAGATTCATCTTATTTAGGCCGTTTTAAATTACAGGATATTCAGAACTTTGCTCAGTTGTCGGGCATCAGTGATTTATATCCTTCTTTGGACATCTCGTTTTTAAGGGAGTTAATGGATCATCGGGCAAACTTGGTGTTTTCAGCCAAAGGTTATCATTATGAAGACACCACTCAATACGCAGAACATTTTAAGGTTTTGACGCAAGCTATCCAGCAAAAGAAATCGGTTGCATTTGCCTATAAAGGTAGCTTAAGAGAAGTGTTGCCATATCGTTTAATCCATCATCACGGCAATTGGTATTTGGCTGCAGTTGATCAAGACACTTTAAGGGTCTACCGTTTAAGCCGTATTGAACAGGTTGATCATACGCATATCGCCCAAGACTTTGAGCATCAGACTGAAATTTTGCAGCAGTTGGAAGATGAAGAGGGCATTTGGTTTGGGCATGACAAACAGGAAATCCGTTTATCGGTAGATGCAGAAGTTGCTTTGTATTTTAAACAGCGGCGACTGTTTCCAGAACAACAAATTCTTCAAGAAAAACCGTGTGGTGAGCTGCTCATTTCATGCCAAATCCGCCATGAAATGCAGCTATATCCTTTGGTGAGGTATTGGATTCCACATCTAAAAATTGTTGAACCGGCACATTTACAAGAGAATTTGCTCAAAGGCTTGAGTCATTATATTTGTTGATCTCAGGTTTTTTAGATGAGCAATGACTGTAAGGCGTTAAGATTACTGCTGATCTGTTCGATGTACTTTTACTTTACTGTTATCGCAGTAAAATTATTACAGCGGAATCTGTCGAGCTTTCGCTGAAATTGTGCGAAAATAGCGTTTTGCTCTTTTGTCTAAGGACAGTACATGATTGACCAATCTCCTGAATCATTAAGTGATATCGAAATACTCGACATTTTACAATCCATGAAAAGTGATGAATTGGATACAGAGGCAAAAGAGATTATCCGTAATGGTGGGAAAGCAGGTCGTCAGGAAGCGCATAAAGCTGCGTTGGTGGCACTGAATCAGTCTTTCGAAAGCAAGTTTGTTGAAGCGGTTAGTTTGGCTTTACAACTGAACGATGCACAAGCCAAAAAAATTCGTTATAAAAAAGACCGTGTACGTATTTTGAAAGTACGTGGCATAGATTATTTAGCCATTGATGGTGCTGAAACAGCACAAGTCTTGGCACAGATCGCACAGGCAATTGTGCGTGAAGATGCAACGGTTACCCATGATTTGCACAATATTTTCCCATTCTGGAAAGAAGGCTGGCCGATGGTGCAATTTGATAATGTTTATAAAATCTTAGCTGAAGATATTGCAATTCATTATCATGCGGTATTGGATGAATTGATTAAGCAATACTAATATTTAGATCGTTCCCAATAAAAAAGCACTATATCATTTACGATGTGGTGCTTTTTTATTGTCGTGTTTAGCACATAGTTATTCTTCTGTTGCTACAGCATTTGCGTTGTCCAAAGGTTCTACAATGCGCGTTACCAAGAGTTGGTCAATTTTAAAATGATCGACATCGACCACTTCAAATTTATAACCATCAAATAATACAGAATCTGCAGGTCGTGGAATTTTTCGCAATTTATACATCATAAAACCTGCAATAGTTTCATAATTTTCATCATCGGGCATTTCATCAATTTGCAGCGCATGTTTAATGTCTTCAATTGGGGTGCTGCCATCAATCAACCATGAGTTATTGTCACGTTTAATAATTTGCTGGTCTTCTTCAATGGGTGTCACCCAATCGCCCATTACGGTAATCATAATATCCGACAGGGTAATCACACCGACAACCAAGGCATACTCGTTAATCACCACCGCAAATTTTTCTTTGGTAGAGCGGAAACGATCGAGTAATTCAGAAAGCGTGAGGGTATCTGGAATGGTCAAAACATTACGGATGGTGCTTTCATTCAGTTGTAGTAAAGATTGATTGTTTAGAATTCTGACTAAAATGTCTTTGGCATCCACATAACCAATCACGTCATCAATATTTTCACTGCACACCAAAAATTTGGAATAGGGGTACTCTGCAAGTTTTTGTCGAATACTGGCTTCCGATTCCTTTAAGGTAAAAAACACCACATTTTCACGTGTGGTCATACTTGAAGGCACGTTACGCTCTTCTAGTTCAAACACGTTTTCAATAAAGTGATGCTCTTGCTTCTGCAAAACACCAGCCTGCGCACCTGCATCCATCACCGCAGAAATATCATCAAAAGTAATGTTATCTTCACGGGTGGTGTTGACTTTAAATAAACGGAACAGCACATTGGCAATGGCATTGATCATCCATGCCAAAGGTTTACAGACCCGAATAAAAATCTGAATGGGGTTAATAACCGCCACTGCAATTTTTTCAGGGGCAATCATGGCCAAGCGTTTAGGCATCAGGTCGGCAAATAAAATAAACAGTGACGTGACCAAGGTAAAAGAAAGTGCAAAACTGATGGTTTCTGCCCAAGGCCCTTGATAAAAGCGCATGACTAGGTTGTAGAAATAAGGACGAAATGCACCTTCACCTAAAATACCACCTAAAATTGCAACAGCATTTAAGCCAATTTGAGAGGCCGCAAAAAAGTCAGCCGAGTTTTCTTGTAGGTCTAATACTTTTTGGGCACGTTCATCGCCAGATTCGGCTAAAATTTTTAATTTAACTTTACGCGCACCTGCCAGTGCAATTTCGGTCAGGGATAAAAAACCAGCTCCGACAATGAGTATTAAGATAATAACGATATTCTGGAAGAGGCTCACGAATCCACCTGTGGATTATATTATTGTATCTATTACAAATTTGAATCTTTTTAAAATGCTGAGGAATACCGAAATATTCCTCATTTGAGTATAAGCTTTTACAAATAATAAGTTCAGTGAATTTTTAATTAATAGGCTGAAAATTGAGAGTTATTCATTAAAAACTCACGATTTTCTTCCTCAATCATCTGACGTGCCACATATAAAATCAGTTGACGTAACCAGCGGTGCGCAGGGTGATGATGTAGCAATGGACACCATGCCATCTTCAATTCAAATTCTGGAATATAAAATGGTGGGTCTTTAATGAGTAAATTTTGGCTTTTGGCTTGTAAGCGTGCGATTCGGGTTGGCAGGGTAGCAACTAAATCGACATTAGAGGCAAGTAAAGCAGGCATTTGATAATGACGGGTAAATACCGAAATTTTACGTTTTTGGCCAATACGCTCTAATGCTTGGTCAATCCAACCTAAACCAGCCTGTTTTTCAGGATTTACGCCAAAGCCAACGCCCATACCAGTTTTAGAGACCCAAATATGCTGAGCATCTAAATAACTTTTTAAATTGAGATTATTGGCAGCAGGGTGTTTGTGATTGAGTAAGCAAGAGAAGCTGTCACGCCAGACTAAAACCTGATGAAAACTTTGCGGAATTTCATTAAAACGGTTAATCGCCAAATCAACTTTGCCTTGTTCCATGTCACGGTATGACACATCACTAGGCGTTAGAAAGTCGAGTACAACATTGGGTGCTTCAGAACGTAACGCTTTAACCAAACGCGGTACTAGTGTTGCTTCGGCATAGTCGGATGTCATAATCCGAAAAACACGATTAGAGGTATAAGGGCGGAATTCGGTACGGGGTTCCAGAATCATGGAAAGGTCAGACAAGGCATCACGAATACGCGGTTGTAGTTCTAGCGCGCGTTCGGTAGGGGTCATACCTTCAGAAGAACGAATTAGCAGGGGATCATTAAATAAATTGCGTAAACGACGTAAAATATTACTCATGGCAGGTTGGGTGACCCCTAATTGTTCTGCAGCACGTGTTACATTTTTTTCACGAAGTAAGACATCAAGATAAATTAATAGATTAAGATCAACCCGCTCCAGATTCATAAAATAAATACCGAAAATAAAATCAATAAATTATAGGGATTATGCCATAAGCTGTATGGCTTGTGTAGAAATTATGATGAAAAAAACGACGAGATAAACAGCAAAAAATGGCAATAAAAACAGCCAAAGTCCTGACTATTTCTGAATGAAATATGTGTACAAGCGCATTACTTTTCTAATTGCAGTATTTTAAAAGCGTGTATGCCAATAAGCATTGGCAAAACTGATAATAAAACAAAGCTTTTGAGTGAAATCTATGCAGTTGTATTGAATTGAATATCATCAAATTTTATCTAAAAAATGGCAGAAATGGCCAATGCAAGTATTTTTTTAGAAACGCAAGACTTAAGTCTAATGAATAAATTATCTTCAAAAAGATGAATTTGTAAGCAAAGATATTTATGGTTTTTTAAAATTAATACAATTTAAAACAATGGTTTAGTTTTTTGTGAGCTTGTCAGAGTAAGACTTTGATCTATACATTTTTTTAAAAAATACCGAGAATTACACGAGAATATTGGATTAATTCATTCAGTCAATCTACTCTGTATTCATCGTAACGAAGTGCTCTAAATCTGAGCAATCAAGCATAAGCGCGATTTAGCCTTCGATTGATAAATCCTAAATAATATTACAGGGTAAAATATCATGTCTACATACCAAACAGCGATTGATGCAATCCGCGAATTAAAAGCAAAATTCGGCAACACTTGGGCAGACATCAGTCCTGAAGATGCTGCGCGTATGCAAATGCAAAACCGTTTCAAAACTGGTTTAGACATTGCTAAATATACAGCTGCGATTATGCGTCGTGATATGGCTGCTTATGATGCTGATTCAAGCAAATACACTCAATCTTTAGGTTGCTGGCACGGTTTTGTTGCGCAACAAAAAATGATTGCGAACAAAAAATACTTCGGTACTACTGAGCGCCGTTATATCTACCTTTCTGGTTGGATGGTTGCTGCACTTCGTTCAGAATTCGGTCCTCTTCCTGACCAATCTATGCACGAAAAAACTTCTGTTCCTGCATTGATCGAAGAAATCTACACTTTCTTACGTCAAGCTGACGCAAAAGAATTAAACGATTTGTTCCGTGCACTTAAAAAAGCACAAGACGCTGGTGACACTGCTAAAGCTGCTGAAATCACTGCACAAATCGACAACTTTGAAACTCACGTTGTGCCAATCATTGCGGACATCGACGCTGGTTTCGGTAACGAAGAAGCAACTTACTTACTTGCTAAGAAAATGATCGAAGCGGGTGCTTGTGCACTACAAATCGAAAACCAAGTTTCTGACGCTAAACAATGTGGTCACCAAGCTGGTAAAGTAACTGTTCCACACGAAGACTTCATCGCTAAAATCCACGCTTTACGTTATGCGTTCTTAGAAATGGGTCTTGACGACGGTATCATCGTTGCACGTACTGACTCTGAAGGCGCTGACTTGACTCAAAAAATCCCAGTGGTTAAAGAGCCAGGCGACATCGCTTCTCAATACATCAGCTACTTAGACACTCAAGAAATTGACATCTCTGAAGCGAAAGAAGACGAAATTCTTATCAAGCGTGATGGTAAATTACACCGTCCTAAGCGTTTAGCTTCTGGCTTGTACCAATTCCGTGAAGGCACTCAAATTGACCGCGTTGTACTTGACTGTGTAACTAGCTTACAAAACGGTGCTGACCTTCTTTGGATCGAAACTGCGACTCCAAACGTAGAAGAAATTGCACACATGGTTAACCGTGTGAAAGAAGTTGTTCCAAATGCGAAGCTTGTTTATAACAACTCTCCATCGTTCAACTGGACTTTAAACTTCCGTCAACAAGCTTACGATCGTTGGGTTGCTGAAGGTAAAGACGTTTCTGCTTACGACCGTGCTAAATTAATGAGCGCTGAGTACGACAACACTGAATTAGCTGCTGATGCTGATGAAAAAGTTCGTACATTCCAAGCAGATGCTTCTCGTGAAGCAGGTGTGTTCCACCACTTGATCACACTTCCGACTTACCACACTGCTGCGCTTTCTACTCATGAGCTTGCAGAAGGTTACTTCGGTTCTGAAGGTATGTTGGCTTATGTTGCTGGCGTACAACGTAAAGAAATCCGTGGTGGTATCTCTTGCGTTAAACACCAAGCAATGGCTGGTTCTGACATCGGTGACGATCACAAAGAAATCTTCTCTGGTGACAACGCACTTAAAGCTGCGGACGAAGCTAAAAACACTATGAACCAATTCAACGCGTAATCGCTGAATGGTTTAAAAGAAAACCCTGCGTAAGCAGGGTTTTTTTATGGCTGTTAAAAAGTGATGAAGCTATTTTTGAATAAAATTTTAATGAATCAAAGTTTTGCTTATTTAATTTTGATCACATCTGCCTGTACAGAAGCAGGGTAATGAAAAGATACTTTAATCCACTGTTTTTGCTGTGCTGGAATAGGCGATAAAAACTCAGGTTCAATCACTGCTGCGTATTCATGGTACTGTTGATCTACTAAAATCAAATCACTGGCATTGAGTTTAAGTGTCTGATCGGACTGGTTATGAATTGCTAAAAAATAATCGTGCGCAATCACAGGATCATTCAATTCTTTGATGGCAACACTTTGCACCTGTTCAGCTTGAATATTTACATGCTTTAGAGCATTGCTAACTTGCATATTTTCTACAGGGTGTAGAAGAACTTTTTTTGCAGCGTGTTGTGACTGTTGTTGCTGTAAGTGCAGTTCCAAACCATAAGTAGTCAATTGTATGGTCGCATAAGTGTGACCATTCTGCGTTTGCAGTAACCATTGATCTGCTGTACTAGTGGATGCTTCTTGATTTGATGAAGTCTTGGCAATGACTGCCTGAATATGTCCTGTCACATTATTTTCACGGCTTCGTTGCTTAAAACGTTGTACTTCATTGAGTTCAAAGCTTTGATCTTCATTCAAGCGTAAATGAATCACATGTTGCTCGCAGCGCTCACAAGGTAGCAGGGCTTTAAAATCCCCCGTCCATTGCCCAATCGTTTCTGTGCTAGACGTAGCAGTTTCAGTTTTAGCTAGGACTTGAGCTTTAGGCAAAATTTGGTTTTCAGGTGCAAATGCCGCCTGATTTTCCTGATGTTTTTCTGTTTGACCACAGGCAGATAGCAGCAAGGTGAGGGTGGTCAATGTGAGATGATAACGATTTAGCATACAAGCTAGAGATTCAGAGCTGTCTTGCTGTCACCTTAAACGTTCATGTCTAGTCTGAAAAGCAGATTCACGACATTTTTGCAGCAGATTTGTTGCAACTTATAACAAGTTAGATGCCGCAGTGACTTCACGAACCTTGTTATATCTTTCAAAGTGTCTAGGTTTTTCGTGCTGATGATCATGCCTTGATATTTTGACATGGTATTTAATTTTGCAAGGAACAAGTCAATAAATTGAATAACTTTGCGAAGAACTGGTTGTTCATCTCAAATTCATCATTTTTTTGTACATTTATATAGTAATTGTCTATTTATTATTTAAATGCTACTTTTATCTTGGTCAGCAGTTGCTAAAATTCGTCCACTTTATTTGGGGTATGTGGTTGTGTTTGAAAAATTAGCTGAGCGTAGCTTAAATTTAATGGGTTGGGAAATTGATAATCATTGTCCGTTGGAATTAGACCAATATGTCATGATTGCCGCACCGCATACCAGTAATTGGGATGCCCTGTATGCACGTTTGGGGCTTAAGGCTTTAGGTGTTAATGTTCGTCTGACCATTAAAGACAGCTATATGAAATTACCCTTTGGCCCTTTTGTTCGTGCCATGGGTGGAATTGGTATAGATCGTCGTCCTAAAGCACCTGGTGAAGCGCGTCCAAGTATGGTGCAGCTAATGACGGATTTATTTAAGACCCATCCGAAATTGGTCATGTTGGTCACGCCAGAGGCAACACGTGCGCGTCAGGAACAATGGAAAACAGGGTTTTATCACGTGGCTGTAAATGCAGGTGTACCTATTGCTTTGGCATATATGGACTATGCAAAAAAGAAAACAGGTATAGGTAAAATTATTTTTCCTACGGGTGATTATGAAAAGGACATGGCTGAAATTATGGCATTTTATGCACAAATTGAAGCTAAATTTCCTGAAAACTTTAGTGTGGATACACGTTACTATTCAGAGTAAGCGATGGTATCAACATTCAAATTGAATGTCTCAATTGAAAAGACAGGGCATTAGCCCTGTCTTACTTTAAAGCGTGGGTTAGATTTGCAGATCACAAATAATTTGCCACGACGTTTTACAATTTGGCAATCACCGCGTGACTTTGCACTTTTTAATGAAGATCGAACTTTCATACGTTTTAAAACACCTAATATTGTAATGTTATAATATTGCATATTTAAGCGGATTTGAAAAGCAGAAATTGTTGCGCTTGTGGTATTTGTATCTATACAGTGGTGAGTAAAAGAAAACAGCCTGAAGCAAATAACAAGCTCAGCACAATTTGTTTAAATTGCTTTTCAGAAATTTTATAAAATAATTTTGCACCTAAAATTGCTGGCAGGCTCACACTGATGATAATTACTGCCATGTAGGGCAATTGTGTTGTGTCTAAGTGACCTTGTATAGCATAAGCCAACAGTGTAAAAAGCTGAATGGCAAAGTTAAAGTGTCGCAGAATATAGCGTTGTTGTTCTTTACTAAGATTTTTTAGCATGACCCATGCAGAAGGTACCGAACCGCAAAATCCACCTAAACCGCCTAAAATACCGCCAATAAAACCAATAGTGCTATCGGCAATTTTTCCTGAGCGTTGAATGGCTGGAATTTGAGGGTTAAGCAGCATAATTGGGCACCACAACACTAAAAATAAGCCTAAAATTATTTTAAAGGTTTCGGCATTGAGTACATTTAGCAAATACGTTCCCAAAGGGACACCAATAAAACCTGCAATGAGATAAGGCAAAATCAGCTGTTTGCTGAGTTGATGTGGTTGTTCATTATACAGTGAAATTAAATGGCTCCACACGGACGCAAACACCACCAAGGGCGCAGCCAATTGTGGTGGGAGTACCCAAACCCAAAATGACATTGCCACCAAGGCAAAAGCAAAGCCAGTCAAGCCTTGAATAAAACCTGCAATGATCGCACCTAAGATAAACAGTAACCAAGTCATAAGGATGCTCATCTAAGTGTTAAAGGCTCGTTAGTGGTATTCATACATTTAAAAATACCAGTAAATCTGCATGGTGAAAGAAAGGTATAAACGATAAATTCAGCCCAATTTAAGCCGTAGTCTTTCTATATAAGCCTGCACGAACTGTACCTGCTTTGGTATCTTTTATTTTTTGCCAGCTATTTGGTAGTTTTAAGATGTTTAAATCCCGATCTGCTTCAACATAAATCAAAGCATTTTCTGCAATGAGCGGATCACTTAAATGTGACAACTCTTCCCATAAATCTAGACTATACGGCGGGTCTAAAAAGACCAAATCAAACTGACCTTTTAGTGAGTTTAAGGCCTGTTGTGCTGTACTGACTTTGAGTTGCGCCTGTGCTTTAGTGACACGTAACAACTCTAAATTCTGTTGTAGAAATTCAGCCTGCGTACGATTTGGCTCAATCATCACTACTTGTGCTGCACCACGTGAAAGTGCTTCAAAGGCCAAAGCACCTGAGCCCGCGCAAAGGTCTAAAACTTTACTATTTTGCACATCCCACATCAGCCAGTTAAATAAGGTTTCTCGCACACGGTCAGGGGTCGGGCGTAGTCCTTCAATAGAGGCAAATGCCAATTGGCGACGTTTCCATTCTCCACCAATAATACGCAGTTGATTTTTCATAATTTAATCACTCTCTACGGGTGTTGCTGGAGATGCTGATGTTGCTGATGGATTTGACACAGCTGGCTGAGATTGAACTACAGCGCTCGGATTTGTGGATGAGCGAGTTGTTGCAGCAGGTGAGGCTGTTGTTGCTGTATTGGTTGGGTTGGCAGATGGCACAACTGTTGATGTCACTTCACCGCTTGGCAATTCGCTCGGTTTTAAACCTGCTGTCATTAAACCACCGCTGACTTGTGCAGCAGAAGGGCGAATAGGCTTTTTATCTTTATTGAGTAACCAGTAATCCAAAATTGGACGCGCCAAGGCTGTTGCGGCAGAACCACCACGGCCATTTTCAAGAATAATTGCAATGGCAATCTCCGGGTTTTCCGCAGGGGCAAAGCCGACAAACAAGCCATGGTCAAGCTGACGATCTGTCAACAATGCTTCATTATAGCGTTTACCCTGTGCAATACTTTTAACCTGTGCTGTGCCTGTTTTGCCTGCAACAGAATATTGCAAACCACTTTTGATTCCTTTACCTGTGCCTGATTGAATCACATCAACCATAGCTTCACGCATTTTAATCCAGTCTTCTTCAGTACCATTAAAGTCAATTTTACCGTTGGTGCCATTGTGAACTTTAAAAGGTTTTGCACCACGGCTTTCACGTAGTACGTGTGGTGTAACTTTAAAGCCTTTGTTGGCGGTGATGGCGGTGGCCATCGCCAATTGTAAAGGGGTAGAAGTGAAGGCGCCTTGTCCAATGCTGACGGAAATGGTTTCACCTTTCATCCACTTGGCTTTACGAGTACGCATTTTCCAATCAGGGTTTGGATACAAGCCTGTGCTTTCACTTGGTAGGTCTACTCCAGTTTTTTCACTAAAGCCAAACTGACGCATCCAATCGTTCATTTTTTCAATGCCCATACGATAGGACAGTACATAGAAATATGTATCGCAGGACACGACTTGGGCTTTATGCATATCGACAATGCCATGTCCAGATTTTTTATGGTCACGGAAACGGTGGCTGTCACCCGGTAAAGTAAAATAGCCATAATCTTGAATGGCAGTTTTCCAGTCGACATAACCATAGTGAATACCACCAAGGCCAAACATGGGCTTAATGGTCGAACCAGGTGGATAAACCCCTTGTACTGCACGGTTATACAGTGGCTGATCTAAATTATCACGCAGGGCAGAGTAGTCAGTATGACTGATGCCTGTGACAAATAAATTGGGGTTAAAACTTGGGCTAGAGACTAAAGCTAAAATTTCACCTGTACGTGGGTCAAGTGCCACAATTGCACCACGGCGTTCTGCCAGTTGTTCAGAGGCGACCACTTGCAAGCCATAATCCAATGACAAAAACAAATCATTGCCACGTACAGGGTCTTTGCGTCCTAAATTGCGCAGTACATTCCCGTGTGCATCGGCTTCTACAGATTCATTGCCTGGAACTCCGTGCAGCAAATGCTCATAAGATTTTTCCACCCCAATTTTGCCAATCAGGTTGGTGCCTGCATAAGCATCCTTATCAATTTCTTTCAGTTCTTTATCATTAATACGCCCGACATAACCAATCACATGCGCAAATAGCTCTCCATGTGGGTAGTAACGCGTCATTTGAGTTTCAATATTGACCCCTGGGAATTGAAACTTCACTTCACTAAAGCGGGCAATATCGGATTCATTTAAATTCAGCTTGATCGATACACGTTCAGTTTTACGTGAAGTTTTAATCCGACTTTTAAAGCGATCGATATCTTCTTCTGTCAGTTGTAAAACAGGTGTCAGTCGCGCAATGGTATCGTCAATATCTTCAACATCTGCACGGCTTAAAGTGGCTGAGAACACAGGGTAGTTATCTGCCAATAACACACCATTGCGGTCATAAATATAACCACGTGCAGGTGCGAGTGGTTGTAGCCGAATTCGGTTTTTATCTGATGCAGTCGCAAATTCATCGTAGCCGCTAATTTGTAAAAAGGCATAACGAGCCACCAACAGCAGCAAGAAAAAAACCACAACACCCACCGAAAAAAAGATGCGATTGCGAAAAATACGCTTCTCTTGCTGAGCATTTTTTAACGGATAGTGTTGTTTCATACAAAAATTGGCTTAACAAAAATGAGGGAGAACGAATTTGGACTATTCTAACGCATCTATTGGCAATTTTGAGTAACCATGTTTGACTGAATTGCCCGATTTAACCTAGAAGATGGGCGCAATCTTAATTTTTGACTTTAGCGACATCAAAATTGTAATTTGCTGTATATAAGAATCCTGACAATTCTGCTAGAGTCAACACACGAAAACAGGACTGTTTTTAAAATTAAAACAAATGGACACTGGTGACAATAATGACAAAAGTCTATTCTTTCGTGGCATTACTTGCCTTTTCAAGTTTTAGCTTTGCTGGGAACACTGCTTTTTTACCTGAAGCAAAAATTAGCGCAGATAGCGCAAAAACCTGGAATGTAGGGGCGGGTATTACCCAAAAATTACTGCATTTGAATGGTGAATGGGTCAATCCTTATGGCATTGCCTATCTAAAAGCGGGGGCTTTTTTAAATGGTGACCATGAAGTCGGTGGGCAAACAGGTTTTCGTTACCCATACCACCTCACAGGTAAAGACAAAAATGGTTATTATATTGGCGCTTACGCAGGACACCTAGAATCTAAATGGGTGGATGGTGAAGAAAAAGCGCGTTTAGGTGCAGGCATTGATCTGGCTTATGTATTACTGGGCCCTGAACGCATCAGTAGCTTTAGTGTTGGCATTGGCGCAGGTGAAAAATTGGAAGATCGACAAGGGCGAGTGATTGCGGAAACTGAGCCTAGACTACAATTTTCCTATACGCTCAGTATGGGTTTGTAGTCAGAATAGTGACTTTTAACTACTTTAGAATCTTGTAATTAGAACTAAATATGGAAAAAATGCATGCTTGAGTACGTCAATCAGTTGTGGCAAACCTTTTTGAATCGTCCAGATTTTTGGGCCGTGCTCAGTATTATTCCTGTGACTGCTTTTGTGACTTGGGCGCACGTGTGGATGGCACTAAAAATGGTGTTCTATCCAATTAGCTTTTGGGGCTTTCACCTTGGGCCTATTCCTGTGGGATGGCAGGGGATTGTACCGCGTAAAGCAGGGCGTATTTCAGGCATCATTACCGATAACACATTGTCAAAATTAGGTTCATTGCGTGAGTTTCTCAATGCTATGGACCCTGAAGATATGGCGCGTATTATTGGTGAGCAAGTGGGTTTTGAACTTGAGCACTTAATTGATGAGGTCATGTTAGACCGCAATGCTGTGCTTTGGGAAAACCTACCGTATTCGATTAAACGCCGTATTTACGCACAGGCGCATAAACAATTGCCAGGTGTGCTGCGTGAATTGGTGACTGAACTGACCTTGAATGTTGAATCCTTGGTGGATATGCGTGAAATGGTGGTCAGCCAAATGGAAGGTGATCGCCGCTTAATGGTGCGTATGTTCCTAAAAGTCGGTCAAAAAGAAATTAACTTTATTTGGCATATCAGTGCATTGATTGGGATGTTCTTTGGTATTTTCCAAATGATTGTTTGGTTTCTTGTACCATGGCACTGGACGGTTCCATTTTGGGCGGCAATTTGGGGCTTCTTGACCAACTGGATTGCGATTTGGATGGTATTTAACCCAGTCGAACCACATTACGTGAAATATCCGCAGTTCTTTAAATTGACTGAAAATCGTCAATTTCCATGGATTAAGCCAGTGATTCCACGCATTGGGACTTATAATATTCAGGGTGCGTTCATGAAACGCCAAGAAGAAGTCTCGGATGTGTTTGCAACGGTAGTCACAGAAGATCTGATTACGTTAAAATCGATTATGACTGAAATGATGTATGGCAGTAAAAAAGACAAAACCCGCCGTATTGTCAAACGCCACATCAACGAAATTATGGAAACACCATTGGTTCGTACCTCTTTACAGTTGTCTTTGGGGCCAAAAGAGTATGCCAAACTCAAGACTGACTTGATTGATCGTTCGATTGAAATTACGATGGTGCCTGTATGCGACCCTGCCTTTAATGCGAGCCGTGCACAGAAAATTTATCAAATGTTCAGAGATCGTATTCGTGAACTGACGCCAAAAGAATTCCAGAATCTCTTGCGTCCTGCCTTTCAGGAAGATGAGTGGATTTTAATTGTCTTGGGTGGTGTAACTGGTTTTATTGCTGGTTTAATACATTTGTTTGTCGCTTTCTTATAAGAGGATGCTGGCTGCGTAAAGGGCGATGGCTCTGATATGCAACGAGTGTCAAATACATTGTTAAAATGAGGATGTTTTTTTATGCGCATTATCTTACTCGGACCACCTGGAGCAGGTAAAGGTACACAAGCTCAGTTGATCTGTAAGCGCTACAATATCCCACAAATTTCAACCGGTGATATGCTCCGTGCTGCAATTCGTGAAGGTACTGAATTAGGTCTACAAGCCAAAAGCGTCATGGACGGTGGCGGTTTGGTATCTGATGAACTAATCATTGGCTTAGTGAAAGAGCGTATTGCGCAGCCAGATTGCGTGAATGGTTGTATTTTTGATGGTTTCCCTCGCACCATTCCACAAGCTGAAGCTTTGGAAAGCGAAGGCATCAATATCGACCACGTGATTGAAATTGATGTTGCAGACGAAGAAATCGTACAGCGTTTGTCTGGTCGTCGTCAGCACCCTGCATCTGGTCGTATTTATCACCTTGTTTACAACCCACCAAAAGTGGAAGGTAAAGATGACGAAACTGGCGAAGATTTGGTTCAACGTCCAGATGACCAAGAAGAAACTATTCGTAAACGTTTAAAAGCGTATCACTCAGAAACTGAGCAATTGGTTGGCTTCTATCAAGGTCGTGCTGCTTCTGGTGAAAATGCACCAAGCTATAACAAATTGAATGGTCTTCGTCCAATTGAAGAAGTTCAAGCAGATTTGTTTGCTATTTTAGACCAAGCAAAATAAGTCTAGGTCTTAGACCAAGTCTGTTTAAAAGAAAATAAAATCGTTTAAACAGGCTGCTTGTTTTGACTTTAAAAGAGTCCTGATTCATATTAGGGCTCTTTTTATTTGTTTCAGTTTGGGAGAGTGCTTTGCAACATGCTGCTGTGATCATCATGTTATTGGCAAGTATTGCCGTTTTAGGCTTTCTTGTTTTTGTGAGCTATAAATTGTTGCGCAATACGCAAGCGCAAGATTCAGCAGAGAAGAAAACTGGCAATCACTATCAACTGCATCCGAAATTGAAGCAACAACAAAGCGAGCAGTCATCTCATACATCAGACCCTGAAGATAAGTAGATTTATTCATGCTGTGATTGTGTATAGATTGCACAGTTATCCACATTGTCTTCGTTGTTTGGCACAGTCTGTTTATTGAAACGCTTAGTTAGAGATTGCTCAAGCTAGATTTCGTGCATTGTAATACTGCGATGTGCCCCAAATTCAAAGCGATCAGGCCAATTACAAACATCAGACACCACACATTCCCCACATTTAGGTTTGCGGGCAATACAACAATAACGGCCATGCAAAATCAGCCAATGATGCGAGTCAATTAAAAATTCTTTAGGAATAACTTTAATCAGACGGTGTTCAACTTCTAAAACATTTTTACCCACAGCCAAACCTGTACGGTTACCTAAGCGGAAAATATGCGTATCTACGGCCATAGTCGGTTGTCCAAAAGCGGTATTTAGTACCACATTGGCTGTTTTACGACCCACGCCGGGCAGAGCTTCTAAATCGGCTCGATTATTCGGCACGATACTGCCATGTTTTTCGATCAGAATTTTACAGGTTTTAATGACATTTTCTGCTTTGGAATTATATAGTCCAATGGTTTTAATATATTCCTTTAGGCCATCTACACCTAAGGCATAAATCGCTTCAGGTGTGTTGGCAACAGGAAACAATTTGTCAGTGGCTTTATTGACACTGACGTCCGTAGCTTGAGCCGATAAAGTCACGGCAATCAATAATTCAAAAGGATTGGAAAAATTAAGCTCAGTGGTTGGGTTAGGGCGCTGCTCACGCAAGCGTTCAAAAAAAGTCTGAATCTGTTTTTTGGTCATGTTTTTTGAAGATTTTTCTTTGACCGTAACCGTTTTTTTTGACGCTTCTTTAACAGGCTTGGCTTTTAAAGTCGTGCTTTTTAAGGACATGTTTATGCTCCTAATTCACGTAATTGTTGTTGTAAATTGGCAAGCATGACACGTTTTTTCTCATCTTCACGCACGCTCAGTTGTTTTTCTAACTTTTTAATTTGTGTGCGTAATTTTGCAAGTTCAATGGTGGTTTGCGCATCGGCTGTGGAAATTTGTTCCGTTTTTTGCACAGGTAATTCAATCACAGGTACAGCCACATTTGCTTGTGCTGTAAATTGAGCAAACAGTTCTGTATCAATTTCTGCACGTACCACAGGGCCTTTGCGGTGTAAACGACGTTGTTCTTCACGTTGAATGTGTGCGTAGTAGCGTTGACGTAAATCATGCTGTTCTGCCACACGTGCGCTTTCAGACAGCAAGGGTTGGGTATCTTCAACTAAATCGATGCAATCGACTGGACAAGGTGGAATGCAGAGTTCACAACCTGTACATAAGTCGGTCAAAATGCTGTGCATAAGTTTGCCTGAACCTAAAATTGCATCTACAGGGCAGGCATTAATACATTTGGTGCAGCCAATGCATTCATCTTCACGTATAAGCGCTTTCATACGTTGTGGGCGTCCATCTGCCTGCACAGGCCAAACACTGGCTTCTGCGGTCAATACAGGCCGTTGTAATAAAGCTGCCAAGGCATCCGCAACAGGTTGTCCACCAGGTACGCATTTATTGGCCGCTTCACCTTCAGCGATCGCTTTGGCATAAGGTAAACAACCATCACGATGCCCGCATAAACCGCATTGGGTTTGTGGAAGCAGTGCATCAATATTTTGGATCAGGGCAATTTGCGAATTCATGGACAAACCAATACCGCCTAAACAGCAGTAGAAAACGGAAGATAAAACGAGGTCAAAATTCTAGGTCGATGATTTTAGCACGATTTCTGCTTTTAGGCTTGTGCGCAAATTCAGTACAATTACTGCTAGCTTTTTGGGCGAAAATGCTCAAAACTATGAATTAATTTGTTACATTAACTTATAGGCTTAACACGCTAAAAAATAAGTTAAATTTATGAAAATACAAATGTTTTAAAGTTTTTTGAAAAAAACTATTGTAGATTGTTAACAAAAGATATTTAATATTTTGCGCCAAAATATATCATTGATTGAAATTTTGACCAATTTTGATCCATTTTCTGCTGAGGATTAAGCGTTGAAATACAACAGCCTTAACGAATTCCTAGATTACGTTAAAACACGTGATGCACATCAACCAGAGTTTCTACAAGCTGTAGAAGAAGTAATGACTAGCCTTTGGCCATTCATTGAAAAGAACCCTCAATATGCAGCACATGGTTTGCTTGAGCGTTTGGTTGAGCCTGAGCGTGCGATTCAATTCCGCGTTTCATGGGTAGATGACCAAGGTCAAACTCATGTAAACCGTGCATTCCGTGTACAGTACAACTCAGCAATTGGTCCATTTAAAGGGGGAATGCGTTTCCACCCTTCAGTGAACTTATCTATTTTAAAATTTTTAGGTTTTGAACAAACCTTTAAAAACGCTTTGACTACATTGCCAATGGGCGGTGGTAAAGGCGGTTCAGACTTTGACCCTAAAGGTAAGTCTGAAGGCGAAATCATGCGTTTCTGCCAAGCGTTGATGATCGAGTTATACCGTCATTTAGGTTCTAACACAGATATCCCTGCGGGTGATATTGGTGTGGGTGGCCGTGAAGTAGGTTACATGGCGGGTATGATGAAGAAGCTCAGCAATGACACTTCATGTGTATTCACAGGTAAAGGTTTGTCTTTCGGTGGTTCTTTGGCGCGTCCAGAAGCAACGGGTTACGGTACTGTGTATTTCGCTGAGGAAATGCTCAAAACACGTGGCGATAGCTTCAAAGATAAAGTCGTTGCAATTTCAGGTTCAGGCAACGTAGCACAATTCGCTGCAGACAAAGCGATGTACTTGGGCGCGAAAGTCGTTTCACTTTCTGACTCAAACGGTACTGTGTACGTAAAAGAAGGTTTCACACCAGAATTACTTTGTGAAGTAATGGAACTTAAAAACGTAAAACGTGGTCGTATTTCTGAATTTGCGTCTAAACACGGTTTTGAATATCTTGAAGGTCAACGTCCTTGGGGGATCAAGTGTGACATCGCATTACCATGTGCAACTCAAAATGAGTTGAATGGTGATGATGCAGCAACTTTACTTGCGAATGGCACAATCTGTGTGGCTGAAGGTGCGAACATGCCTTCAACTTTAGAAGCTGTTGAGAGATTCGTAGAAGCGAAAATCTTATACGCACCAGGTAAAGCATCGAATGCGGGTGGTGTGGCAACTTCTGGTCTTGAAATGTCTCAAAACGCAATCCGTTTAGGTTGGACGTTTGAAGAAGTTGATGAGCGCTTACATGCAATCATGAAAGAAATTCACCGTAACTGCGTGAAATACGGTACTCAAGAAGATGGTACTATTAACTATGTAGACGGTGCGAACATTGCTGGTTTCGTAAAAGTTGCCGATGCAATGCTGTCTCAAGGTGTATTCTAAGCTATTCGCTTAAATAGACTTTCAAAAAACCGATGCAAGATTGCATCGGTTTTTTATGGGACTCAGATTTTCAAATTGCTAAAACTCGCTATAAGTTGTCGTCAAAATCCAAAACATAGCTCATTTAAAATAATACTTTTTCACCTGTTTAGGTTAGGGCTTAATCAAAACGGTAAATGTCCATGCCAAGTGAGCCCATACTAAAACTGCTGTGCACAATACTAAAACGATCTCCCGTACCCATCGCAAAAAATAAAGGGGCAAAATGCTCAAGGGTTGGGTGATTACGCGCAACATAAGGTAAATTCTGCCAGTCGAGCACTGCATCATAATCACTGTGGCCTAAATGCTGTACCACACGGTTGCGGAAGCTAGAGGCCCATTCAGGTACAGTTGCATCAGCCGTGTGCCATGACAATTCACGTAAGTTATGGGTAATACTGCCTGAGCCGATCAGCAAGATTTGTTGCTCACGTAAAGGAGCAAGGCTTTGACCAATCTGATAAATCTGTTCTGCGCTCATATTTATTGGCAGCGAAACCGCAATCACAGGAATATTGGCATCGGGATACATGTGCAACAACGGCATCCACACCCCATGGTCATGCGGTCGGGTGCTGTTGGCATGCGCAGCAAAGCCTGCATCCGCCAGGCGTTGTAAAATATCTTCGGCAAGTTCTGGTAAGCCCGGAGCAGGGTAGCGCAGGGCGTATAATTCTTCAGGAAAGCCACGGAAATCGTGCCATGTTTCAGGGCGAATACCTGTATTGACTTCTAAAGAATTACTTTCCCAGTGTGCAGACATTGCGACTATGGCCTGCGGTGTTGGCAAATTAGAACTTAAACGATGCAGCGCAGGCCCAACCTGTTCAGGATTGAGTGCCAACATGGGTGAACCATGCGAGATAAATAAACCGGGTAATGTCTGTAAGTTCATGCCAAAATCCCTAAAAGCCTGTGCCTTGCTAGCATCTCAAAAAAAGCAGATGAGTGAAATGTACTTTTATTCAACGCTATGTTGCAGCTTTGCAACGTCACTTGAATTGAAGATGTTTCGGTATCTCAAAGATGAATTATGATCGTATTTAACCTGCACGATGATAAGGATGATTGTGGTTAATGCTCATGGCGCGGTATAGCTGTTCAATGAGCATTACACGAACCAGTGGATGTGGTAGGGTCAGTTTAGACAGCGACCAATGCCAAGCTGCGGCTTTACGTACCGCTTCAGAATGACCATCTGGGCCACCAATTGCCAAGACTACATCATTACCCTCTAGCATCCACCCTTTCATCGTATCTGCCAGTTTTTCAGTACTAAATTCTTTGCCACCGACTTCTAACGCAATCAACACTTCATTGGCTTTCATTGCATTTAAAATACTGTCGCCCTCAATTTGACGATATTTCAAAATGTCAGCTTCAGAGTCATTTTTGCCTCGCTTTGCCATAGGGAGTTCAATAATTTGGGTCTGAACAAACGGTTGAATGCGTTTGAAATAGTCTTCAAAACCGGTTAATACCCAAGCTGGCATTTTTTGTCCGATGGTCAGAATTCGAATTTTCATAAGCGAGTGCAAGCGGTCAGTATTAAGAATCTCGCATTATAACCATGATTCAACACAAGCGCTGTGTAACGACACAATTTGCAATTGAATTTGCCAACAGGCTGTTGCTTTAATACTCAGCAATCCTCAGGGCTTTATTTTGGAATGGAATCATCACAATGCGCGCTTTACATGTTCAGCGTTTAAATTTAGGCATGCTTGGCATTGCTATGGTTGGGATGATCTCTCCAGCATTTGCTGGAACGGCACATTCAGAAGCAGAGCCACAGAATTTAACTGTATATCTGCAGCAGGTGATTGGGCAGCAGGGCATTGGCAGTTCCGAGCAGTATCGACACCATAAAAATGTAAACGAACTAAATCGCGTGTCGGCTTGGATTCGTGAACAAATGCGTGTATTTGGCATACCCTGTCAGTTTCAGAATTATACGGTCAATCAACAAACTTACCGCAATGTAGTGTGCAAATTAAACGTAGGTGCGGCTAAAAAAACAATTTTTGGTGCGCATTACGATGTGTATGGACAGCAGCAGGGCGCAAATGATAATGCTTCTGGTGTGGCTGGGGTACTGGAAACAGCCCGAATTTTGGCACAGGAAAAAAACAAACTGAGCCAAAATGTTGAGTTTGTCTTTTATACTTTGGCGGAGCCACCATTTTTTAAAACGGAGTTGATGGGCAGTTTTGTACATGCCAAATCGGTACAGGCTGAAAAAGAAAAGATTCGTGCAGTCTTTGTGCTGGATATGATTGGTTATTATGATAGCAATTTGGTGCAGAATTACCCGATTGGTTTAAAGTGGATTTATCCAAGTCATGGCAACTTTATTGCGGCATTCAGCAATATGCAGTCGCGTGATCTAAGCTTGGCTTATTGCGATGCCATGCTGCGTTTGGATCAGTTGCAATGTGAGCGTGTGGTGGCTCCCAGCTTTGTAAAAGGCATGGATGTTTCAGATCAGTTAAATTATTGGAAATATGATATTCCAGCTATTTTAATTACCGATACAGGCAGCTATCGCAATCCGCAACGACATAGCGCTGCAGACACGGTGAAAACGCTGAATGTGGAAAAAATGGCTGCTGTGGTGAATGGCTTGGTTCAGCAAGTATTACAGCCTTGATCGGATAATCTTCGTGTATAAAAAACGCAGCCCTGAATAGTACTAGGACTGCGGTTAAAAGGTCATCCACCTGGAGATATGGATGACCAGACCATAAAGCAAGCTATAATTTAAGGCTGCTAGATCAATTTAAAATGGGTCTATCCATACAGACCCAACAATAAGAAACATACAGCGCGATGTGTCTTACTTAAATATATGTGGATGCTTTGCCTATTTTTCAAGCAAATGGTGTGAAATAAATTTTAAATGTTTAAAAATTAAGAAAAATTTTTGGTTTTAAACCAATAGCACTAACAACAAAAGAGCACCGCAGTGCTCTTTTGTGAAGTTCTCATGTTCAAGCAGGCCGTTGACTTAGTGACGTGCTGCTTTACCTGCTGCCACAGGCTTCACAATTGGAGCCTTAGTCAAAGGTTTTGGCATACTGGTCAGTGCCAAAGGCAAGATTTCATCAATGCTTTTCACAGCTTTAATTTCCAAGCCTTCTTTGACATTGTCTGGAATTTCAGACAAGTCACGCACGTTTTCCTGAGGAATGAAGACCAACTTGATGCCACCACGGTGTGCTGCAAGCAGTTTTTCTTTCAAGCCACCAATGCGCATTGCACGACCACGCAAGCTAGTTTCACCTGTCATGGCAATGTCAGGGCGAATTGGAATACCTGTGAAGGCAGATACCAATGCTGTAGTCAGCGCCAAACCTGCCGATGGGCCATCTTTTGGTGTTGCACCTTCAGGTAAGTGTACGTGAACATCAGTTTCAGCAAATACAGTCGCTTCAATGCCTAGACTGTCAGCACGGGTACGCACGACGGTCATAGCCGCTTTGATTGACTCTTGCATGACATCACCCAATGAACCTGTGGTAATGAAATTGCCTTTGCCTTTCATGGTAGCGACTTCAATGGTGAGTAATTCACCACCCACTGAAGTCCATGCCAAGCCATTTACACGACCGACTTCTGCTTCTTCTTCCGCCATGCCATAGTCAAACTTGTGTGGACCAAGATAGTCTGGCAAGTTTTGAGAAGTGACATCAATCTCAAGGTTTTTAGCTTTTTTGCTGACCGCTTCTTTAACCACTTTACGGGCAATTTTTGACACTTCACGTTCTAGGCTACGCACACCTGCTTCACGCGTATAGCGTTGCACGATGTCACGAATCGCTTCTTCATGAACAGTCAATTCTTTAGCACGTAAGCCATTATTTTTGATGGCCTTCGGTACAAGATAGCGTTCTGCAATATTCACTTTTTCATCTTCGGTATAACCCGGCAGACGAATAACTTCCATACGATCTAATAACGCTTCAGGAATGTTCATGCTGTTGGCAGTACAAATGAACATCACTTCTGACAAGTCTAAGTCCAGATCTAAGTAGTGATCGTTAAACTTGTTGTTTTGTGATGGGTCAAGTACTTCAAGCAAAGCAGAAGCAGGGTCGCCACGGTAGTCCTGTGCCATTTTGTCAATTTCATCGAGCAAGAACAGTGGGTTTTTTACACCCACTTTGGTCAATGACTGCACAATTTTACCTGGCATCGCACCAATATAAGTACGACGGTGACCACGAATTTCAGCTTCATCACGCACACCGCCCAAAGCCATACGCACAAACTCACGGCCTGTTGCTTTGGCAACCGATTCACCCAGAGAAGTTTTACCTACACCTGGAGGGCCAACCAAGCACAGAATAGGGCCTTTGAGCTTTTTCACGCGAGATTGCACAGCAAGATATTCCACAATACGGTCCTTGACTTCATCTAGACCGTAATGATCGGCATCTAAAATTTCCTGAGCTTTGTTCAGGTTGATGCTGACTTTGCTGGCTTTGTTCCATGGTGTATCTAAAATGACTTCTAGATAGTTACGCACCACTGCCGCTTCGCTAGACGCAGGTTGCATCGCTTTAAGTTTACGGAACTCAGCTTCTGCTTTTTTACGTACATGCTCAGGCAAGTCAGCTTCAGCCAAACGTTTTTCAATCTCAGCGACATCATCTTCTGCACCGCCATTCATATCTGACAGTTCGCGTTGAATGACTTTCATCTTCTCGTTTAAGAAGTATTCACGCTGATTTTTTTCCATCTGGCGTTTCACTGAGTCATGCAACGTTTGCTCAATCTGTTGTTCTTCAGACTGTTGCAAGAGATACGTCATCAATTCAGTTAAGTGCGCTTCAAATTCATCGTGTTCGAGGAATTTTTGCTTCACATCAATATTCAGTGGCACACGTGTGGCAACAAAGAACAATAACTGTAATAAGTCATCAATTTTATTGGCTGCTGCGATCAGCTCACGTGCATTGCGTAATTTTGCTTCTGCATATTGCGCAAATAGGGCACGGAGTTCTTGCAGGCGAGTGGCTTGAGTGTTTTCATCAATCGCCACAGTCATTGAGCTTAAGCTGTGCTCAGCAGTCAAATACGCGTCTTCATCAATAATTTTTTCGAGTTTGGCGCGGTATAAGCCTTCAATCAGCACTTTGATACAGTTTTCATCATTTTCGTGATTCACAACTTGCACAATCTTCGCGACAGTACCGTATTGATATAAATTGTCGTGATCAATTTCTTCTGTAAGCGAATCTTTTTGCGCAACTACAAATACTAGATTGTCACTGTTACGAGCCACATCAACTGCATTGATCGATTTTTCACGACCTACAAATAGCGCAATTTGCATGTGCGGATAAACCACCACATCACGTAGCGCTAAAAGCGGTAATACACTTGGAACCTGAGGCTCTAAGGTTTCTTGATTCATAATAATTTCAGACATGGGCACTCCTAATGAGTGACAACGGTGTTGCCATGTTTTTAATAGTGATGGGTATTTTTTAAAATACAAGGGCAGGTCAACACAAATTGTTTAAAAAGTAGCTAAATATGTGATTTTAAATTGATCTACTCAGTCAAAATGATCAATTCATGAAAATTTATTCGCTGTTTATCTGCGCAGATGAGCAAAAACAACGCCCAGTTGCTCATTTTTTTAACGCTTAAATCGTAAAAAACGCTGTGGTGTAAGCAGAGCATCTAAGGGTTGATCCCAACTTTCACGTGGCAAGTTTGCCTGAATAAACTGAAAATCATGTGCCAGACCTAAACGATAGGGATGGCGAGGTGCTGTAGCCAAAGTGCGGTCATAATAACCACCCCCCATCCCAATGCGTGTGCCATGTATGTCGCAGGCGAGTAATGGCATCAGGACAAGATCTAGGTGGGTGACAGCCATACCACGGCTGCTCATGGGTTCCTGCATACCTAATGGATGGTGTGAAAAGCGTCGATTGCGGTATTGCTGTTGGCTGATGCGTACCCAGCGCAAACGCTGATTCATATTGCAAATGATGGGTAAATACACCTGCTTGCCTTGAGCAAAGCAATATTCAATGATGCTTTGGGTATAAATTTCACCAAAAGCATGTAAATAGAGGCCAATTTTTTGTGCTTGCTGAAATTTTGGGAAGCGTATAAGACTCTGCAAAACGGCCTGTTGGGCTTGCTGCTGTTGTGTGCGTGTCACAGCTCTGCGCTGTTGTCGAAGTTGTTTGCGTAAAGTTTTGAGTTCCGACAACTGCATTCAAACTGATCCTTATGGGTAAAAATTAAAGCGGCGCCTTGAACCAAGACTAAACACTACAAGATTGCCTATTTATTTTTCAGTTCACGTAAAATAGGGCAATTGCTGTCTTGGGTGCTTTTACAATGGTCAATCCAGGTCACTAGACGGTTTTTTAAAGCCTGCAATTCATGAATGCGTTGGTCAATTTTTGCCAAACGCTGTTCAATCACATGCCGCACTTGCTCACGGTCATCTAATTGTAATTGCAATAATTCCTGAATTTCATTCAATTGCAAGCCTGCATCTTTACCTTTTTGAATAAAGTTTAGGGTTTCAATGTCTTGTTCGCTGTAATAACGATAGCTGCCTTGTACTTCAGGAATACGCAATAAACCAATACGTTGATAATAGCGGATGGTTTCCACATTCACATGACAATGTTTGGCAAGTTTTCCAATGGTGAGCATAAAAACCTCATAAAAAGGGTTGACTCCGTACCTAGGTACAGCCTTTATGCTACCACAAATGAATCTGCAGAGTAGGTAAGTAAGATGAGCGAACAACATAAAAAATCTTGCTGCTCAAAACAGCAAACAGCCACTGAGGTATTCAGCATTGACCCCGTGTGTGGCATGCAGGTAAAACCAAACACCCAATTTTTTGTAGATGATGTCGATGCCGAACATCAGCAGCAACGCTATTTATTTTGCAGTGAACATTGTCAGAAAAAATTTATTGCACAGCCTGAAATGTATCGTCAGCAGGGTACAAGTGTGCAAAATCAAACCAGTATGCAAAACACTGACTCGAATACAGCGCAAAGTACTGATGTAACAGCAGCATCTTCAACTTGTTGCGCAGGTAAAGAAAAAACAGCAACTACAGTAATGCCTGTAAGCAAAGGTTGTGGCTGTAGTAATACGCCAGAAACAGATGTGGTAACACAGCCAAGTTATATTGACCCAGTATGTGGCATGACCGTGACAGATTTAAATAAGCCACACACCACGTATGAAGGGCAGATGTATTATTTTTGTGGTGCGAGCTGCTTGACCAAATTTCAGCAGCAGCCTGAGCAATATCTCAGTACAAAAAGTGGCTGCTGTAATACAGAAAAAGCTGCTCCTATCAAAACAAGTACTTGTTTTGGCGGCTCATCTAGCAAGGTGGAACCTGCTTCGACTGCACAAAGTTCAGCTTGCTGTGCACCTAAAAATGTTGAAACTGCACCTAAAATGGGGTGTTGTGGTTCTACACAAGCGGTGAGTGGTGATACCGAAATTGACCCTGTCTGTGGTATGTCGGTAGATGTGAGCACAGACCTAAAAACTGATTATCAAAACCAGACATATTATTTCTGTAACACATCTTGTTTAGATAAATTTACGCATGATCCAGAATTTTATTTAATTCCACCCGATCAGCGTCCTGTGCCTGAAGGTGCGGCAGATATGGACTACACCTGCCCAATGGACCCTGAAATTATTCAAAAAGGGCCGGGTACCTGTCCAATTTGCGGTATGGCTTTAGAGCCAATGCAACCAAGCTTGGACGAAGGCCCGAACCCTGAACTGGTGGATTTTAGTCATCGTTTCTGGATGACTTTACCTCTGACCCTAATAGTCTTTATTTTGGCGATGGGTTCGCATATTCATGCCTTTATTCCACAGCATATTCAACCGTGGATTGAGCTGGTCTTATCTATTCCAGTCGTGCTTTGGGCGGGTAAACCGTTTATTGAACGTTGCTTTAGCTCTTATAAAACCCGCAATTTAAATATGTGGAGTTTGATTGGCGTTGGGGTGTTGGCTGCCTTTATTTACAGTGTGGTGGCTACAGTTTTCCCAAGTGTGATTCCGATGGAAGCTAAAACAGGGCATGGCGTTGCGGTTTACTATGAAGCTGCTTGTATGATTGTGTCTTTAAGTTTGCTCGGGCAAATTTTAGAGTTAAAAGCACGTGCCAAAACTGCAGATTCATTAAAGTCTTTGTTAAAACTTCAAGCCAATACTGCCAAATTGGTACAGGGTGATTTAATCACCGAAGTAGATATTGCCATGGTCAAAAAAGGTGATATTTTGCAAATTGCATCGGGTGAGCAAATTCCATTAGATGGCGTGGTGGTAGAGGGTAAAACCTACGTCGATGAAGCTATGATGACGGGTGAACCTGTACCTGTGAAAAAAGAGCTGAATGATCAGGTTATTGGTGGCACTGTCAATCAGCAGGGAAGTATTCGTATTCAAACCACTGCGGTGGGCAGTAATACCACTTTGGCTAAAATGATTCAGACTGTGGCAGAAGCACAACGCTCTAAAGCACCGTTGCAACGCTTGGCCGATATCTTTGCTAAATACTTTGTGGTGAGTGTGTTAGTAATTAGCTTGCTGACTTTTATTGCATGGATGATTTTTGGCAAGGCACAATTTGATTTAGCACTAATGTGTGCGGTGGCGGTACTGATCATTGCCTGCCCATGTGCTTTAGGTTTGGCTACTCCGATGTCGGTCATGGCAACGACAGGACGTGCAGCACAAAAAGGCGTACTGTTTAAAGATGCCGAAGCAATTGAAGCCTTGAGTAAGGTCACTACCTTGATTATAGATAAAACAGGGACATTGACTGAAGGTAAGCCAAGTTTAAAAGAAATTCAGGTATTGAGCAGTGACTTGACTCAAACGCAGGCAGAACAATGGATTGCCTCGCTGGAGCAATTTTCAACCCATCCGATTGCACAGACTTTAACCCAATTGGTACCACAAACGCAGTTGAGCAAAGTTGAACAGTTTGAAGATGTATCAGGCTTTGGGGTAAAAGGTGAAATTGAAGGACAAACTTATTATGTAGGCAGTCAAAAACTGATTGAACAGTTAGGTCTATCTTTAAGTTCCGAGGTTCAAACCAAAATGGATCAGCAACGCTCTGCGGGAAATGTAATCAGTTTCTTGGTAAGTTCGACACAAGTTCTGGCCTACATTTCCATCCATGACGCATTAAAATACAATGCGCATCAAGTGATTGATCAACTGATTGCAGATGGTATTGAAGTGGTGATGGCAACAGGTGACCACGAGAAAAATGCGCAATTAGTGGCGAATGAATTGGGTATTCAGCATGTACACGGTAACTGCACACCACAGCAAAAACTTGAAATTGTGAAACAGTATCAAGCCCAAGGCAAAATTGTTGCGATGGCGGGAGATGGTATTAATGATGCACCTGCACTGGCACAGGCCAATGTGGGTATTGCCATGGGGAATGGTACCGATATTGCCAAGCAAACTGCACAAGTGACCTTGGTTAAAGGAGATATTCGTGGTGTAGCACATGCAATTCACATGGCCAAACTGGGGGTAAAAAACATGAAACAAAACCTTGCATTTTCCTTTGTTTATAATGGTTTGGGCGTTCCAGTTGCTGCAGGGGTATTCTACCCAATCACGGGTTTATTACTCACCCCAATGTTTGCTGCCGTGGCTATGTCGCTCAGCTCATTGTCAGTTGTAATTAATGCACTGCGCTTGCAAAAGTCAAAATAACTTGGCTCAGTTGCGATCCTTTGGCTCGGTGTAATGATTGATACCTTGTCAAGACCGATCGACCAGACCTGAGCAAGTTGTCGTGAATTTTAAAAAAGCCCTGTCATTGTGATAGGGCTTTTTTATGGCTTGCTGTTGATAGAAAATTGCACAAAGTATGGCTGTTTGTATGAATAGTCGTTGTAGTCGTGAGTAAGGTTTTGAACATTGCTCACTTTCAGCTAAGTGTTTCAGTTTATCTGAAAGTTGGTCTGCTATCGGATAGTTGGGCTGTAGTGGTAGACGCAAAATATTCAATATGCGTATGCTATGCACATTGAATAAGCTGAAGAAATTTAAGCATAAGCTATTCAAATACAACTGAAGTCAACAATAAAAATGACGTAAAAACACACGTGAAAATAAAAACAACAACATGCATTTTGCCGTTCAGGGAGAACACACGCATGAATTATTCAAACAAGATGCTGCAATATCTTTGTAAAACTGTGCTTGCTTTAGGCGCTGCAGTGAGTGCACAAAGTTATGCCGATTCCAGTAATTTGCCACAACCGCCAAATACTCAACAGGTGTTTTTTGTGGGGAATAACTGGGATGGAACTGTAACAGTGATTCGCCCATCGCAAGATTTTGGCAAAATTGGGGTGGTCAACATGATTCCCGATCGGAAACAACGGCTACTGGAAATCCATCTGAACCCTATCAAACTAATTGCCTATACCTACATTCAGCAAACCGCAGGCGAGGGCAATGATCAACTGGTGGATGACATGTACTCCACGCCAGATGGTCAGTCTATTGTGGCATCGCGTCCAAGTTTTGCTGATGTCGTCTCTATCAATATTAAAACAGGAAAAATCAACTGGCGTACCCCTGTAAAAGGTTTTCGTGCCGACCACATGGCTGTTTCGCCAGATGGTCAACGTGTAGCAGTATCGGCATCTTCTGGGAATGTGGTGCATGTTCTAGATATTCATACGGGTAAAGAATTGGGGCGTTTCTCCACGGGAGATAAACCGCATGAAAATATTTACTTTGCAGGTGGAAGCAAAATTTTAAACTCTGCAATTGGCAATGTAGAAACCTCGATGGATGCACAATGGCAAGATTTCACCAAAGGTAAGCGATTAATTACCATTGCCGATGCCAACACTTATAAAGTTCTGAAAAAAATTGATTTTAGACCTGCTTTAGATGCTTTTGGACGTAAAGATTTATCCAACTCTGTGCGCCCTATGGTCTTGAGTAAAGATGAAAGCAAATTGTATGCACAGGTATCGTTCTTCAATGGTTTGGTTGAATATGATTTAAAAACCGATAAGGTGACACGTGTTGCACAGTTACCAGGTAGCAGTACGATTCCGAAAGACCGCAGCAAATGGGTCAATGATTCACGTCATCATGGTTTATCTATCAGCGCTGATGGTGAAAAACTATGTGTAGCAGGCACGATGGATGATTATGCGACCATCGTAGACCGTCAAAGCTTAAAAGCAGGCAAGTTAATTGCTGCGGGTAAACCATATTGGGCAACCCGTAGCCCGGATGGGAAAAGCTGTGTGATTTCAGAAAGTGAAACCGATGTAGTGACCGTGATTGACTTTGCTACAGGTGAAAAAGTGCGTAGCGTGCCTGTAGGTAATCATCCACAACGGGTGCGTTTGGGCTACGCTCCTAGCGATTGGTCAACCCCTTAACTAACCAATCAGGTAGCGTGAAGCATCTTAAAAACTATAATTTTTGCAGATTTTAGTGCATTGAATAAAGTGTGATTATCCAAAAAATCACTGATATGTCGTTGTCGCTAAAAATTGAAGATGCTTTGCGTTTGGAGCAAGCGCATGAAACATCCACGATGGCTCGGCATTGGTTTTTTTATTATTGCAGTCACTGTATTGTTTGTGGTGGTCTATGTGTTTCAACCACCACCAGCACCCGTAACAGAAACAGAAACAGTTCGGTCGAATGTAACGCCTACAGCAATGAGCCCAATACTGACGTTACACGCTGAAAATACAGCACAAACAGCGTTCTTTCCTATACAGACTGAGGGCAAGGAGCAGGAGTCTACTCAGGCAGCTTTAATTCAGCAGCGTGACCAATTGTACTGGAGTTTTGAGCAAATTAGTCTAGGTTTAAGTCAGGGGCAAAAACCTGATTTAAATCAAGTACAGTCCATGCTTTTTCAGCAGGAACAGTTGGTGCAAGCAGGTGTTTTAAAGCTGGAAGATGCTTTGGGCTATAGTCTGTTTTTAAAACAGATTTTGCCTGAAATCGCCAATCAAATTGATTTGCATATTGCACGTTTAAAACAACAGGGAAAGCAGTAAAAAAACACATAACTGAGTTAAAAACGCATCACATAATACGCCACTGTTTGAACTTAAACTGTTCCTTAAAATGTAATCAAACATAGTCAAGGACTAATTCGCACTCTGTTAATGTCTTGTTGCCAAGCGTGTAACTAGAGCCTGAGTCGGTCA
>NZ_JAAZQX010000071.1 GCF_012371325.1 Acinetobacter sp. A2 | reverse complement strand
GATAAACGAATGTAACTGTTTGGCATAATAATACGCGCAACCGCAATGGTACGAATCCACTCAATCACATCTAGTTTTTCTACTTCAGCCAACGGTGTACCTTCAATCGGCACTAACATATTGATCGGCACAGATTCAGGGTGTAATGGCAATGTCGCCAATTCATGCAATAAACCAATACGGTCTTGGGTGTCTTCACCTAAACCAACAATACCGCCACTACACACTTTCATACCAGTTTGACGCACAATGTCTAAGGTATTTAAACGATCGTCAAAGCTGCGAGTGCTGATCACATTAGGATAATATTCACGCGACGTGTCGAGGTTGTGATTGTAATAGTCCAAGCCAGCATCTTTTAAACGCTCTGCCTGAGATTGATTCAGCATGCCTAAAGTCATACAGGTTTCTAAACCCAGTGCCTTTACTTCACGTACCATTTCCAACACATAAGGCATATCACGTTCATGTGGGTTACGCCATGCAGCGCCCATACAAAAACGTGAAGA
>NZ_JAAZQX010000070.1 GCF_012371325.1 Acinetobacter sp. A2 | reverse complement strand
AATTCATTTCGCTCTAGCGAGCTACTCTTTGTATCTTTCCATGGTTTCGCATTTTTTCTAGGTGGAATCACCGCATGTGCTTGCCGATCTGCAATGACCTGACGGCATTGCTTGGTGTCATAAGCTCCATCGGTATAAACAGAGTCAATCTGCTCATCTTGTGGAATCTGATTAAGTAAATCACCAAGCACCTGTGAATCACTGACATTATTGGTTGTGAGCTGAATAGCGCGTATTTGTAGGGTTTTGGCATCTATACCAATATGTAGTTTACGCCATTGGCGACGATATTCAGCTCCATGTTTCTTGCGTTTCCATTCGCCCTCACCTAGAAACTTCATGCCTGTAGAGTCTACGAGTAGATGCAGCCCATCGCTACTTTTTTGGTAGCTGATTGCAATATCAATATGCTTTTGTCTTCTACAAAGCGTACTGTAATCTGGTGCGGTCCAATTTAATCCGCAAAGTTTAATCAGACTTTGCACAAAGCCAGTGACCATACGTAAAGATAGACGGAATAA
>NZ_JAAZQX010000006.1 GCF_012371325.1 Acinetobacter sp. A2 | reverse complement strand
GACCATACGTTATAGTTGGCTGAGCAAGCATTTATTTGATACTTTGGATGAAGTACAAGATTATGCAACAAACTGGTTGTGGCATTACAACCATGAAAGACCACATCAAGCTAACAAAGGAAAGCCACCTCTAATGGCTGCTTAACCTCTACTTTTAACTTCGGTTATTTATGGGAGGATTACCCCACAAGGTTGGGAGTTTTCGACCAAACTGTCTTATAGCTTCAATACTGAAAATGACGATACTAACTATCAATCGGGTGATTATTTTGCTGGGGATTATGCAATCGGTTATCAATTGAATGATCAACTCAAACTTGCGCTAGAAGGCTATATGTTTAAACAAACCACAGATGATGAAGTGAACGGTGCCAGTATTGGCAATAAAGGACAGGCGTTGGCATTTGGCCCTGCAATTCAATATAAGAAGGATAACTGGTCATTAGAGGCGAAGTTCCTGAAAGAAACCGAAGTGGAGCATCGTCCTGAAGGACATTCCACCACCTTGAAAATGGTGTGGGCGTTTTAAGGTCTAACTTTATCTAGCATTTGCTCTTGCAGCCTTGCAGTACAAAGCCAAGTTCTAGGACTTGGCTTTGCTTTTTTGGACATTCTTTTCTAAAAAGCTTGTTCTGTGGACTGAGTGTTAAATTAATGCTGTGCTTTATGTGTACTCTGCCCAAAAATGATCTAAAAGCTAGAGCAAAGATCATAGAGTAAACTGTTCACACAGGGTTAGAATCAAACATAGCATGTGCGTCTTGTATGCAGGAGAGTCATTTTGAGTCAAACAATTGATACCGATGTGATTATTATTGGTGGTGGACAAGCTGCATTAGCCACGGCTTACTTTTTAAAACGGCAAAAAATCAATTTTCTGATTTTGGATAATCAAACGCAAGCGGGCGGTGCATGGCAACATGCGTGGGATTCTTTGCAGTTATTTTCTCCAAATACATGGAGTTCTTTGTCGGGTTGGTTGATGCCTAAAACTGAACAGGAATATCCAAAGCGATTAGAAGTGATTGACTATTTAAGGGCTTATGAAGCGCGCTATCAATTCCCAGTGCTGCGTCCTGTGCAGGTCGAAAACATCATAGCTGAAGGCAATGATTTAATCGTTTGTTCGGCACAGCGAAGCTGGCGCGCCAAAGCGGTCGTGAGTGCAACAGGCACATGGAGTCAGCCTTTTATTCCAGCCTATGCAGGGCGTGAACAATTTTTAGGTACACAAATTCATTCGGCCCATTACCGCAATGCTGAAGCTTTTCAGGGAAAAAAAGTGATGATTGTCGGTGGTGGTAACTCTGGCGCACAAATTTTGGCAGAAGTGTCTAAAGTGGCTGAAACCTTTTGGGTTACACAGCAACCCCCAAGTTTTTTAGCCGATGATGTAGATGGACGGGTTTTATTTTTACGTGCCACGGAACGCTTAAAAGCCCAGCAAGAAGGTCGCAGCATTGAACAACCGATTGGCAGTTTGGGTGATATTGTGATGATTCCAAGTGTCAAAGATGCACGGCAACGCAATGTATTGCATGGCCTGCCGCCATTTGACTATTTAACTGAACATACTGCAGTTTGGGCAGATGGAAGTGAACAGGACATTGATGCCATTATTTGGTGTACAGGTTTTAAGGCAGCAGTGTCACATTTGCAAAGTTTGGGTGTGGTCAATGCACGCGGTACAGTCGATGTGTCAGAAAATCGAGCGCTACAACAGCAAAATTTGTGGTTGGTCGGTTATGGTGATTGGACTGGTGCAGCATCGGCAACTTTAATTGGCGTTTCCCGAACAGCACGAGATGTGGCAGCGCAAATCGCAGCGTATTTACAGACAACAGTGTAAGGTCATCATTGTGACTAAAAGTTATGATTAAAAACTGAAAACAGCAACTATAGCCATAAAAAAAGCCCTCTGTAGTAGAGGGCAAGAGGGTAACTTAAAAGTATTTACAGGCACTACTCAAAATAAGCAGTTACTGTTTTGGTAAATCAAACCAAATAAATTGGCTGTCTTGCTTTGCTTCAATCACGGCATCATCAGCAAATAACAAGGCATCGCCTGCTTTCACGGTCTGCTCACCAATGCTGATTTCACCACGAATCACATGCACATAGTTGACCGCTTGTGTTGCAGCAACATCTAGCTGCTTTCCTGCTTGCAATACTGCAGCTTTCACTTCGGCTTGTTGGCGTATATGCATTGGGGCATTGTCATTCGGGCCGACAATTAAATGCCACTGGTTCGGTTCAGCATTTGGGTCACGCTGAATTTGTTGGTAAGTCGGTTCCGCATTGCGTACATTGGGTTGAATCCAAATTTGCAACATGTGCACTTCTTCATCGCCATTGTTAATTTCGCTATGCTGAACGCCTGTACCCGCACTCATCAGCTGCCATTCACCAGCACTGATATGACGCTCATTGCCCATACTGTCACGGTGGGAAATCGTACCATTTAACACACAGGTCAAAATTTCCATATTGTCGTGGGGGTGTGTGCCAAAACCATTGTGCGCTGCAATACGGTCATCATTAATGACACGTAAAGCACTCACACCCATATATTTCGGGTTATACCAGCTACCAAAAGAGAAACTGTGTTTGGTGTCTAACCAACCCATTTTGACGTGACCACGTTTTTCGCTACAGTGTAAATAAGCATTCATGATCATGCTCCTATCATTTTTTTAACTTAAAGCCATCTTATGCTTTTTTATGTTGCCAACCTACAGCCGTTCTGCAACATGCCGTTCTAAAATTGCAACATTTAGGGTGGTGATCTGTAAAAGCATACTTTTTTCAAATATCAAAAAACCCACGTAAAACGTGGGTCATTCGCTGCCTAAGCAGGGGGATTATACGGTGTGCGATTATTCAAGGAATTTCACAGTCACACCAGAACGTACTTTACGACCTAAGTCATTGGCATCCCAGTTGGTTAAACGAATACAACCGTGTGATGCTGTTTTTGAAATAGTCGATGGGTTTGGCGTACCATGAATACCAAAGGATTTTTTACTCAAGCCAATCCAGATATTACCTACAGGGCCATTCGGGCCAGGTGGTAAAGACAGTGGTTTTAAGTTTTTACCCTGAATAAAGTTACTTGGTGAATAGCTATACCATGGGTTTGGCGCAACACCTGTAATTTTATAGGTACCTGTTGGTGATGGTGTATCTGCACTACCAATGGTTGCAGGGAATGAACCAACCATTTGGTTTTGCTTATTGAACAAATACAATTGTTTTGCGCCTTTGTGCGCCACAATCAGGTGAATGTCTTCTGGTAAGTCATTGCGGACATTGGTCACCAATAACTTTTCACCCGCTTTGTTAAATGTCGCATTTGGATTTAATTTCTTTAAGAAATTTTCATCCATGTGGAATTTTTCACCTAGCATTTCGCTGACACGGGTGTAGTACAAGCCTTTCATTTTGGCTTGTTCTGCATAGTCATGTGGAATGGACTTAGCATACGGACCTTTTAGGTCAGCTTCAGTAATTGTGTATTCTACAAATGCAGGACGTGAACCTTGACGTGCCACCAAAGCATCCCAAGTTTCTTGGGTTAAAATACCTGTAGGTTTAATGCCGTTCATTTGCTGGAAAGATGCAATGGCTTTCAGGGTATTTTTACCGCTGGTACCATCAATTGCACCCGGAGAAGCATGGGCATTATTCAACATGACATGCGCACGCGCATACACTGGAAATTGACCTTTGCCAATATTTTCATACCAAGTGGCATTATTAAGACCGTCTAAAGTCCACGAAGCTTTTGGCGCTGCAGTGGTTGTGGTTTCAACAGGCTGGCTTGGCGTGGTTGTGGTCGGTGCTGTGGTCGGTGCTGCACCTACATCGGCAGTGGTATCTTCAGTTTTGTGTAGATCATCTAAGGTTTGTGATGCCTTATTTAAATCATTTTGTTCTTGTTGCGTAATAGCAGTATCGGTTGCATTGAGCGTGCTTTGTGCTGCAGAAGCTTCTGTTGCTAAAGGATCAATTGGATCTTCAACCGCAGTATTGCTGATCACTTGTGGATTTAACGGTTGTTCAGCAGTAGATGCAGCAAAAGTAGTTCCTGCAAAAATGCAACTTAAACTCATTGCGAGTATTGTGCGAACGAACATGTAATTCAACCTTGAGAATTATTCATTTACATAGATAAAAACTAGCCAAGTATTGCAGAAAAACTAAGGAGATGCAGTAGTTGTTTTGTGTAAATGTGCAAGAGGATGATGCTTTTACCGATGCTTTTGTTTATGTGATGTATTTCACGAAAATAAAAATTGAAATTGCACGTAAAGTTTAGGATAAAAAGACCAACCAGAAATGAAGTTATTAAAACTTCAACCTTTTTGATATGATGGCTGCAAGATTGAAAATGAGTTGGGAAAGTAAATGACGACCTTAAAAAATGATCGTTTTCTTCGTGCCTTATTACGTGAGCCAGTAGATTGCACGCCCGTATGGATGATGCGTCAGGCAGGACGTTATTTACCAGAATATCGTGCCACACGTTCGCAGGCAGGAGATTTCCTTTCTCTATGTAAAAATACAGAATTTGCATGTGAAGTAACCTTGCAACCACTGCGCCGTTATGAATTAGACGCTGCTATTTTATTTTCAGATATTTTAACCGTTCCAGATGCTTTAGGTTTAGGACTGTATTTTGAGGCAGGCGAAGGGCCAAAGTTTCATAAAACCGTGCGTACTGAGCAAGATGTTGCCAATTTACCTAAATTCAATGCCAAGTCAGATTTAGACTATGTTATGAATGCAGTATCGACCATACGTTCTGCTTTGGGTGGACAAGTGCCTTTAATTGGTTTTTCAGGCAGTCCGTGGACCTTAGCGACCTATATGGTAGAAGGTGGTTCAAGTAAAGATTTCCGTTTTACCAAAAACATGATGTATGCACAGCCTGAAGTATTGCATGCGCTGTTAGGTCGTTTGGCAGACGCAGTGACTGAATATTTAAATGCACAAATTGATGCAGGCGCACAGGCAGTTCAAATTTTTGACAGTTGGGGCGGTGCATTAGCACATCGTGAATATATTGAATTTTCACTGAACTATATGCAGAAAATTGTGTCAGGTCTGCAGCGTGAAAAAGATGGCCGTAAAATTCCTGTTATTTTATTCACCAAAGGTGGTGGTCAATGGCTTGAGCCAATGATTGCAACAGGTGCAGATGCCTTTGGTTTGGACTGGACAACACCACTGAATGTGGCACGTCAAACTGTAAATGGTCGTGCGGCTTTACAAGGAAACTTAGACCCTGCCACTTTATATGGTTCACCTGAAGCGATTGCCAAAGCTACTCGTGCAATGCTGGATGATGCTTACGCCAATGGTGAAAAAACTGGTTATGTGGCCAACTTGGGTCATGGTATTACCCAATGGGTTGACCCTGAACGTCCTAAAGTGTTTATCGATACCGTACATGAATACAGCGCTAAATATCTATAATAAAAGCAATCATATAGATCAGTTAGTTGTAGATGGAAATGGGTAACGTGAGCTTCAGTCGGGTCGTCAAATCATGATGTGGCGAACATGGCTGAAGTCAGGATTTGAATTTTCGACTAAGGCAGCTTCGGCTGCCTTATTTGGAATTTTATTGCTGATTGCATTTGCATTTACAGCACCTATGGCCAGTCAGGAATATTTTGGCTTTTTTCGTTATGACTATTTGCTGTTTTATGCCTTAATCATTCAGGTTTGTCTTTTATATTTAAAACTAGAATCTTGGGCTGAAGCCAAGGTGATTGCTTTATTTCATATTTTGGCAATGATCATGGAAATTTTTCTGACCCATCCACAGATTGCTTCATGGCAATATCCGCAACCTGCTGTGTTTAAAATTATGACTGTGCCGCTGTTTGCAGGCTTTATGTATTCAGCAGTTGGTAGTTTTTTTGCACGTTCCTTGCGTTTGTATCGGGTATCGTTACTGAATTTGCCAACTTTCCCGAATATGCTGGCTTTAGCGGTTTTGTCTTATATTAATTTCATGAGCAAATTTTTTATTCCAGATATTCGCTACGGCTTATTTGCGTGGAGTGTGCTGATTTTCTGGAAAACCAAAATCCGTTTTCAATTGCAACAGCATCAATTGCAGCTGCCAATGTTACCTATATTGTTGCTATTGGCATTTATTATTTGGGTGGCAGAGAATATCAGTACCTTTTATCAAATTTGGCTATATCCAAGTCAGGTCGATACGTGGCACATGGTGGGTTGGGGCAAGTTGGGGTCTTGGTACTTGTTGCTGCTATTGAGTCTAGTTTTAGTCATGCAAATACTTGGTATTCGTGATGCTCAAGGACGATGGACACTTAAAGATGAGGCTCCGAAAACAGACTCAATTCAGGGATGATCTTACGCTACAAAAATAATGCATGACTTTGGTATAAATGTTTTGCGTTCTTAGTCGCATCTCGCTATCTTAAAGCGGTGTAATAAAAGTTACACAAAGCAATAATAATGATTCGAAGCATAACTTTTCGGATAATAAATTTCTGGAGTACGACTATGATGAAAAAATTAGCATTGGCTGCAGTGTTGGCAGTGGGTTCTACAGCAGCATTTGCAGACCGTGATGCAGGTTGTGGTATCGGTTCACAAGTTTGGGCAGGTCAGTCTGGTAAAGTGGCTAAAATTTTAGCAGCAACCACCAACGGTATTTTTGCTAACCAATTATTTGGTATTACATTTGGTACTTTAGGTTGTAGCGGTACAGGTACAGTAACTGCACAAGTCGTGACTTTTACCAATGAAAATGCTGAATCATTGGCACGTGATATGGCAGTTGGTGAAGGTGAAAGCTTAAATGTATTGGCTGAATTGCTAAACATTAAAGCTGAAGATAAAGCACACTTCTTTACAGTTTCTAAGCAAAACTTTGCTTCTATCTACTCTGCAGAAAACCAAACGTCTTTAGAAGTTCTGGCTTCTTTACAAAACGTAATGGCAAATGATGACGTATTAAAAGCATACGTTTAAGTTTGAATGAAAGCCCTGTGTAATTGCAGGGCTTTTTTATACCCAAATACAATGTTGAAATTCAAATTTGCCTATAAAAAACATATAAGATGTCCATGAAATTTTTTGTCTTGTGTACTGCTGCTTTTTTATCTCCTACGGTTTTTGCTTTATCTTCTGAAATATCAACCAGCCTGACTCAACAACTTTCTCCAAGTTCTGTGGCACAAAGGGCTGAAACTTTAGCCACATCTGCAAGCAATTATGTGCAAAAAGCCAAAGATTTGCACTTAGCAGAACAGGTGACTTGGCAGCGCTTAATGTATGCGCAGCAAGGCAAAAGTGAAGTGCAATATGCGGGCTATTTTGTGTCAGAACAAGGTGGAAGCAATTTAGACCAAGAGTTACTTCGCAATGTGCAGGCATTATTTGAAATAGCGCCTGCCAATCAATCGGTGCAGTGTAAATTTCCTGCACGCAGTCGTTGGCTGATTGAACAATTAAATATTCCTCAACAGGACTTAGCACAGGTGCAATGCCCTGAATTGGATGAATGGATTGGGCAAATTAAGCCCTATAAAGCAGTGCTGATTTATGCCACAGACTTTATGGGCAATCCAAGTTCTATGTTTGGGCATACCTTATTGCGCTTGGACCCGAAAGATCAAAAACAATTAAATCTTATATCCTATGCCGTGAATTATGCAGCAACCGTCACTGGCAGTGAAGGTTGGTCTTATGCGTGGAAAGGGCTTACAGGGCAGTATCCAGGTGAATATTCATTAATGCCGTATTACCGTAAAGTAAAAGGATATGGCGATTTAGAAAGCCGTGATTTATGGGAATATGAACTGGCACTGAATGAACAAGAAACCACATTTTTAGTGCAGCACATTTGGGAAATGAAGCATGTGCAATTCCCTTATTATTTTATTAGTGATAATTGCGCCTATCGTTTACTAGGGTTAATTGATCTGGTACGCCCTGAACTGAATTTACAACAACAATTTAAAGTGGCATCTATCCCAATTGAAACGTTGAAAGCTATAGAACAGGAAAACTTAGTTGCCGATGTAGTTTATCGTCCTGCTTTGGAAACCCAGTTATTGGCACAAGCTCGACAGCATGGTACGGCTTTGGCAAAAACAGCGCATCAAGTGGCTGAAGCAGAACCTCAGAATGTTGCTTCAATTTTGAAAAATTACAGCCAAAGCGATCAGGCTAAAATTTTAGAAATGGCCTATGACGATTTATACCTAAAACTGATTGGACGCAAAATTGAAGCTAAACAGGCACAGCCACGGCTTAGACAAATTCTAAGTTTAAGAAGTCACATCAATTTAGAAAAACAACGTCAGGATGCTCCGCGCCCTCAGGTTGATCCTGTACAGGGGCACGATGCACGAACTGTTGCGGTACACACAGGCGAGGTGCAAGGGGAGCACTTTATCGAATTGAACCATCGTCAGGCGTACCATGATTTACTCGACCCACAAGGCGGTTTTCGTACAGGGACGCAGCTGAATTTCTTAGACCTATCCTTACAATACCGTGAAGAGCGTTTAAAACTGAATCAGTTAGATGTACTTTCGGTGAACTCTTATAACCCAGTCACGCCATTTAAAACACCGCTCAGTTGGGGCTTTAATTTTGGTTGGCAGCAAGAAGCATTGAATTCACACGGAACTTTTAGTGAAACTGAGCAGCATGGCGTGATGAGCATCAAGACCCAGTTTGGCTATAGTTTGGCTAGTCAGACGCGTGAGCATTTATGTTATGCACAAGTGCAGAATCATATTCAAGCTGGAAAGGCTTTAGATAAAGGCTGGCGCGTGGGCATTGGCCCGACACTGGGTTGTCAAAATATCTGGTCAAAACGTATTAATAGCCTTGTTCAAGTGGAATTGCCGTATTGGGAAGATTCACATCAATGGCAATTTAAATTGAATAGTCAGTTTCAATATATGTTTCATCCACAACATGTTTTACGTTTGGGGTGGGAATATCAGCAACAAGACAAAAAGAACTGGGATAAGACTAGTTTAGGTTATGTGCATTTTTTCTAAATTGGCTTAATGTGACATTGTTCGCGTTTAGATAAAATTTAATTGAGTTATCCTTCAAATTCGTTAGAATTTGAGCGTTTAGATGGCAGTTGGATGGTTGGGATGTATCAAGAGTGTAAGCGTGAACTGGCAGATCAGTGGAAAATCGTTTGTGAGCAATATAGTCAAGCTGATTTAGAAGCTACATTTCAGTTCGTTCAAACCCATGCTGATGCTTTTGTACTTGAATTTTATCAACAAATGTTATTGGAAGAACAAGCTTTAGAGTTTCTTTCCGTTGAAATGGTACAAAACCGTTTAAAAAACTCATTACATCAATGGTTAGTATCTAGTTTTGAAGTACCATTCAAACAAAATTATTTAGAAATTGTTGAAAAGCAATTTAAAGTGGGTGATGTGCATGCGCGTGTGCATATTCCATCTTGGATGATTCTTCGTGGTGTGCGCATCATTATCAAAAAGGCCTTAACTTTTTTGGCCAATGAGCCTTATACCAATTTAAACCAAATTAATTATTTGTGCCAAATTCTGTGTTTTGCCACCGAAATTATGTGTCGTTCTTATGAACTTAAAGTAGAAGTTCATAATGATATGAAACATACCTACCGCTTATTTTCTGCAATGCAGGATGTTACCGTGCAAAAAGATCGTCAGCGCGGTACATTATTGGATTGGGAAAATGAGCTCATGTTTCAGGTTGTATCAGACCACAGCAAACTGACACAGCCAATTTTATCTAAAACTGAATTTGGTTTATGGTTTATTCATAAAGCTGCTTATGCATTTTCCAATACTGAGCAGGTCGGTACAATTACCGATCGCATCTATCAAGTTGATGAATTAATTGAACAAATTAAGAATTCTGAAAGCCAATCCCATGCAGTTGAAATGATTCAGTTGATCCGCGCTAAAAACCGTGAAATTTTACATTTGATTGATCAAATTTTTCAGGTTTCAGAATATATCAACTCAGGGAATGATGCTTTAACTCAGTTACTGAATAGACGTTACTTAAGTACTATTGTGGCGCGTGAAATTAACTTTGCGCGTAAAAATAATACACCGCTGACTGTGCTTTCCATAGATGCTGACCATTTTAAATACATTAATGACCGTTATGGACATGCAGCTGGCGATGAAGCCTTACAATTTTTGGCAGATTCTATTTTGCAATATACCAAGGGCAGTGATTATGCATTCCGTATTGGCGGTGAAGAGTTTTTACTTTTACAGGTCGATACCAATGTAGAGCGAGCGTTAAAAGTCGCTGAAAATATTCGTAAACGGGTTGCGGACAGAACGGTCAATACTTCTACTGGGGCGAGCTTTAATTTCACCGTTAGTATTGGGGTACATGAATATGATGGTCACCCAGACTATCAACGGTTCCTAGATGCAGTAGATAAAGCTTTGTATGTCGCCAAAAATAATGGGCGTAATAATGTTTATATGGGCTAAACATATAGCTAGACACTAAAATGCAAAAATCCCGAAATCAATTTCGGGATTTTTTTATGTAGGCTTGATCTATTTAGAGCAAACGTCATTTAAAAACTTTCAGGCACTGCACTTAAAAACTCACGACGTGCTTCTTTGTCGGTTTTAAAATCTCCCACAAAAGACACGGTACGTGTGGTTGATTCCTGTTTGCCTACACCGCGCATCATCATGCACATGTGGGCTGAATCAATGACTACAGCAACTCCGCGAGCTTTGGTCACTTCAGCTACAGCTTCAGCAATTTGCTGAGTCAGGTTTTCCTGAATTTGCAAACGACGAGCAAACATTTCGGTAATGCGGGCAAATTTAGACAAGCCCAATACATTGCCTTCTGGTAAGTAGGCAATATGCACACGACCATAAAATGGCAATAAATGGTGTTCACATAGTGAGTAGAACTCAATATTTTTAACCAATACCATTTCACGATTGTCGGATGGAAACACTGCATTATTGGTGACTTCGGCTAAAGTTTGGCTATAACCCGAAGTTAAATACGAAAAAGCTTTAGCAGCACGCATCGGCGTATCTTTGAGACCTGGACGATTAAGATCTTCACCAACGGCGGTTAGGATGTTTGCGTAGGATTGCTGCATAGACATAAGACGTGTTCACTTACACTGATATTGAACAAGGACGGCATTGTAACAGAAAACTATTGCAATGCCCTGTTTAAAAGATGAATCCGATTACTGTTTAAACTTTGGGTTCTTTTCACTGCGTTTAAGCAACACTAAAACCGCACCTGTACCACCTTGTTTTTCAGGCGCACTGACAAAAGCCAAAACATCTCGATGCTGACGCAGCCAACCATTCACATAGGTTTTTAAAATGGCTTCAGGGCCTTTACCATGTACAATTTTAATCACGTTCTGGTTTTCATCTTTGGCCATTTGAATGATTTGCAACACCGCAACTCGCGCTTCTTCTACAGTACAGCCATGTAAATCTACAGCTTCAAACCAGCGTAAGTTGCCTGCTTTTAAATCTTCAAAGACTTTATGCTGTAGGGTTGCAATCCGATAACTCAATGCAGCCTGACTACCAACAGGATTCAGCATGGCTTGCGTATCGGACAACAAAGTTTCATCTGTTTCCATTGGCCCCATTGCTGCAGCACGTTTGGCCAGTGTTTGTGCATCAGGCTTTTTTCTGGCAGGTGTTTCAAGTTTAGCAATATTGCCCGCATCCATTTTTTGGACACCTTGCATTTGCTGATGAAACAATGCCAAATCATCTTCCTGCTGTTGCTCGGGCGTCTGAACTTTGGGTTCAGACGGTTTGGCAATAGGAGCAGAATGAGGCTGAGTGATTTGCTTTTTAAAAGACTTCAGTAACTTGTACTGTTCTTTAGAAAGCGAGGAATCATGTTTACTCATGGTACTTTGAATGAATTAAAGATTTTCAGGCTGACCAAACAGTGCTTGAAAGGCAAGGTCTGGACGTTCTTGTTTCATAAAGCTTTCGCCTACCAAGAAACTGTGAATATCGTGTTCCTGCATCATGCGTACATCTTCAGGAGTCGTAATACCACTTTCTGTAACTAAAAGGCGAGAAGGGGACAAAAGATTTTTTAAACGCAACGAGTTATTTAAATCGACCTGAAAGGTTTTTAAATCGCGGTTATTGACCCCTAAAATGCAGCGTTCAGACAGTTTTAGTGCACGTTCGAGTTCGCTTTCATCATGCACTTCCACCAATACATCTAAATGATGTTCAAACGCCGTTTCAGACATTTCTTGCAATTGCTGATCAGACAAACAAGACACAATGAGCAAAATACAGTCCGCATGCAAAGCACGCGCTTCAATCACGCCATAAGGGTCAATTAAAAAGTCTTTGCGCAGGGCAGGTAGGCTGCAGTGCGAACGGGCAATTTGAATATTTTCATCTGCACCCTGAAAGAAATCTATATCTGTGAGTACAGATAAGCAGGCAGCACCTGCGGCTTCATATTGTTGTGCAATTTCGGCAGGATTGAAATTTTCACGAATGATGCCTTTAGATGGAGACGCTTTTTTAATTTCGGCAATTACAGCAGGGCGTTTGCTGTGCAAGGCTTGTGCAAAGCCACGTACAGGTGTTGCTGCACGTGCCAATTCTTCTAAGTCTGCATAACTACGTTGCTTCAGACGCTCGGCAAATTCTTCCTGCTTACGTTCTACAATTTTACCTAAAATTGTATTTGTAATATCAACCATGATGATTCTTCCTAACCTGTCTTAAGCTTCATACTGTTTAAGCGTTTTGGTAAATTCAGACAACACGCCCATTTTTTCCAAAGCTTGTCCACCATAAATAATGTCATGTGCCAAAGCCACACCTTGTTGGTAGCTGTTGGTCAAGCCTGATACATAAATACCTGCACCTGCATTGAGAGCAATCATATTGGCCGCTTTTTCGCCTTTGTCAGACTTGTTTTTACCTAAAGCATCTTTAATCAGTGCCAAGCTTTCAGCAGAGTTCTCTACAATCAGCCCCGTTAAGGTTTGAGATTCAATACCAACACTTTCAGGTGTGAGTTCCCATTCGGTAATTTCACCATCTTTGAGTTCTGCAACATAAGTACTCGAAGCAAGGCTAATTTCGTCTAAACCGTCTTTAGAATGCACGACCATGACATGTTCAGCACCGAGCTGCTTCATCACTTCTGCAATTGGACGGCACAATTCATTACTGAATACGCCAATCACGAAACGCTTCACACCTGCAGGGTTAGTCAGTGGGCCAAGCAGGTTGAAAATGCTGCGAATCCCCAATTCTTTACGTGGAGTCACCGCATATTTCATGGCTTTGTGATGATTTGGTGCAAACAAGAAACCCACGCCCATTTCACGAATACAGCGTTCAGTTTGTTGCATATTTAAATCAAGATTAATGCCTGCTTGTTCTAATAGGTCAGATGAACCTGATTTCGTGGAAACACCACGGTTACCGTGTTTGGCAATAGTTGCGCCTGCAGCAGCAATGACAAAGGAAGATGCTGTAGACACATTAAATAGGTTTTGACCATCACCGCCTGTACCAACAATATCCACCAAATACGGAATATCGCTGACATCAATTTTAATGGCAAATTCACGCATCACACGTGCAGCAGCAGTAATTTCATCAATACTTTCGCCTTTTAAGCGTAAGCCCATCATTAACGCACCAATTTGGGCATCAGTTGCTTCGCCCGACATGATGGCACGCATCACATCTTCCATTTGTGGCTGAGTCAGATGAATTTGTTTAGTAATGTGGTTTAAAGCTTGTTGAATATTCATGGTATCTGACTCGTTCATTAGGCGTAAATGTCCAAAAAGTTTTTAAAGATTTGATGTCCGTGTTGGCTCAGGATCGATTCAGGGTGAAATTGCACGCCTTCTACAGGCAAAGTCTTATGTTTCACACCCATGATTTCTTCCATCGAGCCATCTGCTTCGTTAGTCCAGCAAGTGACCTCTAAACAATCAGGCAAAGTCGCCTGATCAATCACTAAAGAGTGGTAACGGGTTGCAGAAAATGGTGAAGGCAGGTTGCTAAAAATACCTGTATTACTGTGATACATATCCGACAAACGACCATGCATGACAGTTTTAGCGCGCACAATGTTCCCACCAAAAGCTTGTCCAATACTTTGGTGGCCTAAGCACACGCCCAGTAATGGAATTTTGCCTGCAAAATGCTGAATGGCAGGAATAGAAATACCTGCTTCAGAGGGAGAACATGGACCTGGACCAATCACCAAATACTTGGGTTGCCATCGCTCAATGTCTTCTAATGTCACGGCATCATTACGAACGACTTTTACTTCCTGATTTAACTCGCCAAAATACTGGACGATGTTATAGGTAAAAGAGTCATAGTTATCAACCATTAAAAGCATGAGCTAACCTATTGAAATTTAAACACTAAATGTGTTGGTGAGTCTAAGATAATATGCTTTATTCCTACGCCTATAAATGAGAAAGGACTTTGTTTTTCTTGTCGAAAAGAAGATGGAATAAGAAAGCGCTTATCATCATAGCAAAAATTAAGCATTTTCTGCGGACTATTTATATGATAATCGCTGTTAAGGATTATCAGCAGAGTGCTGCATTGAATTTTTTTTAAGGTGAATTGAGTGGTATTCAATCTTTTAAGAAAATAAACGAAAGCAATTTTCTAGTAAATCAAAAATTGTTCATCGGGCTGTCATAGACAGGCTACAGACTATATGACTGTACTGATAAGATTGTTGTTGTGTTAAAAAGTTGCATCTTCTATGCGTAAATATTGAAAGGCTAAGCCAACTAAAACTTTAAAAACGTCAAAGAAAATATTGATGCTTGCTATGCTGTTTTTACGTGGATGTCGCTTAGAAATTAGGTAGGTTTATAATTTTTAAAGTATGTTGTTATTTTAGCTGAATAAAATAACAACATTTGCAGCACGCAATTTATTAGATAGAGCAATCATTATATAGATCATAACGATTACTGCCGCGAATTGAGCGAGTTTGACTGGTATTTTTAGTGGCACAGTTGCAGAAGCTTACAAAAAAATGCACTAAAACAGTGCTTTGTTTTGGCGTTTTTTATCAAATCAAATGAACAGTGTTTGAATATGGTGCAATTCGTATTTCTGACAGTATAATAGTGTCAAAGTAAATTATTTAAATGATGTGTTCTCATACGGAATTCATGGTTTTAGCATTGCTTTTAAAAGTTGGTACGCTAATTGCTTAATAACTACCAACTACTAACACGCACTTTCGGGTGCAACAAAAAACATCGGAGCAAAATGAGCATGGCGAACAAGGTCCTTCAACTCATCCAAGAAAGTGGTGCAAAATGGGTCGATTTCCGCTTTACAGATACTAAGGGTAAAGAGCAGCACGTAACTTATCCTGCAGACAGTATCGATGAAGATACTTTTGAAGACGGTAAAATGTTTGATGGTTCTTCAATTGCTGGCTGGAAAGGAATCGAAGCATCAGACATGATCTTACGCCCAGATGCTGCAACTGGTTTCATTGACCCGTTCTTTGCTGAGCCAACAGTGGTTGTGACTTGTGATGTCATCGAACCATCTACAGGTCAAGGCTATGATCGCGATCCACGCTCTATTGCTCGCCGTGCTGAAGAATATTTAAAATCTACAGGTATTGGTGACACGGCTTTCTTTGGTCCTGAACCAGAATTCTTCGTATTTGACGAAGTAAAATGGGACATCGATATGTCTGGCGCGCGCCATACATTAATCGCAGAAGAAGCAGCATGGTCTACAGGTAAAGACTATGAAGCAGGTAACTCAGGTCACCGTCCACGTGTGAAAGGCGGTTACTTCCCAGTACCACCAGTAGACTCTTCTCAAGACATGCGTGCAGATATGTGTGCAAAAATTGAAGAAATCATGGGTCCTGGTCGTGTAGAAGTACATCACCACGAAGTTGCTTCTTGCCAGTTAGAAATTGGTGTGAGCTTCAACACAATGGTGCGTAAAGCAGACGAAGTGCAACAGTTCAAATATGCAGTTTGGAACGTAGCACATCAGTACGCAAAAACAGCAACCTTTATGCCTAAACCAATGGTTGGTGATAACGGTTCAGGCATGCACGTACACATGTCAATTTCTAAAGACGGTAAAAACTTGTTTGCTGGCGATGAATATGCAGGTTTGTCAGAAATGGCGTTGTACTTCATTGGCGGTATTATCAAACATGCTCGCTCTTTGAATGCGTTAACTAACCCTTCTACAAACTCATACAAGCGTTTAGTACCGCACTTTGAAGCGCCTATTATGTTGGCTTACTCAGCACGTAACCGTTCTGCGTCTATCCGTATTCCTTACGTGTCTAGCCCGAAAGGCAAACGTATTGAAGCACGTTTCCCTGACCCAATGATGAACCCATACTTAGGTTTTGCGGCATTGTTGATGGCAGGTCTTGACGGTATTCAAAACAAGATTCACCCAGGTGAAGCAGCAGACAAGAACTTGTATGATCTTCCTCCTGAAGAAGAAGCAAAAATCCCAACTGTGGCACACAACTTAGAAATGGCGCTTGATGCATTAAAAGAAGATCAAGACTATTTATTAAAAGGTGGTGTATTCACTAAAGAGATGCTTGATGCTTATATCGAGTTGAAAACTGAAGATGTACGCCGTTTGAACACGACGACTCACCCAGTTGAATTTGATATGTACTACAGCTTGTAATACAACGCACATCTCGAATTTAAAAACCCGCTTCGGCGGGTTTTTTGATGTGTACTTGATTGATTAGTGCAGTGGTGCTTTCATAGTCTTTATCAAAATATAAGAATTCACCTGATTTTTTAAGATAATTGCATTGAATTGAGCGATAGGTCACAAAACTTTGCCTGATTTTGGGCTACACTAGGCTATCTTGTTAAGGTGGCGGAACATGCGAACACAGCCTATTTTTCCCAAGCAGGCAGATTTGCCTTCTGAATTAAAAACATGGCTCTATGCAGCAGGTTCTCTGACTCAACAACTGACCCAATTAGCAGGCGGACACTTTAAAGTCGAGCCGCTGCAACAATCTTATCAACGCTTAAATTTACAAGATGCTCAGTGGATGCAAATGCCACATTGGCACACTTCATGGGTGCGTGAAAGCTATTTATATGGCTGTGATGCAGAGCCTTGGGTTAAAGCCAAAAGTATTTTCCCAATTCTAAGTGTGCAGGGCAAAGCTCGATTGTTTAAGCATATTGGCAATAAACCGATTGGCTGGTTTTTGTTTCAGCGCACGAATCCTTTATGCCAAAGACGTGTGGTGTTACTGGAAGAGGGCTGGACACGGCAGAGTTGCTATACTTGGCATGGCTGTAAATTTATTGTGCAAGAAACTTTTTTACCGCGCTTTGAGCAATTCATTCAACAACATTAAGATACGAGAGTGGCATGGCATTGGCACAACAGATCACGTGGCGTGAGCGTTTAGAAGCATATTATTATCTGTGTCGTTTTGATAAACCTATTGGCACCGAATTAGTCTTTTGGCCAACTATGTGGGCATTGTGGATTGCCAATCAGGGGATGCCTTCTATAGGAATACTTATTCCAATGATTCTGGGCACAATTTTTATGCGTGCTGCAGGCTGTGCCATTAATGACTTCGCCGACCGTAAAGTAGATGGTCATGTGGAGCGTACCAAAACCCGACCTTTGGCCACAGGCGTGATTAGTGCCAAAGAGGCCATTTATGTATTCTTAGGTTTAGTGGCACTCAGTGCTGCTATGTTGTTGTTTTTACCGATTGAAACGTTTTACTGGTCGTTTGGGGCATTATTCTTAGCGTTTATTTATCCGTTTATGAAGCGCTATACCCATTTACCGCAAGTGTTTTTGGGTGCAGCATTTTCATGGTCTATCCCTATGGCTTATACCGCTGTTGGGGTTACACCTGATTTAACGTGTTGGTTACTGTACTTTGGTAATTTGGCATGGACGGTAGCGTATGACACGCAATATGCCATTACAGACCGAGAATACGATTTAAAAATTGGGGTGAAATCTACCGCAATTTTGTTTGGTCGTTATGACATTCAAATCATTTCATTGTTACAGGCTGTCAGTGTGTTATTAATTGGTACAGCACTGTGGCTGGAAAGTTTACTGATTCCATTCGGCTTAGCTGCATTATTGGTGGTGGTGGCAGACTTTATATATCAATGGAGCAAAACCAAAGATAAAGACCCGCAACGCTGTTTTTGGGCATTTCGTCATAACCGTTGGGTAGGGTTGATTATTTTTGTTGGCATCGTGCTGGCTTTAATGTAAATACTTTCACTTAAATCATCTAAAAAAGCATCTGATGTGATTGTTACTCAGATGCTTTTTTTATTGTGATCTCTAAGGCTGAGTGGTCCTGGAATGATTGAACTCGTATCGTGATGAATAGGTAACCGTGCATACGCATGAAAGATAAAAATTTTGTGCAGGCAACTGATTTTGTTATATTGAGCATCATTTTGATGAGTTTGAAGTAGGAAAACGCCATGTCACGGTCTGAACAGCAATCACCTGAAAAAAAGCCAAGTCTAAAAAAGATGATTCTCTTGGCCAGTCTAGGTTTGCTGATTCCTATTTTCTTAGTCAGCATGGCATTTCTTGCTGTGAATAGTGATGCTAAAAATCAGGAAAAATATAAACAACAACAAGCTGAAATGATTGCCCGCATTGAAGCGCGTGAAGCTGCAGAAAAACAAGCGCAGCAGGCGAGTCAAACTGAAGCGGCTTCAGAAGTTGCGCCTTAACACTACGGGTATTTTAATTTAAATCTTGTTGTAGTTGTCTGATACTCGGAATTTCGGTGTATCGGACAACACGATAGCCCGCTTCATGGAACATTGCATCACGTTCAGCATCTTCCTGTTCTTTACCAATATGCGAGGGGTCATCTAGCTCTACAATTGCGATGACTTGCAGCTCAGCATTTAAAATTACAAAATCAGTCACTTTGCGGTTAAAGAGCGCACGAATTTTATAATGAGTGTTGGTGATTAAGGCGCTAAAAGCTACTTGTGCCAGTACATGATGCTCAGGAAAAGCCTGTTTTAAGCGCATAAACATTCTGCGCTCAAAGGCAGTCATGATCGGTTTGGGATAAAATTTTTTCTTGGGAAAAAATAATTGCTGTACCAGTAAAAATAGCAGTGCGACACTGGCAAGGCATCCAATCACAAAGAAGGTCGATTGACTTGATGTAAACACGTGAAAATCCACAGCCATAAAAAAACCCACTCAAATGGAGTGGGTTTTTAGAATTTGGCTCTCCCACCTGGGCTCGAACCAGGGACCTGCGGATTAACAGTCCGTCGCTCTACCGACTGAGCTATGGGAGAATCTGACAGGCATTCTATGTGTCTAACTGGTTGGGGTCAAGTCAGAATTGAAAAAAAAGCGTTAAAAAGCAGATTAATTGCTTTAAAAATAAGCGCCTAGCCAGTTTTATAGCACTTTAAAGTGACCGAATCGCTTTTATATAATCTTCACGTGATTGTAGCGGATTGGCTTGACGGCAGGCTTGTATCAATTTCAGCATCTCTTGTTGCGTCATGTCGGTTTTGATCTGACTTTGTATTTGTTTTAAAGTGGTTTGCTTATGGGTAGGTAAATCTCGACTGCATTGATATAGGCGTTCGTACATAAGCGCAGCAGCAGTTTTATTGCTTTCAGATTTTTGCGTACATTGGAAAATTGCAAAAATCACCACAATAAGAATGGCCCAAAAAATAAGTGATTTTAACCAAGGTGCTTGCATGGGTTTTCAAATTTTATTGTTGTAGATGATTTAAGTTAGCGAAAAAAAGTATTGCTCACAAGTATCGACTAACGCTCTTTACAGCTTATGTTATTGTAGTGATGCTTGCTGATGAATCTTTGGATTTGGCTTGGCCATTTTTTTTGTTGCGATGATCCTGATTGAAAGCACATAAAAAAAGCCCACGTTATGATGCGTGGGCTTTTAAGAATCTTGGCTCTCCCACCTGGGCTCGAACCAGGGACCTGCGGATTAACAGTCCGTCGCTCTACCGACTGAGCTATGGGAGAATAGATTGGCTCTCCAACCTGGGCTCGAACCAGGGACCTGCGGATTAACAGTCCGTCGCTCTACCGACTGAGCTATTGGAGAATCTGAGGGGCATTTTAGGGATGAAAGTTAAAGTCGTCAACACGTTCAGCATCATAAATGCATTGTTTGCTTTATAAATATGCATTTGATGCCCAAAAATAAAAAAACTGCCCATAAAGAGCAGTTTTTCTATAGAAAAATAAAAATTATTTTTCTACACCAGCGTCTTGACCAGCATATTTAGCATTTGCATAGTCCCAGTTCACTAGGCTTTCTAAGAAAGTTTTGATGTAAGCAGGACGTGCGTTACGGAAGTCGATATAGTAAGCGTGTTCCCAAACGTCAATTGTTAACACTGCAACTTTGCCGTGCGCCATTGGAGTGTCAGCGTTTGAAGTTTTAAGAATAGAAAGTTTACCATTCACTTCGTCTGCAACTAACCAAGCCCAACCTGAACCAAATTGAGTGGTTGCAGCAGCAGCAAATTCTTCAGCAAATTTTTCGTAAGAACCGAAAGCTTCGTCAATTTTAGCAGCCAAAGCACCAGTCGCTTTACCACCACCATTTTTCGCCATACAGTTCCAGTAGAACGTGTGGTTCCAAACTTGTGCAGCGTTGTTGAATACGCCAGCTTTAGCTGCATCACCCGCAGTAGCTTTAATGATTTCGTCTAAAGTTTTACCTTCAAGCTCAGTACCTGCGATTAGGTTGTTTAGATTTACCACATAAGTATTGTGGTGCTTGTCGTGGTGGTATTCTAAAGTTTCTTTGCTGATGTGCGGAGCAAGATCTTCATAACCGTATGGTAAAGCCGGTAAAGTAATCGTTGTCATGTTTTCAATTCCTTGCATTTTGCTGGGTTTTAACATTAAGTGGCTCTATTGTAATAGATTTCAAGCCAAATTGCGCATTGTGTATAAATAACAATACAGAATAAGTCCTGAATGTATACATCTAAAGACCATGTCAAACACAGATGTCATTTATGTGAAACCGTAGAGTGCAACTAGGCATTAAATCGGATTATTTAATTCGAAATAACTATACTCAATATTAAACTGTTCTGAAATAGCTTTTGCGAGACGTTGCACGCCATAACGCTCAGTTGCATGGTGTCCGCAAGCGTAATAATGCACGCCTAATTCTTTAGCTTCGTAAAAGGTTCGCTCACTGACTTCACCCGAGATAAATGCATCACAGCCTTGTTCTGCCGCTTTGCTAATAAAATCTTGTGCTGCACCTGTGCAGAACCCGACTTTTTGAATGTGGTTTTTTTCAGCAGGAAGATGAATCGTATTAAAACCTAAACGTGCTGTTAAATAGTCGCGAAATTCTGTTGCACTCATGGCTTGTTGTAGAAAACCAATATTACCAATAGGATGACGTTCACTTGGGTCTAATGCTTGCAGATTTTCTAATTGTAAAAGTTCTGCAATGGCAGCGTTATTGCCTAGACTTGGATGTGAATCTAGCGGTAAATGATAGCCGACCAAAGAAATGTCATGCTGGATTAAACTTTTAATGCGTTTACCACGCATACCTGTAATCGGGTAGGCTTCACCTTTCCAGAAATAGCCATGATGCACCAAAAGTAAGTCTGCATTTTGGGCAATTGCGGCATCAATTGCATCTTGCGACGCAGTGACTGCGCATAAAATTTTATGCACTTCAGGCTTACCTTCAATTTGTAATCCATTGGGTGCATAATCTTTAAATTCATGCGTACTTAAAGTTTGATCACACCAGTGAATAATGTCTTTTAATTGCGCCATAACTCTCTCAAATTGCAGATTTTTCATTTATATCAAAACATATTTTGTATTGTAACTAAAGCAAGACAAAACTCTTCAGCTTTTTTATGTTTCTAGGTATGTTTCGTTTTACAATAGTGCATTCAATAACTTAATCATCAAAAAATTTATTTAGAGGTACAAAACGTGCGCCGGAGCTTTACCTGGTTACCTTGGGTGTTACTCATTCTGGTCATTATTGGCTTTGTCACTTGGCAACAATTACAAAAACCGAAAGCACCTGTAGCAACTGATGGTGTAAAAATGCCTGCCGAAAAAATAGAGCCTTTGATTGATACGACACGCACAGGTGGGGTAGTGTCGTACAGTGCTGCGGTAAAAGTGGCTGCGCCAGCAGTGGTGAATATTTTTACCACACAAAAAGTCAAACAGTTGGATCATCCATTACTGAATGACCCTGCGTTTCGTGAGTTTTTTGGTAACCAGTTACCCGATCAATTTAAGCAAGGTCCAAATGAAAACAGTTTGGGTTCTGGGGTAATTGTTCGTCCAGACGGTTATATTTTGACAAATAACCATGTGATTGCGCAGGCAGAACAAATTGTGGTGGCATTGCATGATGGTCGTCGTGCTGAGGCAAAAGTTGTTGGTACTGACCCAGATACGGACTTGGCGGTAATTAAAATTGAGTTAGAAAAATTGCCAGTCTTGCCATTTAAACTCAGTGGTAATGAAGTTGGCGATGTAGTTCTTGCGATTGGCAATCCGTTTGGGGTAGGGCAAACGGTGACTCAGGGGATTATTTCTGCCACAGGTCGTTCTGATTTAGGCATTAATACCTATGAAGACTTTATTCAAACCGATGCGGCAATTAACCCAGGTAACTCTGGTGGTGCATTGATTGATGTGGCAGGGAATTTAATTGGGGTAAATACTGCAATTTTCTCGCAATCGGGTGGATCATTGGGGATTGGTTTTGCGATTCCTGCGCAGGTGTGTCAGCAAGTTTTAAACTCTATTTTAAAAGATGGACGTGTGGTTCGTGGGTGGTTAGGTATTAGTTTATTGCCTGTAGAGCAAGACAATATTTTAGAGCCTGCACAAGGTGGTGTAGTGGTTGCAGATGTACTGCGTGGTGGCCCAGCTGCAGAAGCTGGTTTAAAACGTGGTGATAAAATTCTGAAAGTAAATAATGAAGCGATTACATCAACTTCGCATTTAATTAATTATGTGGCAGTACAAGCACCAAACAGCACAGTCACGGTATCGGTAGAGCGTGGTGAAGAGGCACTAGATTTACAGGTCGCTGTAGGTGAACGAAAAGTACAAAATTCAGATAAGCAATTTATTCCATTGCCTGAATAATGTATTGATCATCCGTAAAAAAGCCCTGCCAGTAGCAGGGCTTTTTTGTGTGACAGGAATCTGACCGAAGTTGCTGTAATCGTCTAAATGTATTCACTTTTGTATAAATCGAAGCTATGCCGTATTTAAGTTTATGGGTTATCTGTAAATATCAAGATGTTGTCCTACCTCAATCTAGAGCAGAACCTAGAAGATACTAAAGTCCTGTTTAATGTGTTTATTCAGTATCAAAGATACGTTGCTTTAACTACTATGTTTTTCTTTAATTTATGATGGATATGAATTAAAGAGAGATTTAAATTGCAAAGAAAGTTTTTGAATAGAAGCTATGTCTAATAAAAGATATAAATAAAAAACAGCGGCCTAGGCCGCTGTTTTAAATTATTTTGAAATTATTGCTCTTGTTGAATACCTGCCACTAACCAGTCTTGGTTTGAACCTGCAGGTTTTACAAAGTGCCAGATTTCTGTAAATGGCTGCGGTAGGCTGTTCAGGTCTTCGCTGACCGTACCAGTAAAGCGTACACTCACCACATATTGACCATTTTCAGTTGTAGAATCGACCACCATTGCATTTAAGTTAGAAAACTCTGCTACATCTTGGTCTTGGTTTGCCATAATATCCTGATACATTGACTGATATAAATCAGGTGTTAAATAACGCTGAATTTCTGCAATATTGCTTGCTGTATTCATAGACTGAATATGGTTAAAACGCTGACGTGCAACACGTAAGAAAGCCGCTGGCTCAGAACCATCAGGCAATTGGTTGCCACTGTTGGTATAAGCTGTGCCGAAAGGAGCATTGTTATTTGCTGCTTGGCCAAAAGGTGCTTGCGTTGCAGCTGCAGAACCACCTACAGACTGACCAAAAATATTTGTATTGTCGTTACGCGGAGCAGCATTTGCTGGAGTTTGCGCAAACGGTGCCTGATTGGCACCGCTGTTTGGCGCATACGGGTTAGGCGTTAGTTTTTTTTTTGCGCCCATCTTACGGAAAATGAAGAAGGCGACAGCAGCAGCGAGTAAAATCCAAATCCAGCTTGGAATACCACCTTTTTCCTCTTGTGCTTCGGCTGCACTGGCTTGGTCATCTGCCAAAGCATTCGCAGCAACAGCACCAATCGCTGCACCAGCAACACCTGCTGCAACCATACCACCTACGCCTGGGCCAGATTTTTGCTGAGCAGGAGCAGGTTGTTGTGCTGGCGTTGTTTGGCGAGGTTGTTGGTAAGACTGAGTTGGGGCTGCAGAACGGCTCATACCATGACTTTTACCGCCACCTGCACGTTTTGCCTCTGCTGCCAACGGTGCTACCAATAAGGTCGCTGTAAGCATTGCTGCAATCAAACCACGCTGTCGAACTTCCATCAAATTTTCCTATATTAAAATAAAGTTAAGCTGTGTATTTATGCAGGCATTTGCTACGAATTTCAATATAAAATCGGTATTTTTTCTACAAATGTTGAGAAATACATAGTGAAATGAATACGGCTAAAAAGTCTTTAGAGATTTTCACTTAAACTCATGGCTTCACTTAAAGCTTCATGCAAACGAGCTACCGCAATAATTTGCACACCTGCAATGGCTTTTTGTGGTGCATTGCCACGAGGCACAATAATGTATTTAAAGCCATGCTTAATGGCTTCTTTTAAGCGTTCTTGACCATTAGGCACAGGGCGGATTTCGCCCGACAAACCGACCTCACCAAAAACAGCCAATTGTTGTGGTAGGGCTTTGCCTCGTAAGCTCGAAGCACAGGCCAGCAATACTGCAAGGTCAGAGCCTGTTTCGGTAATTTTTAAACCACCAACCACATTTACATACACGTCTTGCCCTGAGGTTTGCACACCACCATGTCGATGCATGACCGCCAACAACATATTCAGACGGTTTTGCTCCAAACCTAAAGCTACACGTCTAGGTTGACCATGTGCATCATCCACCAAGGCTTGTACTTCAACCAAAAGGGGACGTGTACCTTCGCGGCTAATCATGACAATCGAACCTGGGATTGCTTCATCATAACGACTTAAAAATATCGCTGATGGATTGGCGACTTCACGTAAGCCTTTATCGGTCATGCCAAAAACACCCAGCTCATTCACTGCGCCAAAACGGTTTTTGACGGCCCGTATCATACGGTAACGAGAGTCTGACTGACCTTCAAAATATAGGACACAATCGACCATGTGTTCCAAGACGCGTGGCCCTGCCAAAGCGCCTTCTTTGGTCACGTGACCCACAATAAAGAGTGCTGTGCCACTGTTTTTTGCAAAGCGAGTTAGAAGTGCCGCCGATTCACGAATTTGTGAAACGCCACCTGGTGCAGATTGCAACGTTTCGGTATATAAAGTTTGAATTGAGTCTAAAACAGCCACAGCAGGGCGTTCATGCGCAAGCACTTCGCAAATACGTTCAACACAGGTCTCTGCCATGACTTTGAGCTGATCTGTGGGTAAGTCTAAGCGTTGAGCACGTAATGCCACTTGTGAAAGCGATTCTTCACCCGTGATATATAAGGCGGTGTTGTTGGCCGCAGCCATGTGAGTTGCAGTTTGCAGCAAAATGGTCGATTTACCGATACCTGGGTCACCACCAATGAGCACCACCGAACCTGTAACCAAACCACCACCCAATACACGGTCAAACTCACCAATGCCTGTGGTTAGTCTGGTTTCATGCGAAACAGATACTTTGTTTAATGTAGTAATTGCTGCAGCTTGTCCTGCATAGCCACCGCCCATTTTGGGTTGGGCACGATGCGTGACTGCAGGTGCAATACTCACTTCATTCAGCGAGTTCCACTCGCCACATTCCGAGCATTGTCCTGCCCATTTAGGATGATCTGCGCCACATTGTTCACAGCGATAGACACTTTTTACTTTTGCCATAAGTCCAGTCGTTGTATTTATTTGAAAACTGGCTACAGCATACAGAGTAAAGGCGGGGAAATGAATGTTATCTTGATCTTTCAAGGAAAATCATACAACCACAATGGTGATTGTATGATGGGTAAGGATGAAATTACATTTGTAGCTAAGGCTTAATACAACTCGCCAGATTTGCGTTTGGCAATAAAGTCCTTAGATTCTTTGGCAATCACACCAGACAGTAACAATAAGGCAATCAGGTTCGGAACAGCCATTAAACCGTTAAAGGTATCGGCAAATAACCAAACGAGATCGAGTGTCGCAATGGTACCAATGAACACCGAAGCAATATAAATCAGGCGGTAAATCAACACGTATTTTTCGCCAAATAAATAAGTACAGCATTTTTCGCCATAGTAGCTCCAACCTAAAATAGTGGAGTAGGCAAAGAAGATGATGCCGAAAGTTACCACCCAGCCACCGAAACCAGGTAATAACTGGTCAAAGACTTGTGTGGTAAGTACTGCACCTGTTACACCGCCAAAACTATTGTCGGCCATAATAAAGCCCATGACCAAAACAATACCTGTGATGCTACAAACAATAATGGTGTCAATAAATGTACCTGTCATAGACACTAAGCCTTGACGGGCAGGGTGGTCGGTCTTGGCAGCAGCAGCGGCAATTGGCGCAGAACCCATACCTGCTTCATTCGAGAACACACCACGTGCCACACCGTAACGAATCACGGCACCAATTGCACCACCTGCAACGGCTTCACCAGTAAAGGCATCCCGTAAAATCAGTTCAAATGCAGGAACAACGAGGTGCAGATTGTTTAAAATAATAATCAGGCCGCCTGCGACATACAGAATGGCCATAATTGGAACAATCACCGAAGATGCTTTAGAAATAGAGGTAATTCCACCTAAAATGACGAGCGCTGAAAATACCGTAATCACTATACCTGTCATCCAGGTTTCTACGCCCATACTATTTTGTACAGCCAAAGCTACCGTGTTGGACTGCACCGAACTGCCAATACCAAATGAGGCAACAGTACCAAAGAAGGCAAAGATAATCGCCAACCATTTCCATTTTAGTCCGCGTTCAATGTAGTACATTGGGCCGCCTGACATTTGCCCTTTTTCATTTTTAATTCGATATTTAACTGCCAGTACACCTTCGCCGTATTTGGTTGCCATCCCAAATAGCGCAGTCATCCACATCCAGAAAACGGCACCTGGGCCACCGAGTACACAGGCAGTTGCGACACCCGCAATATTCCCCGTACCAATGGTGGCAGAGAGTGCGGTCATCAGTGAGGCGAAATGTGAAATATCGCCAGGTTCTTTTTCAGCTTTATCATGTTTGCAAAAGACTTGTTTAAAAGCCAGAGGCAGCATGCGGAATTGCCAGAACAATAAACGGAAGGTAAGGAAAACACCCGTTCCCACAATGAGAATGAGCATATATGGACCCCAGACCCAGCCGCTTAAGGTTTCCATGATCGATTGTAAATTTTGCATAAATTTCTTCTTATAAACGCAGTGTTATAAATGCTTAAAATTGGCTGTAATTGAACAGTTGTAAAAATTAAGCAAGTGATATGCCAGTCTTTAAAACTTCCTGTTAAAAGAACGTGGTTTAAAGCACGCCCTATTTTTTGCATAGTTTTTGGATTTTGACAATTGATGCCTTGAAATATAATTCACTTTATCTGTGTCATAAGTCGCAATAATACTGACTGTACAGGGTGAATAAATGCCTGTAGAAAAAATATTGTGATTGCTGGTATTTTTACAAAGCTCAAGATAATCTCTGTGTTTTAGCACTTTGGTCACAGCGGTGATCACGTTATACTTCATCGAAAATATTTTATAGGTGGTCAGATGCGTACAGTCATTTGCTGCGTGAGTGTTGTATTCACAACAGTACTTTTGGTCGGTTGTGGTCAATCTGGGGCATTACAGCTTCCCAATGATCCAAACTATGACAAACGAGCAAAATATTTGTTATATCCAGATCATGCACCACAAAGTGTTAAACCATCTGAAACAGCTTCTGAGCAGGCAGCACCTGTACAACAGCAGTTTGCTTCACCTGCAACATCTACATCGACTACACCTTAACGCTTTCTAGAAAAGGATACATTCATGAGTTTTACCCGTATTCAAGGGGTTTTGCATGCCGAGCAATGTTCGCTACAACAACTCGCACAGCAATTTGGCACGCCACTTTATGTTTATTCAAAGGCAACTTTTGAAAAACATTATTTAGATATGGATCGTGCTTTTCACTTTATCGACCATCAAATTTGTTTTGCGGTAAAGTCGAACTCGAATATTGCGGTATTGAATGTATTGGCTAAATTGGGCGCAGGCTTTGATATTGTGACAGGCGGTGAGTTGGCGCGTGTGCTCAAAGCAGGTGGTGATGCATCGAAAATTGTATTTTCAGGTTTAGGCAAAACTGAAGCAGATATTCAAAAAGCACTAGAAGTGGGCATTGCCTGCTTTAACGTAGAATCACATGCTGAATTAGACCGTATTCAAAAAGTTGCGGCTCAAATGAATGTGAAAGCGCCCATTTCATTACGCGTTAATCCAGATGTAGATGCCAAAACTCATCCTTATATTTCTACAGGTTTAAAAGAAAATAAATTCGGGATTCCATCCGATTCTGTGTATAGCACCTATGAATATGCTGCATCTTTGCCAAACTTGGATATTGTTGGCATTGACTGTCACATCGGTTCGCAATTGACCGAAACACAACCTTTTGTGGATGCTTTGGATCGTGTCATTGTGATGATTGATACCTTAAAAGAAATGGGTATTCAACTGAAACACATTGATATTGGCGGTGGTTTGGGTGTGACCTATAAAGATGAAACACCACCAAGTGTTGAAGAATATGCCAATGCTTTGCGCCCAGCTTTAGAAAAGTTAGGTCTTAAAGTATATATGGAGCCAGGACGTAGTATTTCTGCCAATGCGGGAGTATTGCTGACTAAGGTTGATTTATTGAAACCGACCACACATCGTAATTTTGCGATTATTGATGCGGCAATGAATGACTTGATCCGCCCTGCATTGTATGAAGCGTGGATGGATATTCAGTCAGTGACGCCACGTACCGATGTTGAAAGCAAAGCATGGGATGTGGTGGGTGCAATCTGTGAAACAGGCGATTTCTTGGGTAAAGACCGTGAATTGGCGATTGCTGAAAATGATATTTTAGCCGTGATGGGTGCGGGTGCATACGGTTTTGTGATGAGCTCTAACTACAACACTCGTGGTCGTGCGGCCGAAGTGATGGTCGATGCAGATCAGGCACACTTAATTCGTGAACGTGAAAGCATTGAATCTTTGTGGGAAAGAGAGCGTTTATTGCCATAAGGGGAATTCGAGATGTTATTAGAATTTACCAAAATGCATGGTTTGGGCAATGATTTCATGGTGGTTGATCTCATCAGTCAGCGGGCGTATTTGGATGCACTGACGATTCAGCGCCTTGCAGATCGCCACTTTGGCATTGGTTTTGATCAATTGCTGATTGTGGAACCACCTGATTTGCCGAATGTGGATTTTAAATATCGCATTTTCAATGCCGATGGCTCTGAAGTGGAGCAGTGTGGCAATGGTGTGCGTTGTTTTGCCCGTTTTGTGCATGAACGTCAGTTAACTACTAAGACCAAAATCAAGGTGCAGACCAAAGCGGGTATTGTAGAACCTGAACTTGGTCAAAATGGTTGGGTGCGGGTGAATATGGGCTACCCTAAATTCTTACCGCAAGAAATTCCTTTTATTGCCGATGAACCAGATAATTTATATGACATCGCTTTAAAAGAGGGTGCTGCTTTGACCATTGATGTGGTGAATATGGGCAACCCACATGCTGTGACCATTGTGCCTGATGTTCTGACTGCAGATGTTGCAGGGATTGGCCCACAAGTGGAATCACACGAGCGTTTCCCGCAGCGTGTCAATGCAGGTTTTATGCAAATTATTGACGAAAAACATGCCCGTTTACGTGTTTTTGAGCGTGGCGTAGGGGAAACTTTGGCTTGTGGTACAGGCGCCTGTGCGGCAGCAGTGTCAGGTATGCGTCGTGGCTTATTGGCTAATTCAGTTGAAATTGAACTGGCTGGTGGTAAGTTGCAAATTGAATGGCGTGAGGGAGATGTGGTGTGGATGACAGGCCCAACCGCAAACGTCTACCATGGCCGTTTAGATTTAAGTTATTTTCAAGGTTGATGACGTACTCGAATAAGCATACGTCATAAATCTGCTGAAAAGCACTATTTTATAATAGTGCTTTTTTTGTATCTTGCAGTACTGTTCGGGTATGCTGTATTAAAAGTTATTCTAAAAATTTACAACGCTATATGCCGCAATTGATCTTTTTACCAGGCGCTTCAGGCAATACCGCATTTTTTCATCCTCTAATTGAAAAACTGCCTCAGTCAAATGCAAACATTGTGGCTTATCCAGAATTTGGACATCAGCCTGCACATCCATTTGTACATGATTTTGATAGTCTACAGACTTATGTGCTAGATCAGATTCCAGCTGATAGCGTTTTAATTGCACAGTCGATGGGCGGTATTTTTGCTGTCGCTGCAGCGTTGCAATATCCAGAAAAAATTAAAGGATTGGTATTGGCTGCGACATCAGGTGGCATAGATTTGAGTAGTTTTCAGCTTGAAGATTGGCGACAGGCTTATCAAAATCAATATTTGAATTATCCAGACTGGTTTGTGGGAGCAAAGGCCAATTACACGGCTGAACTGTGTAAGATTCAAATTCCAGTCTTATTGTTGTGGGGTGATCAAGACCTTATTAGTCCAATCGCGGTAGGTGAGTTTTTGCAGCAACAACTCCCACAAGCTGAGCTAAAAATTGTTCAAGGCGGTGATCATTTGTTTATAGAAGAACACGCAGATCAGGCGGCCAAATATATCTCTGCTTATTTATCTCAGTTGGATTTAGGCGCTCAATTGGAGCCTAAGTAATGTACGATCCGCAGCAATTACTCAGTATGTGGCTCAAAGAGCGAGAAATACAGCAGCAGTCACCGCATACTTTAAAAGCCTATGCACGTGATTTAACCGATTTTTTTACATTTTGCGAGCAGCAAGGGCTCAGCTTGCAGGATGTCGAGGCATCTGATTTAAGACATTATTTGGCGCAAAAAGTAGAACAGCAGCAGCTGAATGGCAGTAGCTTGCAACGTATGTTGTCAGCCATTCGCCAGTTTATGAAATGGGCTGAACAAGGGCAGTATCTACAATTTAACCCTGTCGATGATTTTCAATTAAAGCGTCAGCCACGCCCTTTGCCGGGTCTAGTTGATATTGAAACCATCAATCAAATATTAGATCAGCCTGAACCTGAAACTGAAGTACAACAACAGATGTGGCGACGGGATAAAGCAATTTTAGAATTGCTCTATTCAAGTGGCTTACGTTTGGCAGAAGTACAGAGTTTACGTATTCGGGATTTAGATTTTAATCGGCAATTGCTGCGCGTTACAGGTAAAGGCAATAAAACACGAATTGTGCCATTTGGCAGTAAGGCCAAAGATGCAGTGATGCAATGGCTACAGATTTACCCATTTTGGCAGGGCGATTTTGTACCAGATGCAGCGTTATTCATTACTCAAAAAGGTGAACCCTTAAAAGCACGACAAATTGAAAATCGGGTAAAATTTCAGGCACAGCGTGCAGGTGTAAATGTAGATTTACATCCACACTTATTGCGGCATTGTTTTGCCAGTCATATGCTGTCTAATAGTGGTGATATACGCGCCGTTCAAGAAATGCTAGGGCATAGTAATTTAAGTACCACACAAATTTATACCCATGTCGATTTTGACCATTTGGCACAAGTGTATGATCAGGCGCATCCACGTGCCCATAAAAAGTAAATTTTGCGACAATTTAGGTAAATAGGCACTATTTTTGCTTGTGATAGGTAGGGCTTTACAATTTGCAAATGCGTTTATTTAGGATGTAAGTCGCAATGCAAGAGCGCTTTCACTAAGATGTCATTGCAACTATTGTAGAATAATAAAAACTTGCGTTATGCAGTATAAAGAAGCAGAAAGAGTGGGTCACACGAATAATAGACATGGATGACATTATTTTTGTTCCACTGCATAACACTTTGGATATCAAATGATAGGCAAAACCATGATTTCAAATCTTCAAGTAAAATATGACCAGCTCAGTCCGAGTCAAAAAGAAATTTTTGCTGGCTATGGATTACGTCAGGTAAAACACTTTGTAGAGATTAGCTTGCCTATGATTGAGCAAGAATTGCCAGCGCATTGCCAAGTTCAGGGCATTAATGCAGAAGGTAAAATGCAAGCGATCAACCCACAGACTCAACAAAGCTATTTATGGATTTCAGATCAACAGTGGCAAGAACGTCCAAACAGTGCCAGTAAAATTGACCTGAAAGAAGACTTTTTGGCGGTTTGGGAAGTTTTTAATTTACAGGCCTATGAGCTGATTGATTTAAGCCATATTCACCGTGATTTCCTAGAAACTCAGCAAGTTTAAGCTGAGTTTTTTTATGCCTTAAATCATGAAGGTAATGGGGTTGTAGTGCATTGATACTCATTAAAATACAAAAGATTGCTTCTTTCTTATCCAATAAAAGCTTCAATGTTGTGAAGTGAACTAACAGTCACATTTAAAAAGGGTGTTTTTATCAGGAAAAAATAAGCAAATAAGGGCAGTTTCTATCTTTAATGACAGTTTAGTTAACGGTTTTTATGTAAGGAATTTTGCATATTTTGTAGACATCTTTGTATTTAAACTATTTTTCAATCAATCTTGTTGATGTTATAAATCAATAAAAAACATAATATAAATCAAAGCTTAAAATTGTTTATATAATCAGCGCTTTGATTGTGGATTTTTGCAAATAAAAAAGTATGAACGCATCGTTCAGTTTATTTTCGGCATTTTTCGCTTTGTTTAGACAATTCTGACTTGACCGAAATGCCGATCACATAGCAAGATAGGACACCTAAAAAATTTAAAGCGAAGAGTTATTATTAACTTTTCTCAATATTTACTTTTGCTAAAACAGCCGAGGATTACATGAAGGCTCTTGTTGCTGTAAAACGTGTGGTAGATGCCAACGTTAAAGTTCGCGTTAAGCCGGATAATAGTGGGGTTGACCTAACTAACGTTAAAATGTCAATTAACCCATTCTGTGAAATCGCAGTGGAAGAAGCGGTTCGTTTAAAAGAAAAAGGAACTGTTTCAGAAATCGTCGTGGTATCCATTGGTCCTAAAGAAGCGCAAGAACAAATCCGTTCTGCAATGGCGCTTGGTGCAGACCGTGGTATTTTGGTTGAAACAGCTGATGAGATTGGTGCACTTGAAGTGGCTAAAATCTTAAAAGGTGTTGTTGAGCAAGAACAACCACAACTTATTCTATTGGGTAAGCAAGCCATTGATGACGACTCTAACCAAGTTGGTCAAATGCTAGGTGCTTTACTGGGTGCAGGTCAGGGTACTTTTGCTTCAGAAGTAAAAGTAGATGGCGATAAAGTTCAAGTAACGCGTGAAATTGATGGTGGTTTGCAAACTGTTGAGCTTGCACTTCCAGCAATTGTTACAACTGACTTACGTTTGAATGAGCCACGTTATGCGGCACTTCCAAACATCATGAAAGCACGTAAAAAACCGCTAGACACCAAATCTCCTGCAGATTATGGCGTAGCAACAGGTACTAAGCTTAAAACTGTAAAAGTTGAAGCACCTGCTGAGCGTAAAGCGGGCGTACAAGTGAAATCTGTAGACGAACTTGTAGAAAAATTGAAAAACGAAGCGAAAGTGATCTAATACAGAAGGATAAAAATCATGAGTATTTTAGTTATCGCTGAGCACGACAATAAAGCACTTAATGGTGCAACATTAAACGTTGTTGCTGCAGCTCAAAAAATCGGTGGTGATATCACTGTATTGGTTGCGGGTTCTGGTGCGCAAGCAGTTGCAGACCAAGCAGCTAAAGTTGCAGGCGTAAGCAAAGTATTACTTGCTGATGATGCAGCTTATGCAAACCAATTGGCTGAAAACGTTGCAAAACTTGTTGCAGAATTAGGCAAAGGTTATAGCCATATCCTTGCTGCTTCTACAACCACAGGTAAAAACATTTTACCGCGTGCGGCTGCACTTCTTGATGTCAGCATGATCACAGACATCGTTGCTGTTGAATCTGCAAATACGTTCAAGCGTCCAATCTATGCAGGTAACGCGATTGCAACAGTTCAGTCTGACGAAGCAATCATTGTTGGTACTGTACGTGGTACAGCATTTGACCCTGTCGCTGCTGAAGGTGGTTCTGCTGCGGTTGAAGCTGTAAGCGAAGCAAAAGATGCTGGTATTTCTAAGTTTGTTTCTGAAGAAATTGTGAAATCAGAGCGTCCGGAATTAACAGCTGCACGTATTGTGGTTTCTGGTGGTCGTGGTGTAGGTTCTGGTGAGAATTATCACAAAGTACTTGACCCATTAGCAGACAAACTTGGTGCAGCACAAGGTGCATCTCGTGCAGCGGTTGATGCGGGCTTCGTGCCAAACGACATGCAAGTTGGTCAAACAGGTAAAATTGTTGCACCTGATTTGTACATCGCTGTGGGTATCTCGGGTGCGATCCAGCACTTGGCAGGTATGAAAGACTCTAAAGTGATCGTTGCGATCAACAAAGACGAAGAAGCGCCAATCAACGCAGTAGCTGACTACTGGTTAGTGGGTGATTTGAATACCGTTGTTCCAGAATTGGTTTCTAAAATCTAAGTTCTGAGTACAGTTCAAGACGCCTCTATGTGAATTGCATAGAGGCGTTTTTTTATGCGTTGAAAACGCAGGTGACTGTGTGATATGGGATATTTATGTTTCATTTGAATGAAAGCTGGTAGACTTCATCTTTCTTTTTTATCCTGCTTTGTAATGTCTCTGTCCAAAACTGTTCATATATTATTCATTAGTCTTTTACTGATCGGCATTTATCTAGGTATTTGTGTACATATCGCTATATTTGCACCTGTGAATGTGACCCAATTTCTGTTTAGTGAATCGGGACCATTTGAAACGCTTAGTGCATGGTTGTGGTATTTGTTAGCCCTTTTGTGTGTATTGAATACCGAGCTGATGTTAAAGACACGTTTTTTTACCTCTCTAGGTGCTGCACTGTTAGGTTTAAGGGAAATGGATTTTCACAAACGATTATTTGATGACAGCTTTATTAAAACCAATTTTTATCGAAGTGAAGAAATTCCTTTTATGGACAAGCTGTTAGGTATTATCTTGCTGCTGGTGATTCTTTTCGTTTTTTTTAATCTGGCAAAGATGTTTGTGCAGGGCATTCGCCAATTTAAGTTGAATCCTCATATTGCTTACTTATTTATTACCTTGACAATATTGTGTGGTGGTTTGAGTAAGCTATTGGACCGAAGTAGTTCGATTTTGAGAAATGATTTTAATATTAAGCTAATGCAGCACACAGAGGTCATTATTATGACTATTGAAGAAGGTGTAGAGATGCTATTACCTATTTTATTGGTGGTTGCAGTCACGAGTTACAGGAAAATACTTAACTAGTCTGATCGCAACATCCTTTGCTGGTTCAAGCACGTTAGTCTATAGAAAAGTTGATGTGTTTTTTTAAATTAATAATGCAAAAATCATATTGAATATATTCGGATAAAAGTGGACCAAGCTATATAAATTTAATTTTTAAATTAGTATAAAAAAACATCACTAAATTTAAGTAAATTAACAAGATTAAGATCATCTCTAAAGCACAAAAACACAGGTGTATATGCTATAATTTTTCGCTGTATTTTATTTTTAGCCTGCATTTCAGGCTAATCATTTGCAAGTTTTACGACATATAAAATGCAAGCAAAATTTGTTTGCAGAATAAGGAGTATGCATGAGCGTATCGGAAATTAGACCGATTGCCATTGAGGATGAACTCAAGCACTCGTATTTAGACTATGCGATGAGCGTGATTGTGTCACGTGCGCTGCCAGATGTACGAGATGGTCTAAAACCTGTGCATCGTCGTGTGCTATTCGCAATGCACGAATTGGGCAATGACTACAACAAAGCTTACAAAAAGTCTGCCCGTGTAGTCGGTGACGTCATCGGTAAATATCACCCGCATGGTGACTCCGCTGTTTACGAAACCATTGTTCGTATGGCGCAAGACTTCAGTTTGCGTTATCAATTGGTCGATGGTCAGGGTAACTTCGGTTCGATTGATGGCGATAGCGCAGCAGCTATGCGTTATACCGAAGTGCGTATGCGTAAATTAACCCATGAACTGTTGGCCGATTTAGAAAAAGACACAGTTGACTGGGAAGATAACTACGACGGCTCTGAGCGTATTCCTCAAGTCATGCCAACCCGTATTCCAAACTTACTGGTGAACGGTGCAGCGGGTATTGCGGTAGGTATGGCGACCAATATGGCGCCACACAACATGACCGAAGTAGTACATGCGTGTTTGGCTTATGCGGACAATCCAAATATTTCTATTGAAGGGTTGATGGAACATATTACAGGTCCAGACTTCCCTACAGGCGGTATTATTTACGGTAAATCAGGCATTGTAGATGCTTACCGTACAGGTAAAGGCCGTTTGCATATTCGTGGTAAGTACCATTTTGAGGAAGATCAAAAAACTGGTCGTACCACCATCGTCTTTACTGAAATCCCTTATCAGGTTAATAAAGCGAAAACCATTGAGCGTATTGCTGAACTGGTAAAAGAAAAGAAACTCGAAGGTATTTCTGAACTACGTGATGAGTCCGATAAGGAAGGGATGCGTATTGCAATTGACTTAAAGCGTGGTGAAAACGCTGAAGTGATTGTGAACAATCTGTTCTTGAATACGCAATTAGAAAACTCATTCAGCATCAACATGGTTTGCCTAGACAATGGTCAGCCAAAGTTGATGAACTTAAAAGATATTATTGCGGCATTTATTCGTCACCGACAAGAAGTAGTGACTCGCCGTACCATGTTTGAATTGCGTAAAGCACGTGAACGAGGGCATATCTTAGAAGGCTTAACCGTTGCTTTAGCCAATATTGATGCCATCATCGAAACCATTAAATCTTCTGCCAACCCAGCCGAAGCGCGCGAGCGTTTACAGGCAGGCGAGTGGGCTGCAGGCGGTGTCGTGGCGTTATTGGAAAAAGCAGGTTCAGTATCTGTACGTCCAGATGAAATTGAAGGCGAAGACCCAAATCGTCCATTCGGTTTGGAGGGACAGATTTACCGTTTGTCACCTACGCAAGTGACTGCAATTTTAGAATTACGTCTGCATCGTTTAACAGGTCTGGAACAAGACAAATTACATGCAGAATATTCTGAAATTTTGGCACAGATTGCTGAATTGACCGCAATTTTGAATGACTTTAATTTGTTGATGGGTGTGATTCGTGAAGAATTGGCGCAGGTTTTACAACAGTATGGCGATGCACGCCGTACTGAAATTGTAGAATCACGCATCGATTTCTCTCGTGAAGATTTAATTCCAGAAGAACAAGTGGTTCTGACTGTTTCACAAACAGGTTATGCGAAAACTCAGCCATTGTCTGATTATGCTGCGCAGCGTCGTGGTGGTCGTGGTAAATCTGCAACGTCAATGAAAGAAGACGATTACGTACAGCATTTAATTGTGACCTCTAACCACGCAACAGTACTGTGCTTTACCGATGTAGGTAAAGTCTATCGTCTGAAAGTGTTTGAAGTGCCGCAAGCATCACGTGGTGCAAAAGGTCGTCCAATGGTGAACTTGTTGCCATTAGATGCCAATGAAACCATCACCGCGATTTTACCTGTGATTGATGCACCGAAGAAATTTACAGAACGTCTGGCAGACTTCCGTAGCTATGTGAAAGCCAATGCGACACATCTACAGACTAATGCCATTATTGCTGCTCACTATGCTGAACTAGAAGCTGCTTTTGCTGAGCTTGCAGATGGTGATGATTTATCTGATGCACTGCGTGTTCAGTTAAAACAATTGGGTGTGGAGCTTTCTGCAACCGATCTAGATGATGAAATCATTGCTGAATTTGCTACACAAGCAGAAGCATTGCGTAAAAACTTCTATGTATTTATGGCAACAGCATCGGGCACAGTGAAGCGTGTTGAATTGGAACAATTCAGTAACGTTCGCTCAAATGGTTTACGTGCCATTGAACTGAATGAAGAAGATACCTTAATTGGTGTTGCAATTACTGATGGCGAACAACAAATTATGTTGTTCTCCAATGAAGGTAAAGCGATTCGTTTTGCAGAAACCGATGTTCGTTCAATGGGGCGTGCAGCCAAAGGTGTGCGTGGTATGCGTGTCAGCTTTGGTTCAGCACAAGTTGAAGACATCGAAGATGCAGAAGTAGATGGTGATGATGAAGACAGTTCAGATTCAGCATTTATCAGTCGTATTGTGTCATTAGTTGTTGTTCCAGAAACAGGCGAAGTGCTGTGTGCTTCTGCCAATGGTTATGGTAAGCGTACGCCTGTAGATGATTTCCCAACTAAAAAACGTGGTGGTAAAGGGGTTATTGCAATCAAAACCTCGGAACGTAACGGTGAATTGGTGGGTGCGGTTGCCATTGATGAAAGCAAAGAGCTGATGCTGATTTCTGATGGTGGTACTTTGGTGCGTACGCGTGCATCTGAAGTAGCGCAAACAGGCCGTAATGCACAGGGTGTTCGTTTAATTCGCTTGGGTGAAAATGAAACATTGGTGGGCGTAGAAGCGATTGAGACAGTTGAAGAAGAGGACGATTTTATTGAAGATCAGGAAACTGATGATTTAGAAAATTCAGAGACTTCAGAAACAGCAGCAGAAGCAACACCAACCGATGCAGCCAATGATCAAGAAAGTGCTGACTAAGTAATTCAATTAAGAGCAAAGAAAATGATAGAAATAAGGGCGCTTCGGCGTCCTTATTCTTACAGAGCCAAAATGGAAACAACGATGAAGAAAAAAGTAGCTTTGATCTTTGCTGCAACGATGCTGAGTTTAGTTGGCTGTAAGCAATCACAAGATCAGGTGCCTGAACCAACGGCGGCACAACAACAGGTTGCCTTTGCTGCCTATGATCAATTACGTGATGGTGAATATGAGCAGTTTTTGACACATCTTGAGCCTGAGTTGCAGCAGTATTTTCAGGACAATCAACGGGTCATGAAAAAGTTTTCCAAGTCTATTCCTAAAGATGCAGAGCGTTCTCGCACGTTGATGACTAAGAAAATTGAGCAACAAGCCAATCAGAGCAAGCAATATAAAATCAGTTATGAAATTGCTTATCCTAAAAACTTGGTGCAATACGATGTAAGTTTTGATGCTGTAGCAAATTCAGCAACTACAACGCAGCAACCTAAAATTCGGAATTTAAATATTCAGGTGTTTGGTGAGTAAACTGATCTATCCTGAAATTTTATGATGAATTGAGAATGCTACAAATAAATATTGTGAAAGATTGATTTTATGACTGCATCTGGCATTTGATATTGAAATAATTTTATGCAAGTCAGGGCAAGATGTGGTTAAATGCCATCATTTTATTGTGTTTCACATAGATAAGGAAAAATCATGCGCGCGTACAATTTCTGTGCTGGTCCTGCTGCATTACCTACAGCCGTTTTAGAAAAAGCCCAAGCTGAAATGCTGGATTGGCATGGCAAGGGACTTTCCATTATGGAAATGAGCCATCGTAGCAAAGACTATGTGGCTGTTGCAGAAAAGGCTGAAGCAGATTTACGCACTTTAATGAATATTCCTGAGAACTACAAAGTATTGTTCTTACAGGGTGGTGCATCGTTGCAGTTTTCTGCAATTCCGTTGAATTTGTTGGGTAAAAACAACAAAGCAGATTATATCCATACAGGAATTTGGTCTGAAAAAGCATTAAAAGAAGCACAGCGCTATGGCGATATCAATGTCGTAGAAGCGGGTATTCAAATTGAAGGCAAGCATGCCATTAGTGAACAAAGCCAATGGAATTTATCTGCCGATGCTGCTTATGTGCATTATGCCGATAACGAAACCATTGGTGGTTTACAGTTTGCCAATATTCCTGAAACAGATAAGCCATTGGTATGCGATTTCTCATCAAGCATTTTATCTGCACCTTTAGATGTATCTAAATTTGGTTTGATTTATGCGGGTGCGCAAAAAAATATTGGCCCTGCGGGTCTAACCATCGTCATTGTACGTGAAGACTTGCTTGATCAAGCTAAGCCAGAAATTCCAAGCATTTTGAAATATTCATCGCAAGCAAAAAATGATTCGATGGTGAATACTCCTGCAACTTATGCATGGTATTTATCTGGTTTGGTGTTTGAGTGGTTATTGCAAAATGGTGGTGTGGATAAAATTCATCAAGCCAATTTGGAAAAAGCTAGATTGTTGTATGGCTATATCGATTCAAGTGACTTCTATGCAAATCCAATTTACACAGCAAACCGCTCAATCATGAATGTGCCATTTACGTTAGCGGATGCAGCACTTGAAAAAGCATTTTTGCAAGAAGCCGAAGACAATCGTTTACTGAATTTGGCAGGTCACCGTTCTGTGGGTGGTATGCGTGCAAGTATTTATAATGCTGTGCCATTAGAAGGTGTGCAAGCTCTCGTGAACTTTATGGATGACTTTGCAAAACGTCACGGTTAATTGCTCAGCGAAAGCAAAAACCCAGCTGAAAAGCTGGGTTTTTTTTGGAATGAAGGTGAGTATTTGGCTTCAGTTTAGAGAATTCAACTTAGAACATTAGATATTAGAAAACAAAATAGTGTAAAGCATAAGCAGAGAGCAGCATGCCTAATGCAAAAAATAGGCAAGACATTGCATCGAGTTGGTAGCGTTGCTCTAACTGATGTTCAACATGCTGTAAGTTTTCTTCTTGCACGATTTTCATAGATATTATTTTCCGATGATCTATTTATCGTTAAATATGTAGTAAGCCATATTTTTAGCATAAAAAATTGATTAAATAAAGTACTAATTTTATTTTAAGCAGATTTAAGTATCGATATTGAAATAATTACAGTAGATTTTCCAAATCCTTGCTGTTTAAGGCTTTGCGATTATTTGATGTAATTCTATTTTAAATAATTTATCCACAACTTATATTTTAAATTGAGTTGATTTTTGAATTTATAATAAATTTAAAACTGTGGATAAATGAGCCTATTTTGAATTTAAAACGATTAAATAATCGGCAGTTTATCCACAATTCTTTTATAGAGGTAACGATTTAACCCTAAATAAAATAAAAAATCGCCCATCTTTTAGATACATTGTATCGATGGGCGATTAGAAAGGTTAAATAAATAACTTACTGTTTTTTATTGTGAATGTAGGCTTGAATCCAGATGTTGCCACGAATGTATTGTCCAATTTCAAAATTTTGATGGGCAGGGTTTTTAGTCGCAATACGAATCAAAATAGCAGGCTGATTTTCATCATGAATCAGGGTGACATCATAAACAGTATAGTTTTGATTCATGAATTCAAAACTGGTTTTGCCAACCACGTTGCCCTGAAACCATGCTTCATCTTCCTGACCAATATTTTCACCATATAAATATGCCACCATTTTAGAAAAATCGACGGTGACAGGTGCCTGATCATCTTCAGATTTGGGCTGCCATGCATCAATTTGTTCCTGCAAATTTGGTGGTGCAACGCCATCATTGGCAGCCAAAATATCATTTAAGGCACGGTGGTGTTTGATTGAAGCAGGATCATCTACCACTAATTGTTCACCTTCGGCCACGGTTTCCAGTTCGTATGCCCATGCATTTAAATGTACCCAATAGCTTTGGTCTTTTTGGTATTGCTGGTGGTTTACGCTATAGAGACTATCAAAGGCATATACAATACTGTTATTGCCTAAATTGAGTCTAAGCACCGCTTGGGTATTCGATTTACAGCAAATTATACGTTCAATTTTGGCTTCGACTTTGTATGGACTTTCAAAACACGGAAAAGCTATTTTAACAGCTTGTGGTTTATTATTTTCAACAGCAATTACTTGCGCCAACTGTACCGCTTGTTTGCTTGGCCCTTGAATGAGCCAAGTTGCAGGATCCATTTCTGATTCTTGGCGACATAAACCCATTGGCATAATTGGAGCATCTAGAGCCAGCCCTAACCATTTTGGAACTTCAGTGCAGGGTTCATCCGTCAGTAAATTCCAATGTTCTACATGGCTACCGAAGTTTTGATCTTCAATGCGGATGATTTCTGGTCTATTTTGATTGTTCATAAGCACTTTTAGATGTTGGGTTCTGTTCTTTACTATTAGATCGAGGGTTATTTTGATTTTTCAAGTCTTTGGCTGAAATTTCACAGAAATGTAGGGGATCATCGATATATTTAACATCAGCTAAAGCGATTTGAGATCGTAATGAAAAATAGTCGGCAGGATGCTTTCATCTGCATAATTTGAAATTTTAAAACAGGCTGTATTGCAGTGAGTTTGATACACTAGTTCAATATTATTGTGATGGGTTGTACTGTGCTGCCATTTAAACTTTGGGTCGATGCGGATGCATTGCCTAAAATTCTGAGAGAAGTGATTCTACGTGCTTCAGATCGTTATCAGCTAGAAGTTACCTTTGTTGCCAATCAATCTGTGGGCATCACGCCTTCGGTACGCATCAATTCCATTCAGGTCATGCATGGTGCAGATGCAGCTGATCAGGAAATTGTAGACCGCATGAAAGCGCATGACATTGTGATCACTCAGGATATTCCACTTGCAGCTCAGGTGATTGAGAAGGGTGGAATTGCGATTCATCCACGCGGTGAAGTGTATACGGTAGCCAATGTGAAAGCACGGCTGCATTTGCGTGATTTTATGGATACCTTACGTGGTGCGGGGGTACAAACAGGTGGACCTGCACCCATTTCAGAACGAGATAAACGTGAGTTTTCCAGTAGCTTAGACCAAACCATTCAAAAGCAAAAACGTAAAACTGCTTAATACGAGCCCGATATGCCATCTAAAACCAATATTATGATGACCTATGCAGGATTGGTTTTCATTTGGGCAACGACACCTTTGGCGATTGTGTGGAGTGTGTCGGATTTACCCGTGCTGTGGGCATTGGTGCTACGGTTCTTTCTAGCATTGCCCATGGCGGTGACTTTATTGTTGCTATTCAAAGTACATTTTCCATGTCATGCACAGGCATGGCACAGCTATTTAGCTGGCTCGTTTAGTTTAATTGGCTCGCAAATTTTTACCTACATTGCCACAGCTTATTTAAGCTCGGGCATTATTGCTTTAATGTTTGGACTTGCGCCAATTATGGCAGGCTTGATTGGTCGCTTTGTATTTCAGCAGCATTTGGCACGTTTGCAGTGGTTGGGTATGCTAGTGTCTATTACTGGATTGGGCATTATTTGTTTTGGTGGAGAAACGCAGCATGTGCACCCTGTCGGGATTGCTTTAATGCTGTTGAGTGTACTGACTTATGCGATGTCCATTTTCTGGGTTAAAAAGGTCAATGCAAAGATTGAACCTGTTGCACAAGCCACAGGCTCAATTTTAGTGTCTACTATTGCAGCCCTATGTATTGTGCCTTTTATTTGGCAAGATGTTCCGACAGCTTGGCCAAGTTTGAAATCTATGGCCGCTTTGCTCTATACCGTGATCATGGCTTCACTCATCGCCATGTTCTGTTATTTTAAGTTGGTGCAAAATATTCAGGCCACCACTTTATCGCTAACAACGGTGATGACGCCCATGCTGGCTTTATTGATTGGCGCATTGTTTAATCAGGAAGCATTGTCCATGATGGTTTTTGTGGGGGCATCGGTATTGTTGTTAGGCTTATTCCTGTATTTTTATCGTGATTTAAAAACTAGCCGCAGCTTGGCACAAAAAATAAAATCATCATCACCATCTTAAACAAGGCTTAAAGCTACATAGAATTTGAAAGTCACTTTCTTTTTAATTGTATTTTGTTAGGCTTTACTCAGATATCTTTACCTTGTTTTATTGCGACAGCTTCGGTAAGTTTGACGCGGTCTTGAGGGTGTAAGGTAATAAAATACGCACCTGTGCGATATTGGCCATTTTCTTCCTCACGGCTATACACCACTTGGGCAGTTGCCGCGATATGAAAGAAATTTTCAGGATGGCTGAGCGTGACATGAATATAACTGCCCGAATTTAATTCACGGTCACTATAAAAGCTCAAACCACTTTCTGAAAAATTGACCTGTTCAGGCACAGGTAACATGCTTTGTACAATTGCATCGTACAAAGACCCCGTAATAAGGTTTAATTTTTGGTTGAATAAGGATAAGATTCGAGCAATTTGTTGATCTTTTTCAGTTAATTGTTCTAATTCGTAGTTTAGGGCATGATCAAATTGATCTAATTCTGCGAGTAGTAGAAAATAACGCGGTAAAACAAAATTAGGATCGTAAGGGTCATTTAAGGCAACATCGTCTGAAATGATCTGATAATTGATTCTTAAGGCAGCATCAATTCGTGACATTACACGACGTTCGGACGGGACACTTTGATGCTGTAAATTTTCCATAATGTATTACCTCGGACTAGATGGTATGTTTAAACCAATCTCGCTATATATAGGGTTGAGATATACGCGCGCACGGCGCAGTAACCACTTTATTTCTTTTATTGCCTTAGTTTCAATGATCGGTCTAACTTTGGGTGTTGCCGTCCTCATTACCGTACTTTCGGTGATGAATGGTTTTGATCGCGAGTTAAAAAATCGTGTCTTGGGAATGATACCTCAAGCCACTGTTTCATCAACACAAATTTTAACAAATTGGCCAGAACTTGCAACGAAAGTTGAGCAGCATAAGCATGTAGTTGGGGCTGCTCCATTTACCCAATTACAAGGCATGTTAACTGCGCAAGGTCAGGTTTCGGGCATTATGGTGACGGGGATTGAACCCGAATACGAAAAGAAAGTTTCGATTATTCAAAACCATATGGTTGCAGGCAGTATCGATAATCTTAAAAAAGGTGAGTTTGGTATTGTCTTAGGCAAACAAATGACCGATGCCTTAGGCTTAGGTTTAAATGACAATATCACACTGGTTTTGCCTGAAGCGACACCTTCACCAGCAGGTGTAGTACCACGCTTTAAGCGTTTTAAAGTGGTGGGTATTTTTAGTATTGGCGCAGAAGTTGATTCAATGATGGGCTATATTGCCTTGAATGATGCATCTACTCTGTTGCGTTTACCCGATGGTGCACAAGGTGTGCGTTTAAAACTGGATGATATTTTTGCTGCGCCACAAGTGTCTCAAGACATCGTACAAGATTTGCCAGCGAACTTCTATGCTTCGGACTGGACCTATACCCACGGTAATTTATTCAGTGCCATTCAAATGGAAAAGGCGATGGTCAGCCTGTTGTTATTCCTGATTGTTTTGGTGGCTGCTTTTAATATTGTGTCTTCATTGGTTATGGTCGTGACTGATAAAAAGTCAGATATTGCAATTTTAAGAACCTTGGGGGCATCGCCAAGTACCATTACTAAAATCTTTATGGTGCAAGGGACTGTCATTGGGGTGATTGGCACCGTGTCAGGAGCAATTTTGGGTATTATTTTTGCTTCAAGCATTAGTGGCTTTATTGCATGGCTGAATAATCTTTTTGGGCTTAACTTGTTTGATGCTTACTTTATCAACTACTTACCTTCATATTTAAGATGGCAAGATGTGGTGGTGATTGTAAGTCTGTCGTTAATTTTAAGTTTCTTGGCAACCATTTACCCTGCGTTACGTGCAGCAAAAATTCAACCTGCAGAGGCATTGCGTTATGAGTAAAATTGTTCTTGAAGCGAAACAAGTTTCTAAGCACTTTACCGATGGCAAAACTACTGTAGAAGTGATTCGTGGATTAGATTTACAGGTACAGCAAGGGCAGTTTGTGTCGATTGTGGGTGCAAGTGGTTCAGGGAAAAGTACTTTGCTGCATGTGTTAGGTGGTTTAGATCGACCAAGTACAGGTGAGGTATTTTTAAATGGGCAGCGTTTTGATAATTTAGGTGAAGCAGAGCGTGGTTATCTGCGTAATCAGTATTTAGGCTTTGTCTATCAGTTTCACCATTTGCTGCCTGAGTTTACTGCGTTAGAAAATGTTGCAATGCCGCTGATGTTACGTGCAGGTACGCAATTTAAAGAAGTGAAAGCACAGGCAGAATACTTGCTAGAACGTGTCGGTTTATCACATCGTTTAACCCATAAACCTGGCGAATTGTCGGGTGGGGAACGTCAGCGTGTTGCCTTAGCACGTGCTTTGGTCACCAAACCTGCACTGATGCTTGCCGATGAACCCACAGGTAATTTAGACCGTAAAACTGCAGTCAAAGTGTTTGAACTTCTGCGCGAATTGCGTAGTGAAATGAACATGGCGATGTTGATTGTGACCCATGATGAAGAGTTGGCGAAATCTGCCGATACCATTTTGCACATGCAAGATGGTGTTTGGGTAGATGGTTAAAAATTCTTAAATTTGACCACGTCATTATTGACCTTAATGTAGGCCATTGTGGATAGTCGAGCTAAGCTGCATTAGTGGAATAAGACTCTTTTATTGAAGCCCGCTTCGGCGGGCTTTATGATGCTTGCCAATAAAAATAATAAACTGAATTTTCATGTTGCAATTCATTGGGCTAGCTTGGGTAATGGGAATTGCCTGTGTTGGAATACGCGTTTCATTTTTTCCTTTTGATACTCTAAACGCATTACCACGCGTGCTGGTATTCATTTTTATATTGTGTATTGGGCTGCAAGTTTATGTGCAGCAGCGTTTGCCTTCTGTGTATTGGAAATTATTGAATGGGGTTTTGGCCAGTCTATTGTGTTTTATTTTAGGCTGGTTTTACGCAGATTCACAGTTACAGCAGCGAATGCAGAATGCAGTGGCGTGAACTGCAACGTGACACAGCAGAGGTCATCGTCTATGTACGGCAATTAAATCAGTTAAAAGACAACAATGTTTCACAACCTATTGAGGTGTTGAATCGACATACACAAACTGTCACATGGCTTGCTTTAGCTCAAAACTCTGTATTACCCGACTTAGAATTAGGTCAGTATTATAAGCTCAGTGGTACGGTTTACCCTGCGCATAGCTATGCGACTGCAGGTGTATTTGATGTAGAGCAATGGTATTTGCAGCAAAATATCATGGGCAATTTCTGGGTAACTCATGTCCAGCCTATTTCTGCCCAACATATTTATAGCATGGGTTTGAGCAAGCATTGGCGTGCACAACACACGCTTAGGGCAAAATTTCGGTTATGGGTAGAGCAACAGCGTTATCAAATTCGAGCGTTTATTCAACAGCAGTCTTTGCAACATAAAGGTCTGCTTTTAGCGTTACTCACGGGCGATAAAAGTCTGTTATCTAGTGAAATTGAAGATCAATTTCAACGCTTTGGGATTAGTCATTTGCTGGCAATTTCGGGGCCACATGTGCTGATTTTTGCAGCAATGCTGTGTTGGTGTTTGGATCGCTTAATTAGGTGTTATCGCCCGCATTACTATTTGTGGATGCCCAGACAATACCTATTGTTGTTACCATTTTTAAGCTGTGTAGGGTTATACACGGCATTTGTCGGTTTCGAAATTCCAGCACTCAGAACTTTGTTGATGTGCAGTGTCGTCACAATAATGTTGCTGCTGAAGCAAAAAATAAGCAGTTTTGCCTTACTGATTTACAGCGCTGCTTTGTTGCTCTATTTAGATCCTTTGAGCGTATTGTCAGCAGCATTTTGGCTATCTTATGGTGCATGTTTTATTTTGCTGCGAATTTATCAGAGCCTGCATCATCAACCCAAACGTATTTATTTCAGTCGCTGGCAACAATTCTGGCAGGGCTTTAAAATTTTAGTTGAATCGCAATGGAAAATATTCATTGCCTTGTTACCACTGGTGATTGTGTTTTTTAAGCAAGTCTCTTGGATTGCTCCTTTAAGCAATATCGTGGCCATTCCTTTCATTGGGTTAGTGATTGTACCCTTAGATATTTTGGCAGGTCTTAGCTTTTTTCTATTTGAGCCATTGTCAGCAGTATTGTTTCAACTGAATGATAATTTACTGGCTTTGTTGTTACTGATATTTCGAGGTATAGACGCTTTATTTGTACCACAGCTATCTAGCATCGAAATGTCGGCTGCAGTTTATATTTGTTTATGTATAGGGTTGTTGTTGCTGTTTTTACCACAATCAGTTTTGCCTAAGACTTGGGCTGCCTTATGCTTTGTACCCCTCATTTTAATTGACCCGCAACGACAAAAGTTTGAGTTGGTTGTGTTGGATGTCGGGCAAGGGCAAGCCGTATTTCTGCGTTCTGGTTCGTACAGTATGATGATTGATGTGGGCGGATATTATGACGAAAGCAAGTTTAGTGTCGGGCAGCAGATTATACGTCCATTTTTATCTGTGCAGGGCATCAGTACGCTAGATCATGTAATGCTCACGCATTTAGACCAAGATCATAGCGGTGCTTTTGCTTATTTGAAAAATGAAATCAATATCCATAAGGTTAGTGCCAATCAAGCGGTGAATGTGACTGAAAATACCCAGTTTGAATTTTGTTACCAAGGGCAACAATGGAATTTACCACATCAAGTACGCATACAGGTACTCTCTCCAAAACCAAGTCAGTTACAGTATGCCGCACAGCAGCAGAATGAATACGCTTGTGTGCTACATATTCATGTGCCAAATGCACAACCTTATCAGGACTTTTTGCTGATGGCCGATACAGGCTGGGCAACTGAATATCAAATTTTACAGGATTATCCTGATTTAAACGTGGATGTTTTAATTTTGGGTCATCATGGCAGTAAACACAGCTCTGCTTATGATTTTTTAGCACATTTTCGGCCTAAACTCGCTGTGGCATCGGCAGGTTTTGACAATCGTTATGGGCATCCTAGCCCTATCGTTGAGCAACGTTTGGTCGATCTGAATATTCCATTCATGCATACGGCTCAGCATGGAAGTTTACGTTTTTATTTAGATGCGCCACAACGCATGCTTATACAGCCGTATCGGCAACAGAAGTTGTGGCTGCAGCGTTAACTTGATTCTGAGCTTGCATGCGCACAGCCTGAACATCAGCCAAGGCTTCATGCGCAGGCTTGTGATAAACCCCGCGTAAATCTGGATGGGCTTTGTATCGTTTATAACTCCAATGATAATGCGCAGGATAACGACGAATTAGGTCTTCAATTTCACGGTGAATAATTGCTGTACCAGCATTGGCATTACTTTCATAAATTTGTTCGTCAATCGCTTCGATATGAATATCAAAACCCTGATTTTCATTTCTCAATGCATATAAAAGTAGGGCGCTGGCTTTAGTTTTTTGAATTAGTTTGGCACTTAAGTTGCTCGATTCCAAAGGGATGCCAAAAAATGGAATCATTTCACCGCCCACATTGGGAGTATGATCAGGCAGAATCACCGTAGTACCGCCTTGTTTCAGGGCTTTAAAAATCTGACGCACGCCAGACTCATCAGTTGGAACTAAATTCGCCTGTTCACGGCTACGTGCCTGACGAACAAAGTCATCTGCAGCAGGATTTTTCACTGGCTTATACATAATGGTCATTGGGGTAAATTGTGCAATCCATGCATTCATAATTTCCCAAGTGCCAAAATGCGGCACAATCAACACCACGCCTTTTTGTTGGGCAAGTGCTTCTTGTAATAAATCTAAACCGTGTACTTGATGAATTCTTTGAATATTCTTTTGATTGCTTGAGCCCCAAATATGAAAAAACTCAAAATAAGAGGTGAGTTCGTTACGAATCGCTTGTTGGGTAACGAGTTTACGTTGCTGAACGTCTAATTCAGGAAGTGCAATTTGTAAATTCAGTTCAATGGTTTGTGAGGTTTTACTTAAACGTAGACGATTGACCAAAAAAGCCAACGATTTGGCAAAAATACGCGCAACAGACAAAGGCTGACGACTGACAAAATGCAGCAAGCGCGATAAAGACGTTGTAGGTGCAGGTTGGGTCATAATGACAGCGTCAATTGGTCAAAAGAATAAAGATGCGAAATATTATAGGAGAAAATACAGGCTTTAGACAGTTTTTGCCAATTCCGTGTATATAATGGAGCAAATTTACTATTTTTTGGATTGTTTCATGTCCGATTGGCCACCAAAACCACAAAATGAATCGCAGCAAATCCCACCACATGCACAGCAGCCAACAGGCAATGAGTGGAAACTATTAGAAAAAGCAGTTTTAGCCTCAGTTGAAGAACAACGTCGTGCACGCCGTTGGGGAATTTTCTTTAAGTTTTTAACTTTTGCCTATATTTTTTTGCTCTTGGTCATTATGGGCAAAGGCTGTAGTACCACGACGACGAATCCATCTGCCGCGAGTCCGCACATAGCGGTGGTTGATATTGTTGGAACGATTGCATCAGATAAGCAAAGTGTGAACAGCAACGACACCATTAAGTCGCTGAAAAAAGCCTATGAAAATAGCAACAGTAAAGCCGTAGTGCTGAACATCAATTCACCTGGCGGTTCACCTGTACAATCCGATGAAATTTGGCAAGAAATTCAATATCTGAAAAAACAGCATCAGGATAAAAAACTGTATGCTGTCATTGGCGATACTGGTGCCTCAGGTGCCTATTATATTGCCTCTGCTGCCGATGAAATTATTGTCAATCCATCTAGTTTGGTGGGTTCAATTGGTGTAATTATGCCAAATTACGGCCTGAGTGGTTTAATGCAAAAAATGGGTGTGGAAGATCGCACTATGACTTCGGGTGAAAATAAAGCCTTGTTGTCGATGACGCAACCTGTCGATCCTGCACAGAAAAAGCATGTGCAAGCAGTATTGGATAATGTGCATGGTCATTTTATTCAAGCGGTGAAAAATGGACGTGGTGCGAAACTGAAATCACAAGATCCTGCAATTTTCTCTGGTTTATTCTGGACAGGTGAGCAAGCAGTTACACTGGGAATTGCCGATAAAATTGGTAGTCTAAATAGCCTAAAGCGTGACTTAAACCTTGATAAAGCTGTGAACTATACGATTGAACATAGTCCTTTAGACTCTGTACTGGGTCGTATGGGGGCCGCAGTGGGAGAGGGTTTTGCCACTTCAATTTCTCAACAGCTTCAGACTGAGCAAAACGCGAAATTACAATGAAACCACTGATTCATTTTGCACATGCCAATGGTGTGCCATCAAAGGTCTATCAAAAACTCTTTGATTCACTTAAAGATGATTACGATGTGATTGATGTCCCGTTGCTAGGGCCAGATAAGCGTTATCCAATTGATAACCATTGGCATAGCTTAACCCAGCAAGTGATTGACAGTATTGTACGTCAATCGCAAGGCCGTAAAGTCATAGCGTTGGGACATTCTTTAGGTGCGGTCTTGTCTTTTCAAGCAGCATTGCAACGTCCTGAGTTGTTTGAGCAAGTGATTATGCTCGATCCACCTTTAATTATGGGCAAAGCTTCAGTATTTTTGCATTTTGCTAAAATGATGAAACTCAAAGCGGTTGATCAAATGTCACCCGCAGCTTTGTCTTTGCGACGTCGTGATCATTGGGAGAGTCGTGCGCATGCTGCAGAATTATTGCGTCCTAAAGGTTTTTACAAAGACTTTGATGCAGACTGTTTTCAGGCCTATATTGATCATGCGTTAACAGAAGACAGTGTTCGTGGTGGGGTAGAGTTGACCATTCCAAAAATGGATGAAGTCAATATCTTCAGAACCAATCCATCGCTTTGGTGGTTGCCGCAGTCTAAGCCGAAAGTGCCAATGCAATTGGTAATTGCAGAAAAAGGGCCATTTTTAAAGCCTGGTTTTCCACAGATTACTTCTAAGAAATTTGGGATACCGTATCAGGTTACGGCAGGCGGGCACATGTTCCCCTTAGAAAAGCCTATAGAGACTGCGCAGTTGATTAAAGACTTAATTCAAGCCCAGCAAACAAAAGCAAGCGTGGTGTAAAAAGATACTTGTTTGCACCGTGCATAAAAAAACGCCTGATAACAGGCGTTTTTTATTTTGTACCCATTAAGCCAATTGCTTAAACACGGCAAAACTGTACTGGTTGCTGTAACAGTTGCTGACGATACATCACGCCTTGTGCGGTGTGTTCAAGGCTACCATTGCAAATCCATTCAACCACTTGTGGGTAAATTAAATGTTCCAATACATGTACGCGATTGGCCAAACTTTCAGGCGTATCATGCAGATTTACCTGTAATACACCTTGTGCAAGTGCTGGGCCTGCATCCAGTTCAGCTGTGACATAATGGACTGTACAGCCATGTAAGGTATCACCAGTATTGAGTACACGTTGATGGGTATGCATGCCCTTATAATGTGGCAAGAGTGAAGGATGGATGTTGAGCATTTTTCCTTCCCAAGCCTGCACAAACTTGGCACTTAAAATTCGCATAAAGCCTGCAAGAACGACCAAATCGACATTCCAGGCCAGCAATTGCTGATGCATCACCTCATCAAAGGTTTCACGGTCAGGGTATTGCTTATGTTCAATGACGGCGGTTGGAATACCTGCATTTTGCGCACGGGTGAGGGCATAGGCATCAGGCTTATTGGAAATGACCCCAACAATATGCCCTGAAAGATTGGCATCTATCAGGGCTTGTAGGTTACTTCCGCTGCCTGAAACAAGAACAGCTATTTTGATCATGGGTGTTGAATCACGCAAAAATTACGCGAATTTTTTCATCTGCGCCTTCAACAGATTCGGCATTATCTTGAATGCGACCCATTACCCACGCTTTTTCGCCTAAGCTGTTGAGAAGTGCTACAGTTTTGTCTGCATCATTGGCATCTACAGCAACAACCATCCCTACACCACAGTTAAAGGTACGATACATTTCAAACTGTTCTACACCACCTTCGCGTTGTAATAGTTTGAATAGTTCAGGCCATTCCCAAGAAGATTCATCAATCACTGCTTGCGCACCATTTGGCAATACGCGAGGTAAGTTACCAGGTAGGCCGCCACCAGTGATGTGTGCCATAGCATGCACATCTACTTGTTTGCATAATTCAAGCATAGATTTAACATAAATGCGTGTTGGTTCCATGGCAACGTCAGCAAGTGGACGACCATCAACTAATTGAGTTAAATCAACATTTTTTACGTCTAAAATTTTACGAAGTAAAGAGTAACCGTTTGAGTGCGCGCCTGAAGATGCAACACCAATTAAAACGTCACCCGCTTTTACTTTAGAGCCATCAATAATTTTGCTTTGCTCAACCACGCCCACACAGAAGCCTGCAAGATCGTAATCTTCACCTTCATACATGCCTGGCATTTCTGCTGTTTCACCACCTACAAGCGCACAGCCTGCAAGCTCACAGCCTTTACCAATACCTGTCACAACATTGGCAGCAACGTCTACATTTAAGTGACCTGTTGCATAGTAGTCGAGGAAAAATAAAGGTTCAGCACCACATACCAACAAATCGTTTACACACATTGCGACTAAGTCTTGACCAATGGTGTCGTGGCGATTTAGGTTCAACGCTAAACGTAATTTAGTCCCTACACCATCTGTGCCAGATACGAGGACAGGTTCTTCATAACCTTTAGGAATTTTACAAAGTGCGCCAAAGCCACCTAATCCACCCATCACTTCAGGACGAGTAGTACGCTTAGCAACAGATTTGATACGATCGACTAACGCGTCGCCCGCTTCAATATCGACACCAGCATCTTTATAGCTTAAACCAGTGGTAGGGTTAGAAGTTGAGTTGCTCATAATGAAGTCTCCGCATTCGCGGGGCCGATTATACCTGAATATACGAAACTCTTATGTTATTTATGCGCCAAAATGCTATCTTTATTTAAATATTTTAGCTTCTATAACGAATAAACTGAAAAAAGGCGAATTTCTATGGTCGATCGTACCTTGCGTCGCATTTTTATCCTGTCTGGGATAGTTCTGCTCCTTTGGGTGCTGTACTTATTAAAACCGGTTGTCATTCCTTTTGTGGTCGCATTTTTCATGGCCTATTTATTTAGTCCATTGGTGGAAAACTTGTGCAAAGTCGGTTTGCCGCGCTGGTTGTCAATCAGTATTGTATTTATTGGAATTGGTATCGCGCTAACGCTTGCTGTTTGGTACATCATTCCATTGGTTTGGAAACAGTTGATTATTGCGCGTGACAGTATTCCTGTAGGTATTAACTGGATTAATTCGACCTTTTTGCCTTGGGTGTCGTCCACCTTCAATATTGAAGAAATGGAAATTGATACTACGCACATGACCACAATTGTGATGGATTATGTGCAGACCAATTACAGTGCCGATAGCATTCAAGCAATGGCCTTGCGTGTTGCACAGTCTGGACTGAATTTTATCCAGATTGGGGGGACGGTCGTACTTATTCCAATTATCGCTTTCTATTTCCTGTTGGATTGGCAGCGCATGCTCGACAGTTTACGTCGTTTAATTCCACGTCCGTATGAGCAAAGCACTTTGACTGTGGTGCAAGAATGTCACAGTGTTTTAGGCGCATTTGTGAAAGGTCAGTTTTTGGTGATGATTTTGTTGGGTGTGATCTATGCCACAGGCCTACAACTGATTGGTTTGGAGGTTGGCTTAATTATTGGCATGATTGCTGGTCTGGCCAGTATTATTCCATATTTGGGTTTTGCCGTAGGAATTGTTGCTGCAATCATTGCTACTTTCCTGCAATTTGGGATTGACTGGATGCAATTGGTCTTGGTGCTGGTGGTGTTCATGATTGGGCAGGCCGTGGAAGGCTACATTCTGCAACCATTTTTATTGGGTGATAAAATTGGACTTTCACCTGTTGCCGTGGTTTTCGCAGTTTTGGCAGGCGCGCAGCTCGCAGGTTTTATGGGGATGTTGATTGCCTTACCAGTTGCTGCGGTGATTGTGGTCTTGCTGCGGCATTTGCGTGATTATTATGAAAAAAGTTATCTATATGGACAGCCTGTGGTGGTGTCTGAAGATGCAGTGTCGGGTGATATCAGTATTGAAACCTCACAAGTGCATATTGATATCGAACTTGACTCTCATGCTGCAAATTCACTGCAACAGACTGAAAAATCAAGTAAGATAAAACCCTCAGATCAGCCAGACTCCTAGGTGATTACAGTTATATGCGTCAACTGCAGTTAGACATCGAGCCTCAATTAGATGCACGGATCAGTGACTTTTCTGGTCCGGGTTGGGGGCACGTCATTGATGCAGTACGACAGCTTCATGCAGGACTGGTCAACCGTTTTTATGTCTATGGCGGTGCAGGTACAGGCAAAAGTCATTTGCTATCTGCAATTTGTGATTCATATTTAGAAATTGGCAAATCTGCCATTCAAGTGTCTTTACTTGAGTTGCTCGATGCCCCAACCGAAGCAATCACGTCTTTAGATCGCTATGACTTGGTTGCCTTAGATGATATTGAAGCGATTAGTGGTGTGCCACATTGGCAACGTGCAGTTTTTCATTTGATCAACTACAGTAATGAAGTAGGTGGTCAGTTGGTATTTTCCTCCCGTTTTGCACCGATTGAATTGAAGTTGGAATTACCCGATTTACAATCACGCTTGACGCAAGCGGTGAGTGTTAAAGTACCTTCGGGCAGTTTATATGCAGACCGACAAGCACTGGTGAGTTCGGTGCTGGAACGTCGTGGTATCTTGATTGATCCTCAAATTATTGATTATTTGTTATTGCATGGGCCGCAACAAACTTCTATCTTGCTACAAAGCCTTGAGCAGTTGGTGCAGTTACTCAAAGGCGAAAAAACAAAATTAAGTGGCGCCAATTTGCGTCAGATTTATGCGCTGATTGACGAATATCGGTAAAAATTAAAATTACTTGAGAATTTGCCCAAGCTGTGCGAAATTATTGGGAAAATAATTCGAAGTTGCAGGGAATTTGCAACTAAAGAAGAAAAAAAACAAAGAAAATTACAAGGAGTACGCTTATGCTCAAGCAGAGCATCGGCATTGGTATGCTGTTTATCGCAGGTCATGCATATAGTAGTAATATCATTGTCACCACCACTGCAGACACAAAAGCAGATGATCAACAATGTTCTTTGCGTGAAGCCGTCGAATATATTAATTTAGGAAAGCCTGAACAAGGCCATTTGGGATGTGGCGGTGAAAATGCCTCCAATGTGATTTTATTAGAAAAAAAAGCGATTTATCAGCTAGATCAGCAACTTAAAATTACTGAAAGCTTGGAAATAAAAACCACTTACGATAGCAGTTTTAATGACAAAACCTCGCCAGGATTAAATAATGCCATTATTCAAATGCGTGGGAATGGTCGGATTTTCCATGTTGATGATAGCCAGGATCGTTTCCTAAATGTGTCACTGAAAGAGCTAACATTAGAAGGCTGTGGAGAGGAGCGCTGCCGTCAGGAACAAGGCGGTTTAATTCTGAATAATGAAAATTTAAATTTAGAGTACGTAAAGCTGAGTAAAGGTATTGCCAATCAAGGTGGTGCAATTTATAACTTGGCGCAAATCACTACTGATCTTGATCGTGTTGTTAGAGGCTTAATGCAGGTAAAAAATAGCCTGTTTGAAAATAACCAAGCGCAAGATGGCGGTGCCATTTACAGTAAAATTCCTAATTTTACAGTAACTTCATCGGTTTTTAAGAGCAATAAAACTACGAATTCAAACTCTTCCAATTTATATGTAGCTAGCAGCACAGCAGATGAAAATACCCAAGTTTTTTCAAATGATGTGAACAAGGTGACAAGTAGTACCTTTATTGCTAATGAAGGGTATGTGTTGAATGTCCTTGATGGTATTGGTATCAACAATGTCAGCATCCTGGGGAACACGCGCGGTATTTATTTAAATGCCCCTTTGGGTAAAGGCTATGTAGCGAACAGTATTGTTTTGGCGAACCCACATCCAGTGAATAGCCTAGCTTATAACTGTACCCAAGCAGGTTCAGATGCCACCGTATTACAAAATAATCTGGTTGGTGCAGGTTGCAGTACGGGCGATGCGAATTATCCAAACAGAATTTGGACGGGTAATACCATCTTTGCGGGTAATATGCTTGAAGGAGCATGTAAAACTCTGAGCGAAGATGCTGCAGCCTTATTTTGTCCATACCATGTGCCTGAAAATGCGTTCTTAGGTTTTGTTCGCCCACGTGTGTTGCTGACTGATCAAAGTTTGCAAGATTCTTTAGTGGTGAATAAAGGTCAACTTGCTAAAGCAGGGTTGCCTATGCAGGAGTGTACTTCAGCTGATCAGCGTGGGATGCAACGTGAATTTGATAGTACGTTATGCGATCGTGGTGCAATTGAGGTAATGGTGCCTGCATCTAGAGGCTTAATCGGTCAAGATATTCTGGCTGGCCAAATTGCAAAAATGACAGTGAGTGACTTACTTGGTGATAGTGACCTTGTGCCTAAAGAGTTTTGTGATCAAGTCTATCCGACGAATCCAACAGGGCAGCCTTGGCAAGCCGGATGTGTACAAATCGAACAATTAGATACCCGCTCTAAAGGTAAGCTGACGATTGATGAGTCTGGTAACTTGGTTTACACCCCTGATTCTGCTTGGCATGGGGCAGATGTTTTTAAAATTAAACTGGTCACGAGCACAACGCGTTTTAATAGTACTTCTCCTTATATGGAAGTGAAAGTTCAGGTCATACAAGAACATGAAAATCGCATGGAAAGCGATAAATTAAATGTTTCAGGTGGTGCGTGGAGCGCTTACGGATTAATGGCTTTATTGGGCTTGTTAGGTTTACGCCGTAAAAAAGCATAAAGGATAAATATGAAAAATAATAAAAAAACACTGTTAGGGATAATGGTGCTGTCAGCGATGTCACTTATGGCAGCGGATAATCGTGTTATTCAGGTGACCACCTTTGAGGATCAAAATGGTGAAGATCTGAATAATTGTTCCTTGCGTGAAGCCTTAGTCGCAGCCAAGAAAAATATTGCTTTTGGTGGATGTAGTGCAGGTAATACAAACCGTGGTAGTACAGACTATATTCAGTTGAAGGAAGGCGAGTACATTTTAAACTCAGAGTTACGTCCTGAATCTATGGTGAGGATTTATGGTGCAGCTGCTTTAGACTATAACCAGCGTGATCCGCTGACGCATCGTTATCCTTCTATTGCACCATTAAAAACCAGTATTAATGCACAAGGTAACAGTCGTATTCTGAATACTTCGGATACTCAAGCCAGTGTAGCCTTGTATGATCTGGTACTCAAAAATGGTAATGCCAATGGTGGTGGTAATCTTAATGCTAAAGATCAAGGCAAAGGAGGTGCTGTTTTTGTAGCAGGACCATTGTCTGCAAATAATATAGAAATCCAAAACTCAAAGGCCGAACAGGGTGGTGCAATATATGTAGTTGCACATCAGACTGAACGTCAGGTTAATTTGGAAAATGCATTCATTCATCATAACCAGGCAAAAGTAGGAAGTGTTCTGGCTATGGATTGCCAGGCTAATCTAGTCAATACACGTTCTGTTATTCACGTAAATCGTAGCAGTATTATCCAGAATGGGTCTACAGATAGTCAGAGTACATTTGATCTTTGTGGGCAGCCAGATCTTAAAGTAAGCACAAGCACAATTGCACAAAACCAGGCAAATGCTAATCAAGGACATATTTTTAATCTAGTTCATTCTGATCAGCATCCTTTAAGTACATTGTCTCAAGTATCTTTAGAAAGTAATACTATTGTTGAAAACCAAGCATTCAGTACACTGTATTATGATCAGCATCCGCGTATCGCACTCTTTTTTAATATGTTGGCCTTTAACCAAGGTAAATCTTGCCGATCTGCTCAAGATTTAAATCAGCAGCAACTCAATATCGTTACTGTACGCAATGCAATATTGCCAGCGAGTGCGACTGCAGAACAAGGTGAGTGTGATTTACCTGAAAAGGCTAGTAGTAGCTATGAATTGAGCAAGAATATTGATTTAACAGGCTTGAGTTTTGATCAGTTGCTTCAGCCTTTACAAGCACCTTCGGCTTATAACTTATTCTTGCCACTTTATTATCCAAAGCGTGGTGTAGACCCAAGTAAAGACTTGATTGATGTCGAAGGTTTTGGTTGTGCCGAAGAGGATCAACGTGGTTTGGCACGGGTTAGTAACGCGACACTCACTTTAAATCCGGATGCAAAAAATAGCTGCGACATTGGTGCTGTCGAAGTCATGCGTTTAAATGCTACAGATATTACCAGTTTGAGTAATATTTCGTATGAGAGATTATTAGATGGGTATCAAGAGCAAATTGATCGTACACAGGCTAGTATAGATCAAAACAAAACCAGTGATCAGGCTTTACTGACACAGGCACGTACTGATTTGAAAACTTTACAAGATTTGCTAAATCATACCAAAGCCAAACAACAATATCGTGCAATTTATATTGATCCATTTGCATTGGCGTTAAAGCAAGATGAGCCAACCGCAGATGGTCAGTTCGTTCAGTTAAAACAGTTAAACTCAGAGAATTTTAGTATTCAAACAGAAGCACTAGGCATAGGGGCTGTTTCTGGTACAGGAACAACGTTCAATGTAGATAAACTGACTAAAGACCCATTGTTTAAATGTGAGTGGGATGCTCAATTACAGCGTATCTTAATGTATCGTTTGAATGACAAAGTGACAGAGCTAACTGATTCTGCGTACTGTAAATATACCATTACCTCAAAATCGGACAGTAATCATCATTCATCAGGTTTGCTGGAAGGGAAATTTAATAATATTCAGCCAATTGCAAAAGATGATCGCATACGTATGGAATATGGGTCAGACTTGAAAGTTAGTTTTAATCCATTGGCGAATGATAGCGATGGTGGGGATGGCATAATCAGTACTTTAACTGAAAATACCAATAAACCAGCATTCTATAGAGACCATACAGGACAAGAGCTCGTAATTCGCTTTACACATATCCCTTCTAGCGTGGTGCTAACGGCAGATCGTAAAGCACCTTGTCCAGGTGATTATGCACGTGAAACCTGCTATGGAGGCAATATTCAGGTACAAGTGCGTAATAGTTTTAGCCCATTCGATTATGAACTGAGATATACCGTGTTTGATCATGAGCAGGCACTATCAGAAGAAGCGACTATTACTTTGGAGAATACAGCCAAGAACACCAACTATGAAGCCAGTAGTGGTGGTGGGGGAAGTTTGGGTATTTGGGGATTAATGACTTTACTAGGCTTGGTGGGCTATCGCCGTCACACGCGGTTCAAGTCTTAACTTAAACAGATGTTATAAAAAAGAAGCCCATTTCGGGCTTCTTTTTTTATGTGAGCAATTAATTATTTCTAGAAATATGCACAAAAGATTATGTCTTTTACGAGCATAGGCGTGCTATTTACCCATTCTAGTGATTGACGATGTTTGGTTGATATTTTTGAATATATTCTTGACGAATCAAGGGGCGTTGCTCTGGTGTGGCTTGTTGTAGCCGTTGACCTAATTCTCTGCGTTCCTGCGTACTCATTTTTTGCCAGGTTTCACGCATTTTTTGCTTTTCACTTTCAGGCAATTGGGTAAACCAATCCATGCGTTGTTGTAAAGCCACACTTTTATCTGCAGGGATTTCTTTCAGATTTTGATAACGCTTAATTAGCGCCATCTGTTCTTCTTCAGACAGCGTTTCCCAAGTTTCTGCAATTTGCGTGTCAGCATCTTTGGAAAAAATCCAAAAACGCTCAAACCCTGCAAAACTAGTTTGCAGAAAACCAAGTGCACAAAACGCAAATACAATTCGCTTAGCTGCCATGTGGAACTTTGTCCTCACCTAACACCATTAACATTTCTAAATCTTCCACCATTTGTGGAGAAAGTTTAGGTACAGACACAGCTTGATTTTGTGGTGCTGTGGTCATTTCCATTGAGTTTGGCAAGACCACAAAACCCGCAATCGCTGCTGCCAAAGCAAAGCCTGACATTTTCCAGAGTCCATAGCGCGAGCTTTTCTTGTCTTGAATATGGTCTAAGACATGGTTCATGACTGCTGCTTTGTCTTGATGATGGTGAGCGAGCCCATCTAGTTTGGAAGTGACTTGCTTTAAGAAATCATCTTGTTTCACTCTGATGACCCTCCCAGATTTGGATTCATGTGTGCCAAACTGTTACGTAAGGCTTGAATGGCACGGTGATAATGGGTTTTTACACTGCCTTCAGTACAATTCATAATTTGTGCTGTGGTGTGTGTGTCAAAGCCTTCCCATGCACGTAACATAAAAGCTTGTTGTTGACGTACAGGAAGCTTTGCAATTGCTGCTTGAATTTCGTCTACAGTGACGGCCTGGTCTAAAAACTCAGCTGGATTGAGTGCTTGTTCATCCACAATATCGAGTTGTTCGACATCGTCATCATCTAAACTGACTTTCTTAAACAATGAAAAGGGATGTGCACGTCGCGCTTCTTTGCGTCGCCAGTCTTGTAATTTGTGATTTAAAATCGTGTAAAACAGGGGATACCATTCATCTGTGGCTTTATCTGCATAAGATTTATGTAAGGAAATAAAGGCTTCTTGAACTAAATCCATGGCAATGCCATGCTGTCCTTGGGTTGCACTTTCCATCATAACTAAAGCGCGCCCAGTCACATCCTGCATAAAATTTTTTAGACGTTGTTCAGCCGTACTCTTTAGAGCACTCAAATTTTCCGAGTGTGACGACTTCGGGTTTAAATCCATAGAGATGGAAAATCCTGTCATTGGATACCCACCATTATTTTAAACATCATACTTATATAACGCTAAAAACAATGGTTTGGTTGACATTAAAATTTATTATTTTAAGTCTAATCTATTTTTTCTACAGGGCTAGTCTATTTAAAATAAATTAACCATTTACAGACGTTGGCGTACCATTTCAAAGAAACAAATAGAACCTGCAATCGCAACATTTAAGGATTCCTGACCACCAGGTTGTGGAATGCTTACTGCTTGTGCATGTTGCAAGGCATAGTCTGACACACCTTGTCCTTCGTTGCCCAAAATCCAGACACAGGCTTTACGCAAGTTTTTGCTATACAAGCTTTCTGCATGGTGTGAGCTGGTTACATATACCGGAATCTGAAATTGGGGTAAAACCTCTTCCAGTGTGACATTTTCAAAAGTCTGTAAGCTAAAATGTGCACCCATGCCTGCACGTAACACACGTGGTGACCAGAGTGATGCAGAACCTTTGGTGCAAATAATTTGTTCAATCCCAGCAGCGGCTGCAGAACGTAATAAGGTCCCTACATTGCCTGGGTCTTGCACATTTTCTAAAATCAGCGTGTCTGCTTTAAAGTCGAGCGTTTGACTTGAGCTTGGTAAATCGACAATGGCTAAACAAGCCAATGAAGTACCTAAAGTGCTTAAATCTTTGTATAACGATTCACTAATAACAAAGACTGCGCCAGTATATTTTGCCAAAATACGTTCATAGTCAGGGTGGCTGAGTGCATGTTCTGTGGTGAAAATCGAATTGATCTTTTTATTTTCATGTAACCACGCAAGACACAAGTGCGTGCCTTCAAGCACAGTTTGTCCTTGTTTTTTACGATAGCTATTTTGCTCAATTAAACCACGTAAGTGTTTAATTTTTGGGTTATCTTTTGATTCTAAAAAAATCGTAGGCATGCGATAAAATCCACAGCAATTGGCGCAATACCAATTGCTGTTATTGAAAAATGATTAATGATAGCTGCTGACTAAATCGACTTCATTTTTTGAACCAATAATGACAGGTACACGTTGATGCAGGTCGGTTGGTTCAATATCTAAAATACGCACACGGCCTGTAGTTGCAGCACCACCAGCTTGTTCCATGAGCATGCTCATCGGGTTGGCTTCATACATTAAGCGTAAACGGCCTGCTTTTTTTGGGTCTTTTAGGTCGTATGGATACATGAAAATACCGCTACGACAAAGGATACGGTGAATATCACCCACCATACATGCTACCCAGCGCATGTTGAAATCTTTTTCACGTGGGCCAGTCTTGCCTGCCAAAAGTTCATCGATATAGCGTTTTACAGGCGCTTCCCAGTGACGTTGGTTAGATGCGTTAATGGCGTATTCTTTGGTGTCTGCTGCAACTTGAATATTGTCTGCAGTCACTAAAAATTCTTGGCTTTCTGGATCAAAGGTAAAGAACACCACGCCTGCACCAACAGTGAGCGCCATCATAGTGGATGGGCCATAAAGAACATAACCTGCTGCCACTTGTTGTGTGCCTGCTTGCATAAAGTCTGCAGCCTGAGTCACCGCATTTTTTGCAGGTAAAATGGAGAAAATTGTACCCACACACATATTGATGTCGATGTTGCTTGAGCCATCTAGTGGGTCAAACAAGACTAAATATTGACCATTTTCTTGAGCAGGGGTGAATTCATCTAATTCTTCAGAAGCCAAACCACCAACATTTGGGTGTTTTTGTAATGCTTCAATTAAATAATCATTTGAAATGACATCTAATTTCTTTTGTTCTTCGCCTTGTACGTTTTCATTTTGTGCACTGCCTAATACACCTGCCAAAGCACCTTTCTGTAATGTTTGATCAATTGTTTTACAGGTATTGGCAATGGTTTCAATTACTTGAGCAAGTTCGGGTGTTAAATTTCCAGTTTGTTGTTGTAGAAATTGGGAAAGGGTACGGTATGACATGACTGGAAAACTCCGAATAACTGCAAAAATGAGGATAACAATATGCTGCAATAGTTTAGATGAGAACGCGTTAAAAGAAAAATTAAACTCGACTATTTGCTGTGATTTTACCCTTGCAAGTCTTGTAGAAAGTGCTATGTTGATGTGAAGGATTTAATTTGAGATAGGAGCACAGATATGACAACGTTAAAGTTTGATGCGACTCCAACGCCGAGCGAAGGGATTAGTTTAGACGATATTTCTGAGGACAAGATGAAAGCAGCTTGGAAAGATTACGAGTCTAAACCTGAATATAAAAAGTTCAATAAGCATGATTTGATTGAATCTATGCAAACGGCTAAATCAGATGCAGAGTCTGAGTAAATTGTTTTAAATAATTTTCAGATATCAAACGCTTAGGACTCAACATATTCAGTTTGCTAAGTTTTTAAATTGCGATTGCAATCCTAGGAATATAGTGAGTCAAAATAGTAAGTCAAATAAAAAGCGCTCTTAAACAAATTGTTTCAGAGCGCTTTTTATTGGATTTGAGAAAACACTTCTTAAAAAGTCTAGAAATGCTTTCTCAAAACATAACGACCATTATTTTAATAATGGCGGTACGGCTTCATAGTTAATTTCTACACGACGGTTTTCTTTCCAGGCATTTTCATCGTGCCCTGGATTGACTGGCATTTCTTTGCCATAACTCACAGCTTCAAGCTGACCTGCATTGACACCGTTGGTAATCAAGAAACTTTCAACTGCTTTAGCACGACGCTCACCCAAAGCCATGTTGTATTCACGGGTACCGCGTTCATCGGTATGACCTGTAAGTGCAACTTTAGAGTTGGCATTGGCCATTAAAAACTGTGCATGTGCTTGCAAAGTTTGGTAATCGTCATTTGATAATTCGCTGCTGTCGTAGTCAAAATGCACCACACGTTTTGCTAAGAAAGCTTTGTTGGCTTCAGTAACACCTTTGGCTGATGCACCTGTAAGGTTTTGCGCACTTAAAGCGGCATCTTCACTCAAGCCTTGGGTATTGACTGTCGTTGCACCACTTGGGTTTTGACCCGCTTGTAAGTCTGTAGCAGGTTTACGGTTTGCACAGCCTGTCATGACTAAAGCCGATGCCAAAACAGGGAGTACCAATAATTTAACTGCGTTCATCCTCATCTCCATGAAGCTTGATTTTTTGGTTTTAAAACAGAACTGAAAAAGTATTTACTTGCATGATTGAATTACTTTGGCGCCCATGCAGGTTCACGAACTTCACCTTGTTCACTTGGTAAGTTCATGCGGAAACGACCATCTAAAGACATAATCGACAATAAACCGCGTGCACCTTCACGTGTTGCGTATACCACCATTTGTCCGTTTGGCGAGAAGCTTGGCGACTCATCTAAACTGGTAGGGGTTAAAATATTGGTGATGCTGGTGTTGATGTCTTGAATCGCAACTTTATAGTTACTACCACTTGGACGATGTACCAATGCTAGTTTACGACCATCGGCACTGAGTGTACCGCGTGCATTAAATGCACCACGGAAGGTCACGCGCTTGCTGCTGCCTGTAGCAAAGTCATAACGATAAATTTGCGCTGAGCCACCACGGTCTGAAGTATAAATAAAGGATTTACCATCTGGGGCATAACGTGCTTCGGTATCAATCGCACTGTCATTGGTCATGCGTTGCAGTGCACGGGTGTTCAAATTCATTTGATAAATTTCTGGATTGCCATGCATAGATGCGGTGAACAACATGCTTTGACCATCTGGTGAGAAACTTGGAGCACCATTTAAACCACGGAAACTGGCTAATTTTTCACGCTGACCTGTGGCTAAGTCCTGAACATAAATTGCAGGGCGTTTAGTCTCAAACGACACATAGGCAATTTTTTTAGCATCAGGTGTCCAAGCAGGCGATAAAATCGGATCACGCGAAGTCAAAATAGTTTTGGGTTGCTCACCATCAGTATCGGCAATTTGTAGAGTATAGCGTTGCTCAGGTGTTGCAGGATTACGTAGCACATAGGCAATACGTCCACTAAAATCACCTTTAATACCAGTGAGTGCTTCATAAATGGCATCACTGATCATGTGTGCGGCAGAACGCACCCGTGAAGCAGGTACGCTTAATAGCTCATTCAACAAATATTGCTGTTTTTGTACATCGTACAGTTGGTAATGAACTTCATAGCCTCCTGCTGCTGTGGCTTTGACATTCCCTGTAACGACATAAGGTACACCCGCCGCTTGCCATGCAGCGGCATTCGGGTGGTTCATTCCTGCTGTTGCAGCAAGGTTTTTAGATGAGCTGGTAAATTTCCCAGAACGATTTAAATCATTTTCAACAATGGGATAAATACTTTGATCGTTTCCAAATGGCACAATCGCAATTTGTGGTGCTTCTTCTGGTGCTTTGGCAATTTCTAGATGCAGTTGGGCAAAAGATTGTGTGCTTAAAACTGGGCTGAGTGCAGTTAAAACGGCAAGGCAAAGTAGGTGTTTACGCGTTGTTTCCATCATTCGCTATTTTCTCAAATCAACATAACTTTTTTGGATGTAATTGTTGTACATAATGGCATGCTTTATTGGGAATGAAAGCATGAATGTATAATAAAACTGTTATAACACTGTGAAAAATGAAATTTATTTAAAGTCGTGAATATTTTTCTAGGGGAGAGTCTGAGTAAATGATTTTACTCAGACTATTTTAGCTTATTGTGCGGTAAAGGTTGAGGTGAAGCTGCGTGCTTCACGGCGTGCATCTGGGTCAGATGGCATTGGATAAGGCGCAGCAGCACGAACTGCAGCTTCTACACTGGCTTTCATGTCTGGGTCACTGGAATTGACCACTACAGATTGCACTGCACCACTGTCACTTAGAGTCACACGCGCAGTTGCACGTTTGCCCGATGAACCCACAGGGGTATCCCACGCACGTTTGATTTTATTTTCAAAATCACGTTTAGCTGTTGAAGCGATACGGCGTACTTCAGCTTTTTTCTGTGCGGCTTCTTCTGCGGCTTGTTTAGCGGCAGACGCTTTGGCTTCTGCATCAGCACGAGCCTTCGCTTCGGCATCTGCCTTGGCTTTTGTATCGGCATCTGCTTTACGTTTTGCTTCTGCGTCCGCTTTGGCTTTAGCGTCTGCTGCAGCTTTACGTTTTGCTTCTGCGTCCGCTTTGGCTTTAGCGTCTGCTGCAGCTTTACGTTTTGCCTCTGCGTCTGCTTTGGCTTTAGCATCTGCCGCGGCTTTACGTTTTGCCTCTGTATCTGCTTTGGCTTTAGCATCCGCTGCAGCTTTACGTTTTGCCTCTGCATCCACCTTCGCTTTTGCATCAGCTTCCGCTTTACGCTTTTCTGCTGCATTGGCTTCAAGTTTGCGTCTTTCTGCGGCTTCAGCTTTTTTTAGCGCTTCGGCTTCTTTACGGCGTATAGCCTCAGCTTCAGCACGTGTTTTAGCATCAGCCTTAGCTTTTGCTTTAGCATCAGCTTCACGTTGCGCACGTTCTTCAGCACGTGCCTGTTGTGCCTTTAAGCGTTCAGCTTCGACTTTTTGTTGTGCTGCAATTTGTTTTGCTTCAGCAGCTTGACGTTCTGCACGTGCTTGAGCTTCTGCCGCTTGCGCTGCTTTTTGTGTATCGACTTGAGGTTCGGGTGGCGTTGGAGTCGCTGCAGGTGTCGGAATGACTGGGGCAGGTTCAAGAGCAGGTTCAGCAGTTTGAGTAATTTGCTCCGCTACATTTTCATGTGTCGTTTCGGCAGATTCAGTTTCTAATAATGGTTTTAAATCTTCGGGTTTAATCAGTACGGTTTTAATGGGTTTAGGTGGCTCAGGCGCTTTACTCATACCCAAATAAAGCAAGCCAACCACAGCGATAATATGGACACCAACGGTGAACCCAATCGCAATAGCTTTTTGTTGAAAAGGTGGCTTTTTAAAATCTTTCATAAATTACTTTAAAGGCTCGGTCAGCAATCCAACTTGGGTTAAACCTGTATTTTGAAGTGTGTTCATCAGTGATATCACTTCACCATAAGGGCGTGATTTGTGGCCTTCAATAACTACTCTAAACTCTTTATTTTCTGACTTAGCCTGTTCCTGAGCTTGAGTGAGTATTGTTGTAAGTTCTTCAAGTGAAATAGGTTGGTTAGAACTAACATCTTTATATTTCAGGGAGTATCGCCCATCTTTATCTAAAGTTACCAAAGCATAAGCATCTTTAGATTCAATTGGATTACCATTGGCTTGCGGTAAATCGACCTGAATACCACTGGTAATCATAGGTGCGGTAACCATAAAAATCACAAGCAACACCAACATGACATCAATATAAGGTACAACATTCATGTCACTTTTCAGTGGTTTTTTGATGCGCTCGAAGCGTCCTGAGCGTTGAATGGCCATTAGTCGTGATCCTTAGTGTTGCCTAAAGATTGACGTTGTAATAAGGCCACCATTTCTTCAGCAAATAGGGCACGATCTGAATAAATACCTTCGCCCTTAGCTGTGTAATGGTTAAAGGCAAGTACCGCAGGAATGGCAGCAAATAAACCAATAGCTGTGGCAATGAGGGCTTCTGCAATACCTGGCGCAACGGTTGCTAGTGTGACTTGGTCAACATCAGCAAGTCCAATAAAGGCATTCATAATGCCCCAGACTGTACCAAATAAACCCACATACGGTGCGACAGAACCAATGCTGGCCAGTGCGCCTAAGCCTTGTTCTAGCTGAGCTTGGTCACGGCTTAAACCTACACGTAAAATACGTTCTGTACCTTCAATACTTTGTGTGGCAGGGGCGTGGCGTTTTTTAAGTTTTAAAAACTCCCCCAATCCCTGATAGAAAATATCTTCTAAGCCAACACGTTTTGAATTGAGCTGAGCGTTGTTATACAGCGTATTCAGCTCTGCACCAGACCAAAAGATTTTTTGGAAATGTTGATCATCTGCCTGTGCTTTTTTATAGCTCATGTGTAACTTGGCAATCAGATACCAGCTGTATAATGATGCTAAAAGTAGCGACAGCATTACCAGCTGAACAACAGGACTTGCTTGTAAAATAAGATCTGATACTTGAAGAGATGATTCGAGTTGTGTTGCCATAGTTACACATGTGCCAATTCATTTTTTTAATCTTGTCCTAATTCTTTCAGAATAAGGCTGCGAATTTCATCTGGCAGGCGACGCGGTTTCATATCTGAGCCCAGACAGGCCAATTCAACCTCACCAGATGCAAGCATGATTTCACCACGATAAATATTTTGTTGCAATACAAATGATGACGCTTTACACGAAACTACACTTGCTGTAACAGTAATCAGGTCATCCATTAAGATTGGACGTGAATATTTCACATTAATTTTATGTACGACAAAATTGTAGTCTTGTTGATGCCAGTAATGATCAACACCCGATGCACGAAGCCATTCGGTACGGGTACGTTCCATAAAGCGAATATGGTTAGCGTGGTAAACAATACCGCCTGCATCGGTATCTTCCATATAGATACGAATTTTAAATTCAAATTTATTCGCCATGATCGTGTTCCGCTTCTATGTTGCAAAGTTGTTGAGTCAGCAATGTCTATAGCTTAAGCCGTGTCTGTGAAAGTGACGTGAATAAGTCTAGAAGTCAAGCTGTGTACCGCGTGGCAGTTTATCATTCTCACCGCTTGGTCCAATGGCACAAGATTTCAAACATGCTTTTAAGTTAAAATTATCTGGCTGCGTATTTCATGCAGATGATCAATTGAAATGAGAAATGCATGAGTCGGTTAATTAAATTTTTGGTTGTTATCGCAATTTTGTGTGCGTTGTGGATAGTGTTATTTCAGTCAGATGATGGAATTTCTGATTCTGCAAGTTATCAATCCACGCAGCAAATCCATCAGTTTAAAGGTTATAACATTCGTACTTTAGAAACTTATGCAGGGGAGTTTCGTGTTTTAGCACGTGAAGATTACAACTTTGGACGTGAAGCTGAACTTAGCCCTGTCGATTTTGCCTTAGGATGGGGTGAAATGGCAAAGCCAGAAGTTTATAAGCAGCTGTCTATTCGTCAAAGCAACCGTTGGTATCATTGGCGTTATGAACAAACACCGCCTATTCCTGTTCAAGAGATTGCACGATTGAGTGCCAATACCCACTTAATTCCTGCAACCTCTGCTGTTGCTACACAATTAAAGCGTATAGATGAAGATGATTTGATTTATTTGAAAGGTAAATTGGTTGAGGTCACTGCCGCAGATGGTTGGCAATGGCGCAGCTCTTTAAGCCGTGAAGATACAGGCGCGGGGGCATGTGAACTGATGTTGGTTGAAGATGTGCGTGTCATCGAAAATTAGGGTCTAGCTACCGACCTAACTGATTTAAATGTTTAAGAGTTCAAAGGGAGATGAACTCCCTTGAAGTTATTTTTCTTTCGGCTCAGGCGGTGTCATGCCAAATTGCAAATAAGCCATATTGGTGGCAATACGTCCGCGTGCGGTTCGCATCACATAACCTTGCTGAATGAGGTATGGCTCAATGACATCTTCCAGTGTGCCTGAATCTTCGGCCATAGCGGCTGCCAGTGCCTCTACGCCTGCAGGGCCACCATCAAAACGCTCTAACAGCATTGATAAATAACGACGGTCTAAGGTGTCTAAACCATCTTTATCTACATTGAGCATATCTAGCGCACGTTGTGCCATGTCTTGCGTGACTTCACCCGTGCCTTTGACTTGGGCATAGTCACGTACACGACGCAACAAGCGGTTCGCAATACGCGGTGTACCACGTGAGCGACGAGCAACTTCTTTGGCGCCTGCATCGGTCATTGGTACATCCATCAGGTTGGCCGAGCGTTTAACAATATGGGTCAAATCTTCAACCGAGTAAAATTCTAAACGCTGCACAATGCCAAAACGATCCCGCAATGGAGAGGTCAGCAAACCTGCTCGGGTGGTGGCTGCCACAAGTGTGAAAGGGGGTAAATCAAGTTTAATGGAACGTGCTGCCGGTCCTTCACCAATCATGATGTCAAGCTGGTAGTCTTCCATTGCAGGGTACAAAATTTCTTCAATCACAGGCGAAAGGCGATGGATTTCATCAATAAATAACACATCGCCTTCTTCAAGATTGGTCAGCATGGCGGCTAAGTCGCCTGCACGTTCCAAAACTGGCCCTGAAGTGGATTTAAGATTGCCGCCCATTTCACGGGCAATAATATTGGCCAGTGTGGTTTTACCTAAACCGGGTGGTCCGAAAATGAGGGTATGGTCAAGCGCTTCACCACGGCCACGTGCTGCACCAATGAAAATTTCCATTTGTTCGCGCACTACAGGTTGCCCAATGTAGTCATCGAGGGAAGTTGGGCGGATGGCACGATCAATTTGATCTTCGGGTTTTTCAGAACCACTGATGAGACGGTCTTGCATAGGCGATCTAAACTTTATGTAAACTGATTTTAATTAGAAGTCTCGCAAAACATTTTTGACGGAGTCTTTCCAATAGAACTTTAATATGAGGAATAACCTGCGGTTTGCCTTACTTTTGTTTAGGCAAAAGTAAGCAAAACCATTGTCATTCGCAAAACTCGTCGAATTTTGATTCGTATCGATAATATCGCAGAAACATTTTTGTGCAAATGCCTCCTGCCTCAAACAGTTGCGAATGACTTCGTCGCGTATCAGATTAAGTGAATCAGGTAATATTAATGTGTGCTTAGCGATTCATCGACTTTAATGCCGCCCGAATAATGTCGCTGGCTTCGGTAAAATCGGCCTTGACTGCATTAATTAATTTTTGCGCTTCCGCAGGTTTGTAGCCTAAAGACTGCAGTGCAGCTTCGGCTTCAGCAACAGCAGAGTTACCTGTGAACTGAATTTGGGTGGTTGTAGAATTGTGACTGGTTGCTTCACTAGACATGGCTTTAAAGCGGTCACGCAATTCAATCATCAAGCGTTCAGCAGTTTTTTTACCCACGCCCGGCACTTTGATTAAAGTGTTAATATCTTCATGCTCTACAGTGTGAATCAGCAACTCCACACTTAAGGTCGATAAAATCCCTAAAGCCATTTTTGGGCCGACACCATTTACTTTTAATAAGGTGCGGAAAATGGTTTTTTCCTGTGCATCTAAAAAACCATACAATAATTGTGCATCTTCACGTACTGCTAAATGTGTCCACAAGGTGATTTTTTGCCCTTTTTGAAGTTGGCAAAATGTGGTGAGTGGGGTGTCAATTTCATAACCCACACCGTTGACATTCAGCAACACGGTTGGTGCTTCCAAAGCTAACACTTCGCCAATAAGACATCCGATCATATTTATGCTTCACACATTGGTTTTAAATGAATTAAGGTTTGCATACTAGAGTGCCTTGCCCTAAAAGGCAAAATCTGTATTTGCGTGATGATGTTGTTTGTATGCAACGTATTCATCCAAGTAGTCCGACCTTATTGCCCTGTAACTCCTGTGACAAATTATAGGCTTGGTGATCAGAAAACTTAGAAATAATATCTAAGACCTGCATAATATTTTCATAATGATTATGCGCAAAATCTGCCCCTGCACGCTGCAAAATAGACATTAAACGCTGCTCTTTAAAGCTGAGGGTTTTATGTGGTGTGGTCAATGGAATAAACGCATCCAAGATATTTTGTAAACTTTGATGTGCAATAATTTCAAGCCCCGCTTTTTGTGGATGCTCAAAAATTTTCTCACGGGCTAAATCTTTGGCGCGATTAATACCAACTTCAATATCTGCCGAGCAATACTGTAATAGGCTGCCTTGTAGTTGGCCCATTAAAATTTCTACATGATGTTTAGCAAAAGCCGTGGTGACTTCATCGACCAAACGCTTCATCACCCGACCACGTAAAGCTGCAATTTTCTGTTGCCATGTGGTACGCGGCATCGCCAATTCTTCAGGGATGCCATACTCACCAATCAGGTTTAGAAAAATTGGTTCAACTTCTTCATAGCTGAGCATATTTAGAATAATGCCATCTTCTAGATCAATCAGGGCATAGCAAATATCATCGGCTGCTTCTAACAAATAGGTGAGTGGATGACGACAATAGTGATAATCCCCCAATTGAATCAGTCCAAGCTGTTCTGCAATTTGTTGGAGTATCTCTTTTTCTGATTGATAACAGCCAAACTTTGCACGTTGGTTGGCAGGGCGATTGCCTTGTTCTGCAATGGTTTTGGAGAGCCAAGGGTATTTCAAATATGCACCTAAGGTGGCATAGGTTAAGCGCATGCCGCCATCATTTGGGTGATAATCAATTTTGGTGAGTAGACGTAAGCCTTGCGCATTGCCCTCAAACTGACGTACATCGGCTTCTTCTTCATCGCTGAGTTTGGCAAGAAAGTTACCGTGTGAGGCATCATCAAACCATTCGCGAATGGCATATTCACCAGCATGTCCAAAAGGTGGGTTGCCAATATCATGCGCTAAACAAGCCGCTTGAATAATGGCACCGACATCGGCAGGGGAAATCCACATGGGTAAGTGGTCTTTAATTTTTTCTGCGGCCAACATACCTAAAGAGCGTCCAATACAAGAGACTTCTAAAGAATGGGTTAGGCGAGTATGGATACCGTCATGCTGTGTCAGCGGGTGAACTTGAGTTTTACGGTTTAGCTGTCTAAAACTTTGCGAAAAAATAATACGGTCATAATCTTTATGAAAAGGGCTGCGCGCCTGTTCTGTACTTTGTTTTTTACTACCAATCCGAACTGTAGAAAGCAGTTCTAACCAACGCATTTGAGTCATTTATCATTATTCACTATGTGCTTGTTTGCATCATGCCAAAAAAAATGCAAAAGCTCTAGGGGAGTGCGACATGAGTTGTCTTTTAAAATACAGCTTTAACGTGTTTCTAAAATGGCAGAATCATCTAAGATGCAAAACCATCGGAAATCTATGCTTTATCTCAATATTCAGAAGTTTTGCTGCTGAAACGCAGCAATAAAACTGTTTTGCCATCTAGCTGATTTGGGCATTTCACAGTAGAATATGCGCTCTCTTCAAGTCACATTGTGGCATGGTCCAAAAGATCAGCCCGTGGAGCCAAAATCAGCATGTTTATCGTTGCCGGTGCACCTGCACATTCTTCTTTTAAGAAAACTCAACTCTTAAACCGTTTAGCGTCAATGAGTTCTGTTCAATCTTTCGATAGCCAATGGGTTTATTTATTTGACCAAGCGCTCGACGAGCAACAACAGCAATCTGCTTTACAGCTTTTAAACGATGGTGCGTCTTTTGAATTACGCCAAGCTGCAAGTGATGAAGTTCAAATTTTAGTCACTCCACGTGTGGGTACAATTTCACCGTGGTCATCAAAAGCAACAGATATTTTTGCTAACTGTAATACACCTGTGCACCGCTTAGAGCGTGGTGTTTTGTTCACCCTGAAAGGTATTTCAGCGGTATCGAATGAAGTTAAACAAGTATTGCATGACCGCATGACTGAAAGTGTGTTCAATCATATAGATGATGCGGCAGCGTTATTTACTGAAACTGAGCCAAAACCGCTCAACAGCATTGATATTTTGGGCGAAGGTAAGTCTGCGCTGGTAAAAGCCAACAGCGAATTTGGTTTTGCATTGTCTGATGAAGAAATTGATTATTTAACTGATGCATTTATCAAGTTAGGTCGTAATCCGCATGACATCGAATTGATGATGTTTGCGCAAGCTAACTCTGAGCATTGCCGTCACAAAATCTTTGGTTCTGAATGGACAATTGATGGCGAAGTACAGCCATTGTCATTGTTCCAAATGATTAAGAACACCTATAAAGAATCACCTACAGATGTTTTATCTGCCTATAAAGACAACGCTTCGGTCATTGTGGGTTTTGATACTCAGCGTTTTTATCCGAAAAAAGACGCAGCGACAGGTCACTACGTTTATAAGTACAAGAGCCAAGCTGCCCACATTCTAATGAAAGTGGAAACTCACAACCACCCAACGGCAATTGCTCCATTTGCAGGTGCTGCAACAGGTTCGGGCGGTGAAATCCGTGATGAAGGTGCAACAGGCCGTGGTGGTAAACCAAAAGCTGGTTTGACAGGTTTTACTGTATCTAACTTGAACATTCCTGGTTTTGAACAGCCTTGGGAAGAAAATTACGGTAAACCTTCACGTATGGCATCGCCATTACAAATTATGATTGAAGGCCCGTTGGGTGGTGCAGCATTCAACAACGAATTTGGTCGTCCTGCGTTAAATGGTTACTTCCGTACTTTTGAGCAAAACGTGAATGGTGAAGTCAAAGGCTTCCATAAACCAATCATGATTGCAGGTGGTTACGGTAACATTCGTCCAGATCATGTTGAAAAAGATCCAATTCAGCCAGGTGACTTGCTCATCGTTTTAGGCGGTCCAGCCATGTTAATTGGTTTGGGCGGTGGTGCTGCATCTTCTGTAGATAGCGGTACAATGGGTGAAAACCTTGACTTCGCTTCAGTACAACGTGAAAACCCAGAAATGGAACGCCGTTGCCAAGAAGTGATTGATACTTGCTGGCGTTTGGAAGATGCCAACCCAATCGTATCGGTGCATGACGTTGGTGCAGGTGGTATTTCTAACGCAATGCCTGAATTGGTGAATGATCACGAATTGGGCGCAGTACTTGATTTGCGTAAGATTCCATCTTTAGAACCTGGCATGTCGCCTATGGAAATTTGGTCAAACGAAGCGCAAGAACGTTACGTATTGGCTATCCGTCCAAGTTCTTTAGAATTATTTGAGTCGATCTGTGCGCGTGAGCGTTGCCCGTTTGCAGTATTGGGTGAAGCGACTGAAGCGCGTCATTTAACGGTTGAAGACCCGCTATTTGAAAACAAAGCTGTAGATATGCCAATGCAGGTTATGTTAGGTGGTACACCTCGCATGAGCCGTTCGTATGAAAGCATTGAGCGTAAAGGGGATGACTTTGCTGCGGCACAAGTCACCGATCTGAAAGATGCGATTTACCGCGTCTTGAAAAATCCAACAGTTGCTTCTAAATCATTCCTAATCACCATTGGTGACCGTTCAATTACCGGTATGGTTGCACGTGATCAGATGGTTGGCCCATGGCAAGTCCCTGTTGCGGATGCAGCGGTGACCACAACTAGCTTGCAAGGCTTCACAGGTGAAGCAATGGCAATGGGTGAACGTCCGCCTGTAGCATTGTTAAACCCAGCAGCATCTGCACGTTTGGCAGTGGCAGAATCAATTTCTAACATCATGTCGGCCAAAATTGATCAGATTAGCGATATTAAATTATCTGCAAACTGGATGGCGGCAGCAGGGCAAAAAGGTGAAGACCAAGCCTTGTTTGAAGGTGTTAAAGCCATTGGTATGGAAATGTGTCCTGCACTCGGTATTGCAATTCCAGTAGGTAAAGACTCATTGTCTATGCGTACCACTTGGAATGACGAAGGCGAAGAAAAATCTGTAACTTCACCAATGTCAGGTGTCATCACAGCCTTTGCACCTGTAACCGATGTACGCAAAACATTAACTCCTGAATTAAAAAATACCGATTCAGTGTTAGTACGCATTGACTTGTCTAAAGGTCAGTTCCGTTTAGGCGGTTCAATTTTGGCACAGGTGTATAAAGCCATTGGTTCAATCACACCAGATGTAGACAATTTTGATGAGTTCAAAGCTTTCTTTGCGTTGGTGCAAGATTGGAATGCACGTGGTCTGATCCAAGCCTATCACGACATTGGTGATGGTGGTTTATTGGCGACTGTTGCAGAAATGATGTTTGCTTCACGTTTAGGTGTGGCACTTGAAGATCAATCTGTTGCAGCATTGTTTGCTGAAGAAATTGGTGCAGTACTACAAATCTCTAAAGCAGATTGGGCTGACTTAGCTGCTGAAGTTGCTGCATCTACTTTGAAAGATGCAATTACAGTCGTGGGTACCGTCAATAACACAGACCAACTTACTGTAAATGGTTTGGTACTTGAACGTGCAGACTTGCAAGTGGCATGGACTGAAGTATCCCACCAAATCCAACGTTTACGTGATAACTCAGAAACTGCTGATCAAGAGTTTGCATTAATTACCGATAAAGCACACAAGGGTTTAATTGCACAACCAAGCTTTGATTTAAATGAGCCTGTAGAAGCACCGTATATCAACACACGTCGTCCTAATATGGTGATTTTACGTGAGCAGGGTGTGAATGGTCATGTAGAAATGGCGGCAGCGTTTGACAAAGTTGGCTTTAACACTGTTGACGTACACATGAGTGATTTACTTGCAGGTCGTGTCGATTTAGACGACTTTGAAGGTTTAGTGGCGTGTGGTGGCTTCTCTTACGGTGACGTATTGGGTGCTGGCGGTGGTTGGGCAAAATCTGTGTTGTTTAACCCGAAACTGCGTGATCAGTTTGAGAAATTTTTTAACCGTCAAGAAACTTTCTCATTGGGTATCTGTAACGGATGTCAAATGTTGTCACAATTAGCGCCATTAATTCCGGGTGCAGAAGCGTGGCCACGTTTCCATCGTAATACTTCAGAAGTATTTGAGGCACGTAGCGTTAACGTACGTGTGGAAAAATCGAATTCTGTCTTGTTACAAGATATGCAAGGTTCAATTTTACCAATCGCAGTGGCGCATGGTGAAGGTCGTGTCGTTGCACCAGAAGCGAATTTGGCTGCATTGAATGCAGGCAACCAAGTAATTTTACGTTATGTGGACAGTCATGGAAATGCAACGCAGCATTATCCAATGAACCCGAATGGTTCACCAGATGCTATTTCTGGGGTGACTTCAACCGATGGTCGTGCAACGATTATGATGCCGCACCCTGAACGTAATTTCCGTGCACTTCAACATTCTTGGAAACCTGAAGAATGGACTGAAGATGGTGCGTGGTTACGTATGTTCCGCAATGCACGTAAGTTTATTGGTTAAGCTTGAGCTAATTTGATAATGATGCAGATTAAGCCACCTTCAGGTGGCTTATTTGTTTTATCTGATTTAAATGATTAAGTGTTTTGTATAGAACAAGGCTGATTGCATAAATTCTGTTTAGACTATTTTAAATAGATTTTAACGAACGATTTTATTCATATGTTGATAAGGAAATATATGCTAAAACTCATCTACTACGTACCCGAATCACATCTTGAGGCAACCAAGAACGCTATTTTTACAGCGGGTGCGGGCGGTATTGGCAATTATGAGCATTGTGCATGGCAGGTTTTAGGCACAGGTCAATTTAAACCAGTACAGGGCGCACAACCATTTATTGGTGAGTTGGATACTTTAGAACAGGTAGCCGAGTGGAGAGTGGAAACCATTGTGCCTGAGCAATACGCCAAGGCAGTGGCAAAGGCACTCAAGGCAAGTCATCCTTATGAAGAACCTGCCTTTGAGTTTTTACAAATAATTGAAATAAAGGATTAAACCTTTTGAATAAATAACCCACGGTCAAAACGATATTGCGGGAAAAATACACCATCTTCGGCACGTTCACCTGCAGCAATAACCATAACTGGGTGCTGTTGATCATTCAGCTTTAATAATTTGCGTACCATTGGTTCATCAAAACCTTCCATCATACAACTGTCAAAGCCATGTGCACGAAGTGCTAATACCATATTTTCACAAGCGAGTGCGGTGGTTTTACTGGCCCAAAGTTTTGCATCGGCAGGGGTGAAGGCAGTGACAGGTAATTGTTTATCTAAACTACGAGCAATTTTAAATGCAACTTTCTTAAAGTTACCTACTGTGTTTAGGTAACCAGTCATGTAGTTATAAGGAATAAATTTGTAATACTTTTTCACTGCAGCAGGGGCTTCAGGAAAAGGAAATTCACTGATGTTCTTTTTGGCCATTTCATCCACCCGGTCTGTGCGTGCAATACACACAATGAGCTCTGCGGCAGTGCGTGCCGCAAGCTGTCCTAAACAGGCTTTGACCAGTTGCTTTTTCTTAGCAGGGTTTTGCACCACAACAAATGTCCACGGCTGCAAGTTAGATGAGTTTGGTGCAAGTAAGGCCATGTCTAAGCAATCATCTAAAACCTCAGCAGGTATGGCTTTGTCGGTAAATTTACGTACTGAACGACGGCTTTGAATGACTTTTTTAAAGTTTTCGACATCAATATCTTGTGGGGCAGCTTCAAAATAACGTTCTTTTTTCTCTGGTTTGGTGTCTTGAGTAAGCTTAGTAGACATTTCAGATAATCCTCAATTTTAATGATAGACAGCACTTAGCAAAATATGGGGGCGAATAAAGAAAAAACCACATTCGCTTAAGCCGAATGTGGTTAGTAGTTCTTCTTAATTCAGGTGATGTGTTGAATTCATTTTTAGTGAAACAGCAGCTTAATTAAACTGGCTAAAGTCAGGTTTACGCTTTTGCATAAAGGCTTGCACAGCTTCCATCATTTCAGGTGAGCCGACACGTTGCATGAAAATTTCGGCTTCATGGTCAATCCACGCCACAATTTCATCTACATTGTGTTTCATTAACGCTTTAGACTGTTTGAGTGAAGCCAATGGTAAAGCGGCCAATTGCGCTGCTTTTTGCTGTGCAGTTGCATAGACATCACTTTCAATACTATTGACTAAGTTTGCAGCCAAGGCAGTTTCACTATTAAATTTTTGTGCAGTCAGTAAAAGTTCAGCAGCTTTATGATAGCCTGCTTGCTCCACTAAAAGCTTGCTCGAAGCCCCTTCTGGCGATAAACCTAAACTCACAAATGGAATCTGGAATAGCGCAGTGTCATCGCTATAAACTAAATCTGCATGTAACAGAATTGTGACACCAATGCCAATTGCTACCCCACGAACTGCAGCAATTAGAGGTTTTGAAAACTTAGCTGCAGATTTTAGCAAGATGAATGGAGGGCCTTCCGCAGCAGGCAATTGCCCTTTAAGTGCAGCAGACTTCATAAAGTCTTGCATGTCATTGCCTGCACTAAAGTCGGCATCTGCACCACGTAAAATGACACAACGCACTTCATTGGCTTGATCTGCCTCATCTAAGGCTTGTGCAATCCATAAATATAATTCACCATACAGCGCGTTTTTTGCTTCTGGGCGATTGATGGCTAAAGTCAGTACACCATGCTCTAAATTCGCATTCAAATGTGGGTGGGGTTGTTGAATACAGCTCAGTGTCATCGTACTATCCTTGCTTTAATTGGGTTGAATTTATGGCTCATTATGTCGCAAATTCGCAGCGCTGGCACAACTCATGAGTTCATAAAAAGTTAGATTTATTATGCAATATACCTTTGATTATTTGGTTTTCATTGGCCGTTTTCAGCCATTTCATTTGGCACACTTGCAAACTATTCAAATTGCTTTGCAGCGCAGTCATTATGTGATTTTGGCCTTGGGTTCGGCTCAAGCTGAGCGTAATTTGAAAAATCCGTTTTTAGCCAAAGAACGTGAACAAATGATTTTGTCTAACTTTACGCCAGATATACAAGAGCGGATCAAATTTGTGCACGTGGTAGATGTGTATAATGATGAAAAATGGCAAAAACTGGTGAAATTTTTAGTAAATGAACTGATTCAACCGCAAGATCGAATAGGATTGATCGGGCATTTTAAAGATGATTCGTCTTATTATTTAAAATTTTTCCCTGAATGGGAAATGGTCGAGCTAGACAGTTTGCAAGGTGCGATGTCTGCTACACCTGCACGTGAAGCGTATTATCGTGGGGAAATCCAGCCTAATTTTTTCCCGCAAGGCACAATTGATTTCTTAAAGGCATTTCAAAACACAGCTATTTATCAACAGTTACAAGAAAAATATCAACAACAGGACAGCAGCAATTTGCTGGAAAAATGAATTTTTAGAGAGCAATGGATGATTGACAATGCGTCAATCATCCACAATTTTTCAAAGCAGAAAATTAAGCCTGTAAAGCGGTTAAGTCAGCCAAGACTTGTTCTGCATGCCCAGCAGCTTTGACTTTACGATATTCTTTTACCAGTTGACCTTGATGGAAAATAAAAGTCGAGCGTTCAATGCCCATCACTTTTTTACCATACATATTTTTTTCTTTAATTACATCAAACAATTGGCACAGCACTTCTTCTTTGTCACTAATTAAATTAATACCTAAAGATTGCTTTTCGGTAAAGTTCTGGTGGGCTTTGACCGAATCGCGTGAAATTCCAATAATGGTGGTATTCAGTGCATCAAACTGAGCTTTGAGTGCAGTAAAATCCACTGCTTGTGTCGTGCAGCCAGGCGTGGAATCTTTTGGGTAAAAATAAACCACCAACCAATCTGTACCAAGTTCGGTTAAGTTCACTTCACCTGTAGTTGCAGGAAAAGCCTGATTTGGTAATTGAATTGCAGCCGTGCTCATATTTTTCTCCAAGACCATACACATAAAAAACTAGCCACATAAAGTGGCTAGTTGAAATTGTTAAGAAAACTTATTTTTTCTCAGCAGCTTTCATTGCTTCTTCAGTTAAGGTTTTTAATTTACCTGTTAACTGTGGGCCAAAACAAGCTTGTAAATCTTTATTTTGCTTTTGTACAAAAGCTAAAGTACCAGGGCTCTTTTTCTGGTTAATGGCACTTTGAATTTCCCATTTCTGAGCGTTGGTCAATTTACCATCTGCTTCTACTGCACAAGTACAATACTTGTTCACTTCAGCAGTAGTTAGTTTTTTGCCTTTAGCAGTTTCTTCTTTACAAACATTAATTAAAGCTGCTTTTACATTGGTGCTTTTGTATGCCTGTTGCAACTTATCATTATTTGCGTGTGTTGTTGTTGCGAATAATGCAGCTACAGACACAATCGCAGAAACCATAATGTTTGATTTTAAATTTTTCATACACTTTACCTTATTATGACGGTATATAACGTGTTGGGTCTGCAACACCTGCATCGGCAAAACCTTGTTTGCGTAAGCGACAGCTGTCACATTTACCACAAGCACGTCCTTGGTCATCTGCTTGGTAGCAAGAAACCGTTTGACTATAGTCTACGCCATGTTCAATACCTAAGCGAATAATATTTGCTTTGGATAAATGTAACAATGGTGTTTCAAATTTTAGCGGTTTGCCTTCTACACCCACTTTGGTGGCCAGACGTGCCATATTGGCAAAAGCATCAATAAATTCAGGGCGGCAGTCAGGATAACCTGAATAATCTACCGCATTGATACCGATCACAATCGCTTCTGCATCAAATACTTCTGCTGCAGCTAAGGCATAAGACAGGAAGATGGTATTACGAGCAGGCACATAGGTAACAGGAATACCTTCTTGCTCATGGTCAGGTACTTCAATGCTGTGATCGGTTAACGCAGAACCACCTAAATTACCCAAATCAATATTAATCACACGGTGCTCAACGCCTGCTTTTTGGGTCAAGGTGCGTGCAGCATCCAATTCTGTGGTAGAACGCTGACCATACATAAAACTAAGCGCAATACATTCATAACGCGCTTGTGCCCATGCCAAACACGTGGTTGAGTCTAATCCACCAGATAACAATACAATGGCACGAGGGCGCATAGTTGAATCTCCAAAACTTTAAAAATTAAGATTTAAGGCCTGAGCAAAATACTGAGCAATTTCGGCAGTCAGCATTAGCGACCTGTTTCATCGTTCCAAAGCAATTTATGCAATTGTAACTGGAAACGAACCGGGAGATGGTCGGCTAAAATCCACTGCGCTAAATCACGTGCAAGCTGAGGCAGGCTTACTGCACCTTTTTCGACGGCAAATGCGGGGGAGAACCACACCGTGTCTACTTTTTTATGCAGTTGATATTGTTCAAGCTGCTGTTTTGCCCAAAGATAATCGTCATGATTGCAAATCACAAACTTGATTTGATCATGCGGAGTTAAAAAATCTAAATTTGATAATAAATTCCGCGACATTTCACCCGATGCAGGGGTTTTTAAATCCAGCACTTTAGATACACGATGATCCACTTTAGAGACATCTAAAGCACCGCTGGTTTCTAAAGACACTTCACAGCCTAAATCTGCCAGACGCTGCATAAGTGGCAGTGCATTGGGTTGAGCCAGTGGTTCTCCACCTGTGACACATACATAGGGGGTTTTAAAATCGAGCGTAGTTTGAATAATGTCGTCTAAAGACTTGCGTTCACCACCTTCAAAAGAATATGTGGTATCGCAATAATGGCAGCGCAAAGGGCAACCCGTAAGACGAATAAAGACAGTCGGTAAACCAGACGTATTGGCTTCACCCTGTAATGAGTAAAAAATCTCCGTAATGCGTAACCCCGCAGACGGATCAGAAACAGGAATAGCGGAAGATCGGAGCGTACTCATAATATTCATCACAGTATATAAAAAACAAAAATCCCTACGATCATTGCTGATCGTAGAGATGCTGAAGACTGAAAGGAAATTAGTCTTCGCGTAATAAATCGTTCAAGCTGGTTTTTGCACGTGTTTTGGCATCCACCTTTTTCACGATGATAGCCGCATATAGGCTGTATGTGCCACACTTAGATGGCAAGTTACCTGATACTACTACAGAGCCAGCAGGTACACGACCGTAGTGGATTTCGCCCGTTTCGCGGTCATAAATTTTGGTAGATTGACCAATATACACGCCCATAGAAATGACTGAGCCTTCTTCTACAATCACACCTTCTACAATTTCAGAACGTGCACCGATGAAGCAGTTGTCTTCAATAATAGTTGGGTTAGCTTGCAAAGGTTCAAGTACACCACCAATGCCGACACCACCTGATAAGTGAACATTTTTACCAATTTGTGCACAAGAACCCACTGTTGCCCATGTATCTACCATAGTGCCTTCATCTACATAGGCACCAATGTTTACATAAGAAGGCATTAATACAACATTCTTGGCTTGGAATGAACCTTTACGTGCTACGGCAGGCGGTACAACACGTACTCCTGCTGCTTTAAATTGCTCGTCAGTCCAGTCTGTAAATTTAGTATCAACTTTGTCGTAAAAACGAAGGTCACCAGATTCAATTGGCTTGTTGTCATTCAATTTAAACGATAGTAAAACTGCTTTTTTCAACCATTGGTGAACAATCCATTCACCGTTAATTTTTTCAGCTACACGTAATGTGCCATTGTCTAAACCCGCAATTGCTTGTTCAACTGCTTGGCGAATTTCAGCAGGGCAATCTGCCGCTGTAAAATTAGCACGGTCTTCAAATGCTTGTTCAATAATTGTTGAAAGCTGCGACATCGATGTAATTACCTGAAAAATTTCCCCAAGATTTTACACTATATTGTGTCAAGAATAGATTGAAAATTAAGCTTTAAATAAAGAAATTATAATGAAAGGTCGAAAGCTAAACAGATTATATACGGCTTAATTGTTACTGTTTTGAAATTAAATTGTTTAACAATCAACAAGAAAAAAGAATTTGTATCAAAAAATAACATAAACCTAGCAAATCTTGCATAAAAGATGAGCGCAACATGCCCTATAGTTTTTCCATGACAAAACGAATGAAAAATTTAAAAGTTTTAATTTGAGGAGAACACAATGAAATCTTTACACACAATTTTAGCCGCATCGGTATTGGCAGCAGTTGCAGGTTCTGCAATGGCAGATACAGCTGTTGTGCAAGATGGTTATGCATTTGACCGTAACCAACTCATTCCAACAGGTGTTCGTGCTGAAGCTGGTACAACAGGTTATGGCGGTGCCTTACTTTGGACTGCAAACCCATACGTTGGCTTAGCTTTAGGTTATAACGGTGGTGATATTTCTTGGTCAGATGATCTGTCTATCAATGGATCAAAGTATGATATGGACATGGACAATAACAATGTCTATTTGAATGCTGAACTCCGTCCATGGGGAGCAAGTGAAAATCGTTGGGCGCAAGGTGTATATGTAGCTGCAGGTGTAGCTTATTTAGATAATGATTACAAACTTGACCGCCGTGTAGGTGGTGTAACTAACTTCTCAGTAGGGAAAACTGACTTCCAGTCTGGTGCTGAGGGTGTACACATCAATGGTGAGTTACAATACGAAAATGATATTGCTCCATATTTAGGCTTAGGTTTTGCACCAAAAATCAACAATAACTGGGGCGTGTTTGGTGAAGTTGGTGCTTATTACACAGGTAATCCAACTGTATCTTTAAATCGTGTTTCTGGTTCAGCAACCAATAATAATGGTGTTGCTTTAGATACTGCATTGGAGAGAGAAGAAGCAGACATCCGTAATGATAATGAACACGAATGGATGCCAGTAGCGAAACTAGGTGTAAGCTACCATTGGTAATTCAAGTCAGTGTTTGAGTAAACATAAAACGAGCTTCGGCTCGTTTTTTTATGGACTAAAAACGGTGTGCAAGTTTGAGATGATAAATCCAAGCGTCCCGTTCTTCGAGTTGTGAAAAGTGTGAGCTTTGTGAAAGCAAAGAAGACCCTTGTTCATTCTTTGGTTGATTAAAGTACAGATAATGAATACCGCTAATCACAAAAGTTTTAGGGGTGAAATTATAAATAAGGCCAGTACCTAAACCTAAATAACCATCTACAGGGTTGAAGCTGGAAGCCGGGTTTCCTGCACCTGAGTCCCACAATCCTTCAACAGCAGTGATCCATTTTGGTGACCATTGATGCGCTACACCCAAACGTGCCGACCACTGATTTTTTTGGTAATCAATCAGATTTAAATTCATATTAGGTACTTGCTGTAGCATTGCAGCATATTGTGAGGGCTGAATTTCAAAATCTTGCCAATTCACCCATCTTAAGGATGCATAGAGAAAATTTTGTGCAGGTAAACCTGTATGAAAATCGAAATTAATTGATTCTGGTGTTTGAATAGTAGTCGCATGCTGTGGTGCAATCTCTAGAGGAAACCCCAAAAAACTTTCGCTAGCATTGGTATGGTGCTTAATTTTAGAGCGGTAGGTAATAGCTGTAGTGAAAGCATATTCAGGAAGTTGATAGCTGATACCTGCCAGCCAGCCCCATGCGTGATCTTTAGGGAAGTGCACATCATAATCAAAATAAATATTGTCGACGTGTGTACCAATTCTGAGATTCCCTGAAAAGGATTGGTAGCTCACACCCGTAAACAGATTCCAGTTTGCATTTGGTTGGAAGCCAACCAGTGCAGTCATGTTGTTTGAATCGAATTCAACGTCTGCAATTTCTGAAGAGGGGTGAGTCGTTTTGAACTGATAACCCACATCCGTAAAAAAAGGTTGGTCAAATAATAATGCGACCGAAATTTGTGGATGCGGTTGTAGTTTTAAGGCGGCTTGAAAGTAGTGTTGCTTATTCACCATATCACCTGTAGAAAACTCTGGACTCCCTACAGATGAAACAGGTTGCACTTTTCCTGAAACATTCGGGTTGACTTGCAGCATAGACACTTCTGCATAATTGCCTTTTTCAAAGAAAGCTTGAATAGATTGATTACTGCGTTCTAAGCCTGCAGCATAAACATGACCGATGGGCAGCACGTAGAATAACGCAGTATAAATGTGATATTTCATGTTACGCCCTTGGTCGAAATTATAGAATCGTATTTAAAATCGAATCGTATTTTTTATTTTAGATTCTATATTATTCATGGTTTTTATAAAATATAAATCATTATTTCAATTATTTGCTGCACAAAAAGATAAACCAATTTCATAGCAAAGTGATGAAACATAAGCACGTCAATTTACGTGCTTATGTTGGTCTAATTTGGCTTATTCCTCAGGATACGCAATACGCTTCAAGGCTTTAATATCTGCATCTGGGGCGCATAATGAAATAAATTCATAGCCGTAGCCACGCAGTAAATGACCTTTGTGCACCGCAATCCAAGTGGTATTAATGCCAAAAATATCGGTCTGAATTTGTTTGAGACGATAATCGCGTTCAGCATCGTATGCCACATTGTTGACCACACCAACGCCCATGCCTAATTCCACATAGGTTTTAATGACATCGGCATCCAGTGCTGACATTACAATATTGGCATCAATCCCTGCATCGGTAAAAGCCTTGTCAATTTTAGAGCGACCCGTAAAACCACCGTGATACGTAATAATTGGGTAGTCTGCTAGATCGGTCAGCTGAATGTCAGTTTTACTCGCTAAAGGATGATCTTGCGGGGTGATAATGCTGTGCTGCCAGTTATAGTAAGGCACACTGGCCAAGTTGTCTTCTGTGGTTAAAGACTCCGTTGCAATGCCAATATCGGCTTCACCCTGAAGTAGCATTTCTGAAATTTCGATAGGGCTGGCTTGTTGCAAAATCAAATGAACTTTAGGAAATTCCTTTTTAAATTGATTTACAATTGGTGGCAATACATAACGTGCTTGGGTGTGGGTTGTTGCAATGGTAAGCGTGCCTTCATCGACTTTGTTAAAGTCATCGGCAAGGCGTTTAATGTTGTCAGCATCGACCAACATGCGCTCTACAATGCTCAGCAAGGCTTGCCCGGGTTCGGTGAGCCCCAGTAAGCGTTTGCCTTTACGCACAAAGAGTTGTACCCCTAATTCATCTTCAAGGTCTTTAATGTGCTTACTGACTCCAGATTGAGAGGTGTACAGTGCAGCTGAGGCTTCAGTTAAATTAAAGTTCTGTCTAACCGTTTCTCTAATAATTCTAAGTTGTTGGAAATTCATAGTGGTGAAACCTTAAAAGAGGATGGGGCATGTGACGCCCCATCTTAATGTCCTTATGCAACTTGATTTTCAAATAAATGTAAAGTGCTGACACTTAACCATACTGTTTGATTTGGGCGGAATTGGTGGAGCTTGGCTTCTTCTGCACTTAAGGCAATTTCAATTAAATTACCTTGACGATCTTGCAATTCTGCAACCACTTTACCTGCAATCCAAACCTCACGTAAGAAGGTGGCTTGAATGCAATTTTCTTGTGGTTGTGCATGAATATGCAGTTCATCTGGACGTGCAAATGCAATCACGTCACCCTGCGGTGCATTGGGTTGATCCAGCAGTTGTACCCGATCTTCACCAATTTGAACAAAGCCATTGTGGTGTTGGCCTTCAAAACGGTTGGCTTGACCCAAGAAGTCAAATACAAATGGTGTGGCAGGTTTTTCATACACTTCACGTGGCGAACCAATTTGCTCAACATTACCTTTGTTCATAACAATAATCTGGTCTGCAACTTCTAGTGCTTCTTCTTGATCATGGGTCACGAAAATAGACGTGATGTGTAGCTCATCATGCAGGGTTCTTAACCAGCGACGTAATTCTTTACGTACTTTGGCATCCAGTGCGCCAAAAGGTTCATCGAGTAGTAATACACGTGGTTCAACCGCTAGGGCACGTGCTAAAGCAATACGCTGACGTTGACCGCCAGATAGCTGAGCAGGGTAGCGGTCAGCTAAAAAGCCAAGTTGAACCAAATCTAATAAACGGGTAACACGTTTTTTAATTTCAGCTTCTGAAGGTCGGGTTGAACGAGGACGTACACGTAAACCAAAAGCCACGTTGTCAAATACAGTCATGTGGCGGAACAAGGCATAGTGCTGGAATACAAAACCAACCTGACGTTCACGGACATGCACATCGGTCGCATCTTGACCTTCTAAAATTACTTGGCCACGATCTGCAGATTCTAAACCTGCAATAATACGGAGCAGGGTGGTTTTACCACAGCCTGATGGCCCAAGCAGTGCCACCAATTGACCATCTGGAAAATCGAGAGAGATGTCTTTGAGTGCATGGAATGCACCAAAATTTTTTTCAATATTTTTAACTTGAATACTCATGTGGTCATTCCTTAAGAAACGGTTGAATCTTCATTACGTTGGTTTTGTTTTTCTTGGCGAATTTCTACCCAGGTTTTTAAAATTAGGGTTACAATAGCCAAGAGTGCCAAGAGTGATGACACTGCAAACGCAGCACTAAAGGTATATTCGTTATAGAGAATTTCGACGTGAAGTGGCAGGGTGTTAGTTTCACCACGAATATGCCCAGACACAACCGATACTGCACCAAACTCACCCATCGCACGTGCATTACACAGAATCACGCCGTAAATTAAACCCCATTTAATATTGGGTAGAGTGACTTTCCAAAAGGTTTGCCAGCCAGAAGCACCCAATACAATTGCTGCTTCTTCTTCTTCTGTGCCTTGTGCTTCCATTAATGGAATTAATTCACGGGCTACAAAAGGTACAGTAATAAAAATGGTTGCGATAACAATTGCAGGAACGGCATATAAAATTTTGATGTCATGTTCCATCAGCCAGCCACCCATCCAGCCTTGTGTACCAAAAATCAATACCAGCATTAAACCAGCAATGACTGGAGAAACTGAAAATGGCATATCAATTAGCGTGGTGAGGATAGATTTGCCTCGGAAGTTGAATTTGGCGACTGCCCATGCGGCTGCAACACCAAAAACCACGTTTAAAGGGACTGCAATGGCTGCGGTCAGTAAGGTTAATTTCACTGCCGATAGCGTGTCTGGATGTACCAGTGCTTGTGCATAAACCCCTACACCTTGTTTAAAGGCTTCTACAAAGACCAGAATCAGTGGCAAAATTAAGCAGCTTAAAAAGAAGATTAAGGCAATCGCAATTAGGGTATAACGCACCCAAGTCGGTTCACGGGTGGCATCACGTGACTGTAATTTTTCAGCCAAAGCATTGCTGTTGGTATTTAAACTCATCGTGCAGTTCTCCCTGTGCGACGGCTTGCCCATGCTTGTAATAAATTAATAAGGAATAGCATCACAAAAGAAATCAGTAACATCACCACAGCAATGGTGGTTGCACCTGCGTAGTCATATTCTTCCAAGCGAGAAATAATCATTAACGGTGCAATTTCAGTTTCAAAAGGCTGGTTACCTGCAATGAAAATAACAGAACCGTATTCGCCTACACCACGAGCAAAGGCCAAAGCAAAGCCTGTGATTAAGGCAGGCAGTAAAATAGGAAAAATCACTTTACTGACAATTTGAAAACGGTTTGCCCCTAGTGCCGATGCAGCTTCTTCCAGTTCGGTTTCTAAATCACTTAATACAGGTTGTACGGTACGTACCACAAATGGAATACCAATAAAAATCAAGGCCAAGGTAATCCCGATTGGGGTATAAGCGACTTTAATACCAATCGGCTCTAAATATTGACCAATCCAACCCGTAGGCGCATATAAAGAAGTCAGCGCAATACCTGCTACTGCGGTTGGTAGGGCAAATGGTAAATCGACCAACGCATCTATAATACGTTTGCCTGGGAAACTGTAGCGAACTAGACACCATGCCAATAACAGGCCAAAGACCACGTTAATAAAGGCAGCGATGAGCGCAGCACTAAAACTTAATTGCAAAGATTTTAGAATACGTTCTGAACTTAAAATTTCCCATAAACCATCCCAACCAATACCAAGCGATTTAATAAATACTGCCGATAAGGGAATAAGAACAATTAAGGATAAATACGCTAGGGTAAAGCCTAGAGAAAGACCAAATCCTGGCAGCACTCGGGATCGCTGCGACATGATGACTCCTCAAAGAGAGAATTGTGTTTGAAAACAAACAGAGCAAAGAAAATGTAAATTCGGCACAAGCATAGTTTGCAAGGGTTAAATTGCAAATTTAAATAAATACTTGCTGTTATCAGTATTGCTGATATGCGACATCGTATTTTGTGAGATGAGATAATGATGAATCTCAGGGAAAGCACCAAAGCCAGAAGCGACATTAATATGTCCAACTTGACCTAAATTAATAGGCTTTAATTGCCATGTTTGCGCTAAGGCTTGCGCATCTTCAAAGCTTAGCCATGGGTCATTTTCGCTAATTAATAATTGAGTCGGTACAGACCATTTGAGCTGCTTAAAATAAGCCAAATAGTTGTTTTGGCTTTGCTGTGCAAAACCTGATTCACCAAAACGTGCAGGGTTAGCAGGCGCAACCAAAACTACATTTTTAATTTTTTCTTGTAGTTCAGGATATTGTGCCAAGGCTGCAATTGTGGTCAGACAGCCAAAGCTATGTGCCACGATTTGGATATCGTCCTGAATAGGCGCAACAGTTTTCACAAACTCAGCCACCCAATGACTTAAAATTGGTAAATTCCAGTCTTGTTGTTGCACACGTGAGCAAGACATGAGTTGTCGTTGTAACCAAGACTGCCAGTGAGCATGTTCGCTGCCACCCACGCCTGGAACAATTACGGTATGAATCATGTCGATGCTCCTGAAAAATATATGTACATTAATGACGTTGCTGTTCCACTTTTTGAGTGGAAGGTCTGGTTAGGTTTGCAATTCAAATCACTAGACCATTGTTTAAAAGTCATTTTTGAAACCTGCACGAAGAATAGCGAGAGTTTCTATGCAAAAAAAATAATTAAAAATGAATTTTATATGAATAAAAAAGATATATAAGAAAATAGGGTAAAAAAGCACCCCTATTTTTCAATGAGGGTGCTTGCCCAAGTCCTTCACATGCTTATTTTGCAGCGTTGGCTTTTACAATTTGATCGAAAATACCACCATTTTCAAAATGGACTTTCTGCACTTTTTCCCAGCCACCGAATTCTTGATCAATGCTGACCAATTTTAAAGGTTTGAATACGTGCTGATACTTGGTCAATGCGGTTGCGCTGCGTGGGCGGTAAAAATGCTTACCTGCTAAGTCCTGCCCTAAAGGAGAGTACAAGAAGTTTAAATAGCCTTGAGCAAGATGCTGATTGCCTTTTTTCTCGGCATTTTTATTGACAATAGCCACAGGTGGTTCTGCCAATACAGAAAGGCTTGGGGTAATAATTTCAAATTTACCCGGCTGTTCACGAATCGCTAAATGAGCTTCATTTTCCCAAGCCAGTAAGACATCTCCAATACCACGCTCTGCAAAAGTGGTGGTTGAACCGCGTGCCCCTGAATCAAGAACTTTGGTTTGTTTATAGATTTGACGTACAAACTCTTGGGCTTTGGTATCATTCCCAGCAGGTTGATGTTTAGCCCATGCCCAGGCTGCTAAGTAATTCCAGCGTGCGCCCCCTGAGGTTTTCGGATTTGGTGTGATGATTGCAACATTTGGTTTAACTAAATCGCCCCAGTCCTTAATATTTTTAGGGTTACCTTGGCGGACTAAAAATACGATGGTTGATGTGTATGGAGTTGAGTTATTCGGTAACTTTTTTTGCCAGTCAGCGGGTAATAGTTTGGCTTTTTCTGCAATAACATCTATATCCGCTGCTAAAGCTAGGGTTACAACATCGGCATTTAAGCCATCAATAACCGCACGTGCCTGTTTACCTGAGCCACCGTGTGATTGCTTGAAATTAATAGTTTGTCCAGTGCGTTTTTTCCAGTAGTTGCCAAAGTGTTGATTGACATCTTCGTATAATTCACGGGTAGGGTCGTAAGAAACATTGAGAAAGTCTTTTGCAGATACACTCAGTGCTGTGCTAGAAAGTATGGCTGCCAGTACCCCAATTTTAAATTTTGAAAAGCTCATGATTGACCTCATTGGTTTATGCTTTGTTGTGTGCTGAGTTGAATGAGGCAAGCATATAGTCAGTTCATTTTCTTAAAAAATAATTTAAAATGCGGTGAATATCAGCAAATGATAAATATAAATTTCTTCATTCTTTTTTATATTTTGTGATAAATCATGAGTAAGTTGTCTATGCAGTGTTATAAAAATGCTGAGCCTATTGAGCACATCCACCTGTTAGACCGAGCATTTCATTATGGCGATGGCTGTTTTAGCACTGCACGGATTCGTAACAATCAAGTTGAGTTGCGGCATCGCCATTTAGCGCGTTTAGCGCATGCCAAAGAACACATGCATTTAACTGCAAATCTTGAACTTATTAACAAAACACTGGCCGATTTAAAACAAAAACAGGGCAAGTTGAATGGCACATTAAAGATTGTGCTGAGTCGTGGTGAAGGTCAGCGTGGTTATAGCTTGCCTGAACATCCTGCCGATGTATGGGTATTCTTTTATCCTCAAGTGCAAGAAACTTTAGGGGCAGAATACCACTACGAAATCATTCAAAGCGGTGTCTTAGAACAGACTATTGGCTTGACGATGCCGCAGTTGGTTGGTGTGAAAAGTTTGAACCGTCTTGAACAGGTTTTATTAAAACAAGAGGCAGATCAAATGGGGTGGCTTGAGGCTTTGGTAACCGATGTGCAGGGGCGTGTGGTTGAAGGTGTGAGTAGTAATTGTTTCATTCGTATAAACAATACATGGATTACGCCACAACTTGGTTATAATGGCGTGCACGGTGTCATGCGGGCAGAAATTTTATCGCGCATGCAACAGCAGAATTTGCGTTGTGAACAGCGTGATGTTCATGAGTCGGAAATTGCGCAGATTCAAAGTCTGTTTTTCTGTAATGCTTTAACGCCCATGAAAATTGTCAGCCATTTAGGGCAGCAGGTTTTAGATGTGCAACCGTGTGTGGAACTATTTAAGCAACTTCAACTGAATCAGATTCATTCTTATGTCTAAGCGTCCATCAAAATCTAAAAAGAAAACCAAAACTATGCGGTCTAAGCGTGCTATTCAAGGTGCGCTTATTTTTATACTCGGACTATTTTTGGTCGTTGGCATGATCTTATGGTCCAGCTTATTTAAAGATTATCCAGTTGAAGGAAAAAAACAATTATTGGCGATTAATGATGGTGATACTTACTCACGTTTTATTGACCGTTTGGCAGAACAAGATCATGTGAATTTTCCAATTGTTTTAAAACTCTATCAACGGGTGATGATTCACGACAGCATGAAAAAAGGCGTGTATGAAGTCCGTCAGGGCATGAGTGTACGTCAGGTTTTGGAAATGATCGCCAATGCTGAAAATGCACAAATGAACCGTATTTTGGTGATCGAAGGTACGACCTTTAAACAATTGATTGAGGCATTAAAGAAAGATGATTTGGTCAGTAAAGAAGTAGTGCATTTACCTTATGCAGAATTGCTGAAAGCTTTAAATATTCCTTATGCACATCCAGAAGGGTTGTTTGCACCGAATACGTATTTTTTCGCTAAAGGTGAAACTGATCGTAAAATTTTAACCGATTTATATCAGCGTCAAATGAAAGCATTAGATGATGCTTGGAATAATCGAGCAGCAGATTTACCTTATAAAAATAAATATGAAGCCTTGATTATGGCCTCAATTATTGAAAAAGAAACCAATGTCGATGCTGAATTACAGCAAGTGTCTGGGGTGTTTGTACGCCGTTTAAAACTGGGCATGCGCTTGCAAACCGACCCAACTGTTATTTATGGAATGGGCGATAAATATCAGGGTAATATCACCCGTCAGGATTTACGCACTCCAACGCCATACAACACCTATACCATGAGTGGCTTAACGCCAACACCAATTGCCTTGCCAAGTCAAAAAGCCATTGAAGCGGCGATGCATCCAGACCAATCTGACAACATTTATTTTGTCGCGACAGGTAATGGTGGACATAAATTTAGCACCAATTTGCAAGATCATAACCGTGCCGTGCAGGAATATTTAAATGTACTGCGCGCGAAAAAATCAGGGGAATAAGCATGTTTATCAGTTTTGAAGGCACCGAAGGGGTAGGCAAAACGACACTCATTCGCCGTATTCATGATTATTTTACTGCACAAGGTCAAGAGGTGGTTTTAACCCGTGAGCCAGGTGGAACCCCTATGGCAGAGCAAATTCGTGCTTTGTTACTCGCGGTCAACCATGAAGAAAAAATGTGTTCAGACACTGAGTTATTGTTGATGTATGCAGCGCGTGCTCAGCATTTAGATCAGGTGATTTTACCAGCAATGGCTGCAGGTAAAACTGTGTTATGCGACCGTTTTAGTGATGCAAGTTTTGCCTACCAATGTGCTGGCCGTGGTTTAAGCGTAGCGAAGTTGAACATGCTGAATAGCCATTTTGTGGCACGTATGCCTGACTTAACTTTCTGGTTGGATGCCCCAATTGAGCTGGGTATGACCCGTGCACGTGCGCGTGGAGCGCTTGATCGTTTTGAGCAAGAGAAAGCCACTTTTTTTGAGAAAGTAAGGGGTGGCTATCAATCTTTGTGGGAGCGACATCCTGAGCGGGTGAAGCGCTTGGATGCGACTCAAAACCCAGATCAAGTCTTTGCACAGGCAATGCAATATTTACAGCCAAATACTTAACAAGCGAATCAGTCATTCTTGTGCATTTGATTGCATTAAAAAATCTTCTATAGTGATTGTGCTTTAGAAGATTTTTTATCATTTAGAAAAATAGTGAATCGAACAACATGAGCATGACCAAAGAAGAAATTATTGAATTTTTAAAAGTAGAGTTTCCGCAAAGTCTGGAAAAATGCGAAATTGTGTCCATCACGCCACGTGGGGCATTGGTGAATTATCACATCGATGAACGTGATTTACGCCCAGGTGGTACGGTATCAGGGCCGACTATGATGACTGTTGCAGACTATGCACTTTATATCGCCATTTTAGGGGAGTTGGGTTTGGTGGCTTTGGCGGTGACCAGTAATTTAAACATCAACTTTTTACGCAAGCCCGCAGCAGGGCGTAATTTACGTGGTGAATGTCGCTTAATGAAAGTAGGGAAAAACCTCGTGGTCGGTGAGGTTTGGGTATATTCCGAAGGTGTAGATGATGCCGTGGCGCATGTCACAGGGACGTATTCGATTCCACAGATTGGCTGAGAATAAAGTCAGCTTTATCTTAATTTTAGTTACTTATATTTACCATGTGGTTACATATGTACACATACCACATGGAAATCAGGGTTTGATTGGTTAAAAAATAATCACAAATATTTCATTTTATGTTTTTCATATAGATCAAATCTGCTTTTGTCTAAGCTAGCAACCCGTAAGTGATAAAACAAGGGAGCTAAATGCTTAAATTTAAGAACAATATTGTTCATGGAGCAATCTTTGATATGGATGGAACAATGTTTGATACTGAACGATTACGGTTTCAAACATTGAAGCAGGCATCTCAGGAGCTCATTGGCGTTGAATTTTCAGACGTATACCTCATGCAATGTTTGGGTTTGAGTGCAAAGAGCGCTGAACAACTGGCGCAAGCAGAATATAGTGCAGACATTCCTTACCGTGAGATCCGTCAGCGTGCTGATGAACTAGAACTAGAAAGTGTGCGCAATTTTGGTGTGCCCATTAAAAAAGGTTTGTTGCAGGTATTAGAGCGGTTACGAAAGTCTGGCTTGAGAATGGCGGTTGCTACGTCTAGTCGTCGTGCCATTGCCGAAGAATATTTGATTAATGCCAATGTCTATAAGTTTTTTGATGTATTAGTTTGTGGCGATGAGGTGCAACAGGGCAAGCCACATCCTGAAATTTTTATAACAGCCGCACAAAAAATTAATCTAGAACCCAGCGAATGTTTCATGCTGGAAGATTCTGAAAATGGAATCAAATCTGCACATGCAGCGGGTGGCATAACCATACTATTTCGGGATATCAAAAAACCTAATGCTAATATGTTGTCACTCACGCAGCATTATTACGCAAGTATGCAAGCTTATTTAGATGACTTAAATCAAGTTATTCCTGTATTGGAAATGCCGAGTTTACAAGAGGCCTTCCCGCAAACTTTAAATCAGTTGAGTGTGGGGATTCATGGTTTTGGTGCAATAGGTGGGGGCTATTTGGCCCAAATTTTATCGCACTGGGATGGCTATACCCGTCCTAAACGTATTTATGCTTCTACACGGAATACCTTATATCGTTCTGCAGTAAACGCCTTTGGAACGTATTCAATTCGTTATGGACAATGTTCTTATGATGAACGAATTGAAAATATGCACATCATTGATGCGGAGAACTTGCAGCAGATGCAGCAAATGTATGTGGAGTCGAGCCTAATTGCATTATGTTTGCCTGAACATGCTTTACAGCAAGAGGCTAAAGTAATTGCGCAGGGCTTATATGCCCGTTTTATAGCGCAAGTTGAACTCCATCAGCCTTTAACTATTTTGGTAATTTTAAATAAAGTTGGGGCAAAACAGCTCTTGATGACGCATATTCATCAGGCGTTAGAGACGTTGTTGGATCCCGATACGGCAGCCAAAATTATGGCGCAGCATTATTTTTGCGATACTGTCGTAAATAGAATGGTCTCTAAATTAAGCGATCAAAACTTATATCGCCAATTACGCATCAAGTATAATATTTTTAAGCAATTTCAGTTGGATGACGAAGCAGAGCCAATTGAAATTGAAGACAATACTCGATTGCAGCCTGAGCAAGAGCGTCAAGCGACCTTATATGTAGAAGATTTAAGACGCAATTTTCAGCCCAGTCACATTTTGCAAAGTATGGATTTAATTTTATTTCATGCTGAAAGTGACATGCCTATTTATGTGGAAAATGCCAGTCCATTATTGCAACACATGCGTCAAATGATTTTGGTAGATGATATTGCCGAAATCCAACTCATTAAAAATCGTTTATGGAATGGTGTACATGCCATGATGGCTTGGTTATCCAGTTTAATAGGGCATAACAGTATTGGTGTCGCAATGGCAGACCCATTGGTTGCAGATTTTACCCGCGCTGTTTCGGCACAAGTAGCGTTGGGATTAGCTGTACAGTTGCCGCATCGTCAGCAAAACTTAAAGCATCTGGCACAGAGCTTTCTGGACTCATGTGAACATGCCTATAAAGACCCGTGTCAGCGTGTGGCACGTGACCCTTTGCGTAAACTCTCAGCCAATGAACGGGTGATGGGTGCTTTGATTTATCATCTGCAGCATGATTTAGCTGCAAATTATGTGAAGAAAGGAGTGGTGTTGGGCTATCTGTATGCAATTAAAATGCAGCAGTTGGGGACTCAAGCAGCATTACAGCATTTGTCAAAACAATTGCAAAATGCGCCTATATACGAACAGACACGGCAGCAATTGCAGTACACAATTAGCCACCAATTACAGCAACTATTGGCTGGTCAAGTTCGCTTAGAAGCATTTATTCAAGATGATACTCAAGTTGCAGCCGTAATATAAAACTCAACTTGATGAATTTTTAGGAGGAGGTTTAGTAAGTTAACGTCATCATATTCAAAATGATAAAATACCGAATCGTGTTATGGAATACGATTCGGTGCTTTCTTGCATTAGAATTCGAATGCACTTTATTCACAGATACTTTTATGCAAATGCTGTTGCGTAACAAGCAATCAGATCACTCATTCACCAATGGAGTTTCCACTTGGAAATTAGGTGGAATGAGCACAGTTTTACGCAATTCAGGCGCAAGCTCAGGATAATCCAGCGTGAAGTGTAAACCACGTGATTCTTTGCGTTGCATGGCACAGCGTACAATCATTTCAGAAACCAGAACCAAATTACGCAGCTCAATCAGGTTTTTACTAACTTGGTAGTCCTGATAATACTCGGTAATTTCACGTTTCAGCATTTCAATACGGTGCAAAGCACGTTCTAAACGCTTAGTGGTGCGTACAATACCGACGTAGTTCCACATGGTTGCACGAAGTTCATCCCAGTTTTGTAAAATTACAACATCTTCATCAGGGTTGGTCACTTGAGAATCATCCCAAGCAGGAACTTCAGGTGAGCAATAATCTGTAGTGTGATGTGCTTCAATATGTTTGGCCGCTGCCATTCCATATACAAAACATTCTAAAAGAGAGTTACTTGCCATGCGGTTAGCGCCATGCAAACCTGTATAAGACGTTTCACCAATCGCGTATAAACCAGAAATATCGGTTTGGCTATGTTCATTGACCATCACCCCACCACAAGTGTAGTGGGCAGCAGGTACAACCGGAATCATATCTGTAGTGATATCAATGCCTAATTCCAGCAAACGTGCATACAGTGTAGGGAAGTGTTCCTTGACAAATTCTGCAGGCTTGTGGGTAATATCTAGCCATACATGACGAATACCCAAACGCTTGATTTCATAGTCAATTGCACGTGCCACAATATCACGCGGAGCGAGTTCTGCTCGTTCATCAAAACGCAGCATAAAGCGTTCGCCATCAGGTAAACGTAAATATGCACCTTCACCACGCATGGCTTCAGTAATTAAAAAAGAACGCGCCTGAGGATGATACAAACAGGTTGGATGGAATTGGTTAAATTCCATATTGGCTACACGGCAACCCGCACGGAAAGCCATGGCCATACCATCGCCCGTCGCAATGTCTGGGTTTGAAGTGTAAAGGTAGGCTTTCATTGCACCGCCGCAGGCAAGAGCGGTAAATGGAGCAAGGAAGGTATGTACTTTTTGAGTACTTTCATCTAGTGCATATAAGCCTAATGAACGATTAGCTTCGTTTAAACCAAGCTTTTGTGAGGTAATCAGGTCAATGGCGATATAGTTTTCAAATATAGTGATGTTTTGCTGTTCTTGAGCACGTTGCACCAAAGTCGTGGAAATTGCACGGCCTGTAGCATCGGCAGCGTGAATAATACGGCGCTGAGAATGGCCGCCTTCACGGGTTAAATGCAATTGCTCTTGTTCGTCTAAGGTAAACTGCACGCCATGTTTGAGCAGAAAATCTACCGAAGGTTTGCCGCCTTCCACCGTTTGTTTTACGGCGTCAATTTCACACAAATGCGCACCTGCAATCATGGTGTCATCTATATGTTGTTCGATCGAGTCGGTTTCATCAAGGACTGCAGCAACACCACCTTGCGCATAAAAGGTGCTGGCTTCAGTGAGGGTAGATTTTGCCAAAACGGCGATTTTGAAATGCTGGGGTAATGAGAGCGCTAAACTCAAACCTGCACCACCACTTCCCACAATAATCACATCAAATTGATGTGTTGTGTTTAAATTAGACATGTCCATCAGCTAATTTGAAAAAAGTTGGATAATGACACCCCTTTTTGCAGAAAAACGCAAGTGCGAAGTGGGCATGAATAATGAAAAAAAAGAATAAACGGGAAACTTTTATGGAATATTCCAACTTTTATCACAATTTTGTCCAATCTATTTCAGATGTTGAGCTTTAAGTCAGATTCAGAGAGGTTAAATATTCAATCTCATCAAACTGATTTAATTGCAATAAACTAAAAGCCGAAACTGAAAAGATTCAACATTTTATTACGCAAAACCTAGTAATTTTGTGATAAATAAGATGGGTTCGAAGTCATAATTATTATTGAGTGAATGCTATTTATGAAAAATCGCAATTTAAAAAAAGGTTTATATGCGGCTGTTTTTACTATGGCAACTGTGCAGACTCAAGCAGCACCACCAGTAGACTTTTCTAATTTGGTTGAGCAGGTGAGTCCTGCTGTCGTGAGTGTCAATGTTGTCAAAAAAATGAGTCAGGAAGAACTCTTACAACAACAAGTTCCAGAAATTTTACGCCGTTTTTTTGGCAATCAAGTCATTATTCCACAACAACAATTGCCACAAGAAAAAACAGGTTATGGCAGTGCATTTTTTATTAGTAAAGATGGATACCTTTTAACGAACCACCACGTGGTTGAAGATGCTTCAAAAGTCACAATTGTACTGAATGACCGCCGTGAGTTAGATGCAACTGTTGTGGGTAGTGATGAACGTACCGATGTCGCTTTATTAAAAGTGCAAGGTGTGAGTTTCCCAGAGTTGCGTACAGGCAATGTCGATCAATTGCGTGTAGGTGAGCCTGTACTTGCAATTGGTTCTCCATTTGGATTTGACTATTCTGCATCGGCAGGGATTGTCAGTGCAAAAATGCGGAATATGATGGGTGAAACCTCAGTACCCTTTATTCAGACCGATGTAGCTTTAAACCCAGGTAACTCAGGTGGGCCACTGTTCAACCAGCGTGGTGAGGTTGTGGGCGTGAACTCCCGTATTTTTAGTGGTACGGGTGGTTATATGGGGTTGTCATTCTCTATTCCTATTGATGTAGCAATGGACGTGGCCGATCAGTTAAAACGAAATGGTAAAGTGACCCGTTCTTATTTAGGGGTGAGTTTGCAGGATATTGACCGTAATTTGGCTGAATCTTATAAACTGAGCAAACCAGAAGGGTCATTGATTACTCAAGTTGCACCAAATTCACCTGCTGCACGTGCAGGCTTACGTGCGGGTGATGTCATTCTTAAATATAATGGTACGCCAATTTCTAGAACTTCGGAATTGTTGAACTATTTAAACCGTTCAGTGCCAAATCAGAGTATTCAGCTTGAAGTATTACGTGATGACAAACGCCGTAATATTACCGCTACAGTCAGCACAGCACCAGATGATACGCCTGCAAAAAACAACCCTGAAACTGCTGCTAAAGGCCCTGTTTTAGGTGTGTCTATTCGTGACTTAACTGTTGCAGAACAACGCCAGTTAGATATTAAAGGTGGTGTGCTCATTCAGGAAGTGCGTCGTGGTGGTTCAGCAGCTCAGGCGCGTATTATGCCGGGAGATGTGGTGGTACAACTGAATAATACTCCAATTCAAAATGCCAACCAGTTTGTTGAAACGGTATCTACCCTGAAAAAAGGTTCAGTCGCTCGGGTCGTGATTATTCGTCAAGGGCAACGTGCCATTATTGGGATGCGTATTCAATAAGTTAAAGCATCTGCCAGGATTGATTTGATTTCAATATAAATGATCAGTCGTATAATAGTCGCTCTTCAAACAGAGCGACTTTTTTATGCAAATTGAATATTTTTGATAAACTAAGCAGACACGGCAGTTTCTAGTAAAAGGATGCAATGAGCAGCATATTTGATTTAAAAATCACGGTTCAACCCGAACATATAGATATTTTGGGCCATGTAAATAACGTGGTTTATGTGCAATGGATGCAAGATGTGGCATCGGCGCATATAGAACAGCTAGGTTTGGGTGTACAAGAGTATTTGAAACTGAAACATGCCATGGTTGCTGTAGAACACCATGCGCAATATCGTAAAGCGGCTCTTGAAGGTGAGGAGCTAATTTTACGAACGTGGCTCAGTGATTTGAATGCACTGTATTCATTTCGTCAGTATGCATTTTATCGCCCGCAAGATAAAAGCCTGGTATTCATGGGTAGCACACAATGGGCATGTGTAGAAATTGCCACAGGCCGTCCAAAGCGTATGTCACCTACCTTTACGCAAGCTTATCAGCCACTGGCTACGGACGTTAATCCTTTAGATTTTAGTGCTTATGATTAAGTTGAGGGTAATTAATAGTATCTATTTATATAGACAAATATATACATATATGCATAATTCAAGTATGTATAATTAAGCATATAGGCGGATTGAATGGAAGGCTTTATTGAGGGTTTAAAAAAAGTAGAACAAGACCTAGCTTATTTTATATGCCCTAAAAACAAGAATGGCTTTGTTAAGGAATTTGCATCTTGGGTATGCAATGAATGGTCAAAGAACGAGTTCTATGAAACCGATATTGTAGATTTAGGCTATGATTGTTCTTCGCACCCTAAAAAAACAAATCAATCGCTCTCCGA
>NZ_JAAZQX010000069.1 GCF_012371325.1 Acinetobacter sp. A2 | reverse complement strand
GCACAAGCCCAAATCCCATCATACTTAGCTACTTCATTCAGCTCATAAAAACTTTGCTGACGTACCTCGATGCCTGTCAGTTCTCTCGCCTTTTCAACCAGCTCGGCAGAATAATCAATTGCCTCAACTTGATAGCCTTTTTTCTTAAATGCCAAAGTGTCCCGCCCCGAGCCACAGCCCAAATCCAGGATCAATGCCTGTTCCGGCAAATATCTTAGAAATGGTGTGTAAAGACTTTTCATCTCAACCTGATAGGTATTTTCAAAAAATGCTTGAGCATGTTGATTGTAATAATTTGATGTTTGATTCATTGTCTAAAAGCCAATATCTTATGTTAAAGAACATACTGATTTTTCACTAGATAAGTCAAATGATCAGTCCTATGAATGAATCAAACTCTTATTTCACTGTATCCGGACAACTGAGATAGAAACCAAACTGGTTCTTGTAAATGGAAAAAATATGGGCTTCAGATTTCGCAAGAGTATTAAAATATTACCTGGATTAAAAATCAATCTGACGCATAAAGGCATCAGCAGTGCAAGCATTGGCAAACC
>NZ_JAAZQX010000068.1 GCF_012371325.1 Acinetobacter sp. A2 | reverse complement strand
GTTACACGCTTGGCAACAAGACATTAACAGAGTGCGAATTAGTCCTTGACTATGTTTGACTACATTTTAAGGAACAGCTTTCTACATAGTCTAATAGAAGATGTACTTTAGATGTTGAAATGAAACGTGTCACATAAAACACCGACATTAAAATCAAAAAACTCCTGAGCAGAGACTCAGGAGTTTTTTTATTGACACAATCAATTATTGTTGTGCTTTTTCTTTTACGTTTGCAGCACCTTGTTCAACAGCACCCGCAGTTGCAGCAGTCGCATCTTTAGCAGCTTGAACAGTTGCATCTGCAGCATTTTCAGTTGCAGTTGCAATATTGTGGGCAGCATTTTCAGTCGCTTCAGCAGCATTATCTACAGCTGTTGCTGTAGCGGCAGCAGCTTCATGAGTTGCATCTTCAGCATCATGTGCCGCTTGAGCTGCAGCATTTTCTAAGTGTTCACCAGTGGTTGCCCCAGTTTCAGGTGCTTTTTCTTTTGCACAACCAACAAGCGCCACAGTAGCGGCAAGACCTAAAGCAAGAAGTAGTTTATTCATTATCATGTTTCCTTTTTTTACATCCACTTAAGATGGGATAAAGCGAATATAACTAAAAAATATACAGCCCGATACGCATAATTGTTCAATAAATGTCTCTGTACACGACAAATTTCACAGAACCCTTATCCTATCAGGATTCTGCTTTCTTAAAATTGCCAAAATTTCCTTA
>NZ_JAAZQX010000067.1 GCF_012371325.1 Acinetobacter sp. A2 | reverse complement strand
CCACCTTCACGGATCGCGAAGCGTAAACCAGCGTCCATTGCGATTGGGTGGATTAATTCTACTGACATTTCTACGTTGTCACCTGGCATTACCATTTCAACGCCTTCTTTCAACTGGATTGCACCAGTTACGTCAGTTGTACGGAAATAGAATTGTGGACGGTAACCGTTAAGGAATGGAGTGTGACGACCACCTTCTTCTTTAGAAAGTACGTATACTTCCGCATCGAATTTAGTGTGTGGCTTGATTGTACCTGGTTTAGCAAGTACTTGACCACGTTGTACGTCTTCACGCTTAGTACCACGTAGAAGAACACCACAGTTCTCGCCCGCACGACCTTCGTCTAGAAGTTTACGGAACATTTCTACGCCAGTTACAGTTGTTTTAACTGTGTCTTTGATACCAACGATTTCAACTTCTTCGCCTACTTTCACGATACCAGTTTCAACACGGCCAGTTACTACTGTACCACGACCAGAAATTGAGAATACGTCTTCGATTGGCATTAAGAATGCTTGGTCGATTGCACGTACTGGCTCTGGAATGTAAGTGTCAAGCGCTTCAACAAGAGCTACAACAGCGTCTTCGCCATATTGACCTGATTCACCGTTAAGTGCTGCAAGAGCAGAACCACGGATTACTGGAGTGTCGTCGCCTGGGAAGTCGTAAGTAGAAAGAAGTTCACGAACTTCCATTTCAACTAATTCGATTAACTCTTCGTCGTCTACGATATCGCATTTGTTTAAGAATACGATGATGTAAGGTACACCTACCTGACGAGAAAGAAGGATGTGTTCACGAGTTTGTGGCATTGGACCATCAGTCGCTGAACAAACAAGGATCGCACCGTCCATCTGAGCAGCACCAGTGATCATGTTTTTAACATAGTCGGCGTGGCCTGGGCAGTCTACGTGCGCGTAGTGACGAGTTGGAGA
>NZ_JAAZQX010000066.1 GCF_012371325.1 Acinetobacter sp. A2 | reverse complement strand
CTCTGTACACGACAAATTTCACAGAACCCTTATCCTATCAGGATTCTGCTTTCTTAAAATTGCCAAAATTTCCTTAAACTCTTCTTTTTTCCCAAAACCAATTAAACGCTGAATCGCCATTTGAACATAGTCTAAACCATAGCGAAATAAACTCATTGAGAGTCGTCCATGCTTCTTTATTTTTATCGCTTTTTTTTGATTATGTTGCCATTCACCCGTTAAGTAACACCAACAGAAGCTTATAGCTAACACCGCAATCAATTTTTTCACTCGTCTAGGGTCTGTCAAGCGCGTATTTTCAAGATTAAACCCGCGTCCTTTGAGACAACTGAATAAGGTTTCAATTTCCCAGCGTAATGCATAATCCTGAATAGCATTGGCATTAAACTGAGGAGAAACGACGAGTAAAAGCTCTCCATTTTCTAACTGTAGTGCACTTATATATAGTTTCACCCGACCAACCAAAATCCGTCGTTTACGACATTCAATTTGACCAACTTTAAGATGGCGAAATAAATCACTAATTTTATGATTCTTTCCTAAATGATTGGTGACAATGAAGTTTTTTTAACACGAATGCAGAAGTTGATGTCTTGTTCAATTAACCATGTAAACCACTGCTCACCGATAAACTCTCTGTCTGCGAACACATTCACAATACGGTCTTTACCAAAAATGGCTATAAAGCGTTGAATCAAAGCAATACGCTCTTTCGTATCTGAATTTCCACGTTTATTAAGCAATGTCCAAAGGATAGGTATCGCTATTCCACGATAAACGATTGCGAGCATCAGGATATTAATATTTCGTTTTCCCCATTTCCAATTGGTTCTATCTAAAGTCAGTTGCACTTGGTCGAATGAAAACATATTGAAAATCAACTGAGAAATTTGACGATAATCAAAATACTGACCTGCAAAGAAGCGCTGCATACGTCGATAAAATGATTGTGGTAAACACTTGATGGGCAAGGCTTTAGATGCAGAAGAAAGATTACATGTTTGCTTTAAAATAATCACAAGCATGATGAGCGCAAAGCACTTTAAATGTGACTTGTTCCATTTTAGAGATTTGTTTAAGATAAGATATAACTCATTGAGATGTGTCATAGTATTCGTCGTTAGAAAACAATTATTGTGACATTATTTCAATGAGTTATCTATTTTTGTCGTGTACAGAG
>NZ_JAAZQX010000065.1 GCF_012371325.1 Acinetobacter sp. A2 | reverse complement strand
TTTGTCGCAACATTAGGGTATTCCAGAGCGACTTTCGTGAAATTTTATGATCATGAACGTACGGATGCATGGATCGATGGTCTAGAAAATGCATTTCAGTTCTTTGCAGGAGTACCTCAAGAAATCCTGTTTGATAACGCTAAAACGATCATGATTGAACGGGATGCCTATCAGGAGGGGCAGCATAAATGGAATCCCAAACTGCTCGACTGCGCCAAGAAATACAGCTTTCGTCCTCGCGTATGTAAGCCCTACCGTGCACAGACCAAAGGCAAAGTTGAACGCTTTAATGGATACCTCAAATCAAGCTTTATTGTGCCATTGAAAGCAAGCCTGAAGACTTCGGGTTTACTGTTAGATGTTGATGTCGCCAATGCCCACATTGGCCGGTGGCTGCATGAAACCGCCAATCAGCGAATTCATGCCACCACGCAAGAAAAACCGGCTGTTCGACTGCAACAAGAGCAGCAAAAATTTACGCCATTACCACAATCAGATACGGGTTCTGGCACTGTACCTGTTGCAGCAGCACAGCATGTCATGCCCTACGAGAGTTTGCAGCATCCCTTATCGGTATATGACCAGTTGCTGGGAGTTTCCTGATGAATCTGCAATACGACCGTATAGAGCAGCTTTGCCAAAAACTCAATCTGCCTGCCATCGCATCACAATGGTCACATCATGCACAACAAACATTAGGTCAGGATGGAAGTTATGCCGACTTTGTTGAAGCGATCTTGACGCATGAATATGCTGCCAGGCAACAGCGCAGCCAGCAGGTACTGATGAAACTCTCAGGCCTGCCTCAAGTCAAAACCCTGGAAGACTATGATTTTAATTATGCCCTAGGTGCCCCTAAATCACAGGTGATTGAACTGTTCAATCTGAGCTTTATTGCTAGAGCAGAAAATGTGGTGTTTCTCGGGGCTAGCGGAGTAGGAAAAACGCACTTATCTATGGCATTAGGCTATAAGGCCATCATGAACAACATTAAGATCAAGTTCATTACCGCCGCCGATCTCATGCTGCAACTGAGTACAGCCTATCAGCAAGGTAAACTGAAAACCTATATGCAACGTGCGGTACTGGGACCAAAGTTACTGATTATCGATGAAATTGGTTATTTACCGTTTGGACGTGAAGAAGCGAATCTGTTCTTTAACGTGATTGCCAAGCGTTATGAAAAAGGCAGTACGATATTGACGAGTAACTTACCCTTTAGCCA
>NZ_JAAZQX010000064.1 GCF_012371325.1 Acinetobacter sp. A2 | reverse complement strand
TGATGTGTGCTTAAAAAACAGGAGGGTTTAACTTGGTAAACTATACATACTCATTAGGAGTTTACCATGAGCAAGAAACAGAAGACTTACACCGCAGAATTTAAAGCTGAAGCCATAAAAGCCATTGAAGAGAACCAAGGTAATGTATCGGAATCCGCTAGACAACTTGGCATTTCAATGCAAACCCTTTCGAACTGGAATAACAAAGCAAAGGCTGGAACTTTAGCAGGCACAAAACAGTATTCGCCCGATCTAAACGCCTTACTCGAAGAAAATAAGAAGCTTAAACAACAGCTCAAAACAGCTGAAATGGAACGTGAATTTTTAAAAAAGGCAGCAGCGTACTTTGCCAAAGAAAGTCAGTGAGGTACGCCTATATGAAATCGCAAAGCCACTTATTTCCGATTATTTTAATGGCTCGATTACTTCGTGTATCCGTTTCTCGCTTTTATGATTGGCTAAAGCGAGGCATGAGTAAAAGATCAATTCAGCGAAATCAGCAGACAATTTTGGTCAAAATAGCCCATGAAGAAACCAAACAAAGCTATGGCTATGTTCGATTAACCAAGCATTTACAAGCGCAAGGTATCAAAATAAGTACGTATGCTGTGCGCCAAATAAAAAAATCAAATCAGTTGTATTGTAAGCGCCATAAGCGTTTCAAAAGAACCACGAACAGTGATCACAACCGTTCTATTTATGACAATTTACTCAAGCAACAGTTTTCAATGACGAAGCCTAATCTTGCGTGGTCGAGTGACATTACCTACATTTGGACGGCTGAGGGCTGGTTGTACTTGGCAGCTGTCAAAGATCTTTACACGAAACAGGTTGTTGGCTATAGCTTAAATGAGCGCATGACAGCCAAGCTTGTTTGTGATGCATTGAATATGGCTATTCGCAATCAGAAACCTGCTAAAGATCTCATTGTACATTCAGATAGAGGCAGCCAATATTGCAGTAATGAATATCGAAACTTACTTGAGAAATTTGATTTTCAGGGTTCAATGAGCAAAAAAGGCGACTGCTTTGATAATGCACCGATAGAGAGTTTCTGGGGCATACTCAAAAATGAACTAGTCCATCATCGCAACTACAAAACAAGGGAAGAAGCCAAAGCGGATATTACAAAATATATAGAGTTATTTTATAATCAGCGAAGAATTCAAAAAGGCTTGGATTTTAAGACACCAAATCAAATGGCAGAAGACTTTTATCGGTTAGCTGCCTAGAATCTCCCAAGTGAAAGTCTCCTGCTAATTCAGCACACATCA
>NZ_JAAZQX010000063.1 GCF_012371325.1 Acinetobacter sp. A2 | reverse complement strand
TTCATGCAGAATCTCCTGCTCGTATCTTAAGAGAAAATTCTACTTTTAGATCCTATTATTTTTAGGGGGGATTACCCTGAGAGCTTTTGATTTTTTTAATTTTTTGCCACTCATACTGAATTAACATACAAGTAAAATCAAAATTGATAAATATCCAGAAAATCAATATTTATACTAGAGCAAGCTTGTATGAATTTTATGAAAAATATACGAGTAACAACAGGGGTAATAATGTTTAAGTCTATTTTATTAGGATCTTTTTGCTTAATAGCTTTAAGTGCCTGCGGTGGAGAAAATGATTCCTCAGCACCACAAAATGAAAAAATAACGACAAAAGAGCAAGTCTTTCAGAAATTAGAGGATGAAGGGAAATTACCAAAACTTGAAAGAACAGATTCAATTTTAGGGATTGATAAGGACCAAAATGGCATCCGTGATGATATTGACGCTCATATTGAACAAAAATATAAAGATGAAATTGAAAAAAAAGCGGTTCAACAATTTGCAAGGAATAGTCAGCAAAAAATGGCTGTTAATTTAGAGAATGAAGTTGAATTACAAGCATCATCTTATGAAGCTGATAGAGCAACGACTTGTGTTTATAAAACATTCAAAAATAACCCGAATATAGACGCATCCGATGTAATTGATGAAATAGGAAATATGACTACAAATACCAAAAAACGCCTACAGGCTTATTACAAATATAGTGATGCTTTAGATGGCTTTGTGTTCACGATACCACAAAGAGATTACTGCGATGAATAAGAAAATTCATTTGAGTGCCATTTCTCTTTTAATGGTTGCATCTAGCATCACTAATGCTACAGACGATGTAAATGATTTGTGCAACAAGTCTGATATAACTATAGCCTATTTCAATGGTGTTCTTACGGATGAGAAAACAGCTCGTAAGAATCTTAATGAAATAGAAGAACGCTATAGTGACCAATCACCATCAGGTGAAAACATCAAATACCAAGTAATGTACAACAAAAGTCAATTCCTCTCTGATTTTGTGGAAACTTTTTATCAACGATTCTCAGAAGAAACCATAGGTGATCGTTGGGAATTATATACTGAAATAATAAAGCAACAGTTCCAAAACAATAACGGAAAAACTTGGCTTGGTCATATTAACGACGCTCTAACCGTAATAGCGACAGTACCTAGATTTGCTTTTGATTTAATTCAAAGAGAGGTGGTTCCACTTGTTTGAACAACTAAAAGCGTATTTATAAGTGATATTCCGCTCTAGTTAAGCCACCTTGATTTTGTTGGGGTAGCTGATCATAGTAAAACTCATTTGGTGTCATTTTGTCTAGACTCGAATGAGGTCGTTTCAGATTATAAAACTCAAA
>NZ_JAAZQX010000062.1 GCF_012371325.1 Acinetobacter sp. A2 | reverse complement strand
GTAATGCCAGTCAGTTAAGAAATTGACTGGCATTTTCTTGGATATTTTTGTGCTTTAATTTTCACTACTCGCGGACATTGCCTTTGCCTTTTTTCAGGTAATACAAATATTTTAGATTGTTCAAATAATTGTGCTAAATGTTTGGGTAGATTTCCTGCTGATTCTAAAGGTGTGTGCCTTAAGATATTGATAATACTCATAGATGCAATATGGAAACTGATCCTTAAAGGACTCACCTTTGCATGTTCAGCGATAAACCTCATCTGTCTTCTTAAGATATTATAAGCAATAAATACCCCCCACAATTCTTGATAGACCAAATCAGGTTGTTTGCTTCTTAAAATTCTTGCATCCTGTAAATCACTTTTAATTTCCCGATAACACATTTCTATTTCCCAACGCTGGATATAAAGCATTGCAAGGTCTTTGAATGGATAAACTTTAGAATCTGTTAATGATGTAATGTAACGTCTTATTTTTCCTGCATATTCAACTTCAATTAAACGTGCTTCCCAATAGTCACCCAATGACGGATTTATCTTTTTTGCTCTTGCTGAAACAGGCATTTTGATCTGAAAGTCATGGGCCGCATTATGATGAATCACTTCATAACGCAGGTTGTCCTTTGCTCGCATCAACCAATGACTCTCTTCTGCCTGAGATTGCCAACTCACTAAAAAATCAGCAGAGAAGTAAGCACGATCAAATAGGGTAATACTGCGAACTGGTGCTTTTAATTGACTGGCTAAGGTTAATTCACCTTGATCCATACTGCCAATTTGGGCATCAATCATTTCATGTGTATTGGTATTCACCAGGCAAGTCGCTCTGACTTGTGGGTAAGGGGCAGCTGCTGTTTTGCCTTTGGATGAACCAAAGTGCTTAAAGTTTTCTTCTGTATGAGGCATAGACCAAACCACACCATCTACAGCACAAACGCATAGACCGTGAAAGTTGCTATATTGTTGTTGTGAGTCTTTAAACCATGCCTGACTTAATGTCGAAAATAAAGCACTCATGGGCTCTAAGCCTAAGCGCTGTCTTGCTTGTACGGATGCACTCGGTACACAGTATTCTGCCGTACCGAAAACAAGTTGCAATTGTTGAACCACATACCAAATCGGTTGATTTCGAAATAGAGCAAGTCCGATTACCAGCCAAACAACATGTTCAGCAGGCAGTTTTCTTTTTCGAATTGATGCTTTACCTGTTTGGTTTAAGCAATCTTCAATCCAGTTTAAATCAATCAATTCACTGAATTGTGAAAGTGAAGGTAGGGTTTGTTTTAATGTTAAATCTAAATTCTGAGATAAATTCATAAAAAAAGAGCGTATTTACATACGCTCTTTTTACAGTATTTTAACTTTTTTTGCTTAACTGACTGGCATTA
>NZ_JAAZQX010000061.1 GCF_012371325.1 Acinetobacter sp. A2 | reverse complement strand
CCTATCGTCTAGAGGCCTAGGACATCGCCCTTTCACGGCGGTAACCGGGGTTCGAATCCCCGTAGGGACGCCATATTTGAAATGATACATTTCAACAAAAAGCCCAAGCACAATGACTTGGGCTTTTTGCTATTTCGGCACTCAGAAACCTTTGAGCAGTAAAGTGAAAGACTCAAAGTCAATAATCCACACTTTGAGCCTATCCACAATACATAACAGCAAGACTATTAAGCCGATTTACGCGAATTCACCTGCCCTTTAATCACCGCTGTCAAATTTCCTTTTAAATATTTAAAAAAGACTTTTAACGGAGAGAGTTTTGGATTTGGACGCTTGCCCTGAGCAATTGCCTTAAACTGGGCGGCATACCAAATAATTTCCATAATTGCCATTTTATCAATCATCGGAATGCCTGTTTTAATTTTATCAACGCCATAACGTACGTCTTGCCCTACCAGCAAGCGGTTGGCTAAATCCGTTTCTACAGCAAATGGGCGAGCAATACCAATAAAATCACATGCACCACTGTCTAACGCAGCATTCATAGCTTCGACCGTTCTAAAACCACCCGTCACCATTAAATGACATTTCACCTGGCTGCGGATCAATTCTGCAAAAGATAAGAAGTAGGCTTCACGTGCAATCGTACTAGGCTTGCGCTTATCTGCTTTAGAACCTGCCATGGCTGGGGCTTCATACGTTCCCCCTGAAATTTCAATAAGGTCAATTCCTGCTTCATCCATGGCTTTAAAAACCGTGATCACTTCTTCTTCCGTGATGCCGCCGCGCTGAAAGTCTGCAGAATTCAATTTGACTGATACAATAAAATTATCCGATGTTGCAGCACGCACCGCCTGATAAATTTCCATCAAAAAGCGCATTCGATTTTCTATACTGCCACCCCATTGGTCTTGGCGTTTATTGGTAAGTGGCGATAAAAATTGGCTAATCAAATAACCATGTGCACCGTGTAATTGAATACCCTCAAAACCCGCTTGCTCACAAATTTGTGCGGCTTTGGCAAAACGCTGAATAATATCTAAAATTTCATCATCACGTAGTTCACGTGGAGTACCAAAACTTAAAGCCAAATTAGGGCTAAATGGCACAGCCGAAGGTGCAACGGTTTCTTTGTTCAAACCCTTCGGGCACTGACGACCAGGATGTGACAACTGTACTAGCTGTACCATGTCATAACGCTTTCCTATGTCTGCCCATTGTTTGAGCTGGTCTAAATCTCGGGCCGATTCAATACCCACCACGCCTGGTTCATTTTTAGCGCGTAAATCGACCATGACATTGCCTGTAATTGCGCAACCCAAGCCACCTTTTGCCCATGCTTCATATAAACCTAAATGCAGTGTATTCGGTTGTCCTGCGGTATTGGCTAGCGCCTCACTCATTGCACCTTTAATAATGCGGTTTTTAAACGTGGTATTACGAATTTGTATTGTTTCGGCAAGATGGCTCATACCCTGTTCCGTTTTGTACTTTTTGAACTTTTACTCTAAAGATTTTTCAGAACAGGTCAATGCCATTTTGACAAATCTTATTGTCAAAATGGTTAAATCATTCAGGGCTGTTAGACTTATTTATACACCCTGTTCCTTAAAATGTAGTCAAACATAGTCAAGGACTAATTCGCACTCTGTTAATGTCTTGTTGCCAAGCGTGTAA
>NZ_JAAZQX010000060.1 GCF_012371325.1 Acinetobacter sp. A2 | reverse complement strand
GTTACACGCTTGGCAACAAGACATTAACAGAGTGCGAATTAGTCCTTGAGTATGTTTGACTACATTTTAAGGAACAGTGATTGATTCACTCCTTTTTCTTTTTAACAATTGCAGGAAATCAGGCTGTTTATGAAGCCAAATATTTCTACTACAAAATCCAGTGATGAATTAGCACAGCAGATTTTAGCCGTGGTGTGTCTAATTCCTAAAGGGCGTGTAGCAACTTATGGACAAGTGGCGGCATTGGCAGGTTTACCCAAACATGCGCGATTAGTGGGTTATGTCTTAAAGCATTTGTCAGCAGATCATCAAGTACCGTGGCATAGGGTGATTAATGCACAAGGCAAAATTAGCCTAAGTAAGTTGAATGCTCAGGGTGAAAATGTGCAGGCATTAAAGCTAATGGCTGAAGATATAGTTGTGCTGGAAGGTAGGGTAAATTTAAAACAATACCAATGGCGACCTTGAGTCGTTGAAGAAACAAGAGGGAAGAAAGTAAAGGTTAAGCAGATGAATTATTATGCAGTCAGGAAAGCGATTTAAGGAAATTGTTGAAATGAAAAACAGTATAGTTTTGAGTGCATGAAGATGTGAAAAAGAAAGAAAAAGCGAAAAGTTCCCCATTTCCGTAGAAATGAGGAACAAGAAACTTATTGGCGTACCACAAGTACAGGTGTTGTGCCTTCGCTTAAAATGCTTTGAGCAACACTACCTAAGAATAATTTTTTCAAGCCAGTACGACCATGAGAACCGATCACGATTAGGTCAGCATTTAACTCTTTAGCAGCATTGCTAATTTCACGTGCAATGACTTGACCTTCAAGTAATTTAGTTTCAGCTTCAACACCTTGCTCAGTGAATTTTTGTTTCGCCTCTTCTAGCGTTTTTACGATAGAAGCACGCGCACGTTCAATTAAGTCATTGGTTTGGTTTGCTGTGATGTATTCTGCAGCAATGTATGGGTCAAGAGTAAGTACTTGAACCACAGTAATTTTACTACCAAATGCTTTTGCAAGTTCAGCAGCTTTTGCAACAGCAGCAAAAGAAGTTTCAGAACCGTCCACTGGTACGAGGATGTTTTGGTAAGCCATGAGTGTTTCTCCTTATTGTAATTTCAATACTTTAATAAAATATTCGCTCTGAGTCCTGTCTTATCTTACGCTGAATTCATAGAGAATAAAACCCAGTAATTTCATAAAGATAATTGAGTGCTGTAAGTCCTTATTTCACCTTAATTTAGCATGAAATTATGACGCTGTGCTTGAAATTCAACTAAAGTTTTAGTCCTTATTGTTGTGCTGATTTTTAAAAAATTCCACCAGTTTTTTAACATCATCTGTCTGCAATTGTTCTCGTATTTGTAGCAGATATTTTTCATCTAAATCATACAGTTTTAGTGCCAGAATGTCGGAAATTTCAGCTGCATTAAAACGGTATTTAATCACTTTAGCAGGTACGCCTGCCACAATGGCATAAGGTGGTACATCTTGCGTAACCACTGCACCTGTAGCCACAATTGCACCTTCACTCAGTTCAACCCCTTGCATAATCATGGCACGACTGCCAATCCAGCAACCATCACCAATTTTAGTATCACCTGCGGCAACAAAGCTGCGAGTATCAAACGGAAAAGCCGCAATCCAGTCACTGCGATGCAATTGATTGCCGCCCATCATAATCACACATTCCGCACCAAAGCAGACAAAATTACCAATATAGAGCTGATCAATTGGTTTTTCTGCTGTGGCGGGTTTGTCGTGCAAATAACGCACTACACAACGCTCAAAGCCTTGATCCCAATAAGCTGAATAATACGAGTAATTGCCTTTAATATGGATATTCGGATTTTTTACAGTTTTGGAGATAAACTCAAATTCGCACCAGTGTTTAACAGGGGAATTAATCAGCGTTTCAGACATGGTGTATGTGTAAAAAATTAATGAAATAGAATTATATATGAGTTACTTTTGATTTCTTATAATATTCATCCTGACAGAAGCTTGGTGGGCAGAGAAGTTAATGTTTGTCTAAAATGAGTTTGAGGAAAAAATAGCAGATGAAATAAAAAGAATCATTCATACCTTTACTTTGGTAATCCCCCCTAAAAAAATAATAGGATTTAAAAGTAGAATTTTCCCTTAAGATACAAGCTAGAGATTCTGCATGAAAACAGAGATGGATCCGGAAATTTGAACAACTCCTATAAGTGATATTCTGCTCCTCAAATGATGTTATAAACATCAATATATGGAGTATTTT
>NZ_JAAZQX010000005.1 GCF_012371325.1 Acinetobacter sp. A2 | reverse complement strand
TACAAGCCAAACGAATACTAATGGCATGCTGGGCAACTGCCTGTTGTGCCATCTTACGCCGGCAAGATGGCTTTACCCTTGCGTAGCAGTGCTACTCATTGCCATCGCTTCCTGGATGATTTCGGCCTTTAATCGCTCTTCAGCATACATTTTTTTAGTCTGGTATTTTCTGCTTCCAGCTCTTTCAGTCGAGCCATCAATGAGGTATCCATACCGCCATATTTGGCACGCCATTTATAAAACGTGGCATTACTCATGCCATGTTCACGACAAAGGGTGGCTACAGGTGTGCCAGACTTCGCCTGTTTTAAAATGGACATGATCTGGCTGTCAGTAAATTTAGATGTTTTCATGCAGAATCTCCTGCTCGTATCTTAAGAGAAAATTCTACTTTTAGATCCTATTATTTTTAGGGGGGATTACCCCCCTCACCACCCAACCAATGCTTTTAATAATTTTCAGGCAAAAAAAATCCCACATGGGAATGTGGGAAAACTAAGAAACTACAGCAATGTTCTATTCGCTTATTTTATCGTCATTCACTTGATATTCACTGGCAGAAAATTACAATTTCTTGCTGTGTTTTAAATCAATACATACCATTCAAACATCTCAACTTTAACGCTGATGTAAGGCCATAGAGTCTGATCATGGTTTTCGATCTAACTCGACCAATCCCTGACGGGCTTCAGTAATGATCATCTGGATTTCTTCATTCTGTTTTTGCTTCTGATCAAAATATACATACACACCCAGTGAAATTCCCACAGCTAAAATGATCAGTGCCATGCTGATGATTACATTTTGATTCATTGTATTTTGCTCAATCTTTCTTAGCCATCATTATGTGATGCAAATCACATTTACAACAATAACAAAAAAGCTCAAAAGCTACAAACAAAATACAATATTGTAACTACATTATAAAAATCACTTTATAATTTAACAATATAAGAAAAACCAAAATATAACGTCTATTCAAATAATATTTTTATAAAATTCAATTATCTTTAAAAATTCTTGTAAGCATCTTGCAAACTGTACTATCGCTTTGAGTAAAGTGTAATATTTAGGACGTTGTTGCTAAAAAAGATCCTGTGGAAACTTTAAAATTCACCCTAAAATTTAAAAATATTAATAAACAAAAAGTTAGTCGTTTTTTTCAATTCAAACATCAAAATATGATTTTAGATAGACCCAAAGCATTTGGCATTTTGTTTCAGATGAACCCTATATTTCTGTAATCAAATATACCAAACTCTACAAAGAAGCGGCTCAAAGTGTGGATTTCACAATAAATACTTGTAAACCCTTCCTCAACCGCTTAGCTTCAAAACTAGACAATTGCTGTGTTTAAACCACAATAACTCTTACAATGATGGTCTGATTTTCTTCGTTTTCTTCAGTGAGCTGTAAACGCTTCTGCTCTTTGCTGATTACTCTAAATCGCATATTTTGATATTCGATAATATTTGGTATTTGATCAAAATATTGAGCATCTGCCTCAATTTCTTCCTGAAATAAAGGTGTACCCAATTGATAATCCAAACTTTTTAATACCATATATTTTACTGTTGTTTTCATGAGCACCTGCCTTATCTTACTTTTTGCTTTACTTTTATTTTTATCACCGTTTATGCCCTGATTAAACTCATAATTGTAAATTTCGCTGTATTTATATGCAGTTAAATCAGCAGTGATGAGATTAAAACCAATTTTAGATTGATGATTTTCCGCACAAGTACAGAAAATTCAGTACACTTAAATAGCTTACTCTATTCCCTTGCAGATGAATCATGCTCAAACATTGCTGTGCCTTACTTGAACAACGCCAACTAACAGTGGCTTTTATTGAAAGTGCCAGTTCTGGTTATTTATGTAGCCAATTTTCTATCTATAAAAATAGTGGTGCGAATATTTTACTCGGTGGATTGGTCAGTTACGATCCAAGCATTAAACGTGAAATCCTGAAAGTCAGCGCAGAACTAATTGATACTTATACCGCTGAATCACCCGAAGTCACTCAAGCCATGGCAATTCAGGGGCAAAAGTTATTTAGCCGTGCGGACTTTGTAGTAGCATGCACAGGTTTACTCAAACCAGGTGGCAGTGCCACACCTGAAAAGCCCGTCGGAACATTTTTTATCGCCATTCAATATCTGCAGCAGACTTATCATTACCAATATTTTTTAGAAGGTAATCCTTTACAACGTCTAGAACAATTAACCAATTTGGTTGCTCAAAACCTAATAGATTTAATCCAGCAAGATTCTAATACGCCAATGACATCTTGAAATAAACCTAAAAAGTAAACTGCATAATTCACACACTTTATTCATGGTTCAGTCGTACACTCGCTTTATGTATAAAGTGGATGATCTATGCCATGCGCTACAACGTTATTCTGTTCGTTACTGCCAGTTTATGGCTACCTAGTTTTGCTTTTGCAACTGTTGGTGGTCCACAAAATATTGAAGTTTTAGGTTTAGATCAAGCAGATCAAAAAGTCTATTTAATGCGACATTATTTAGATGGTCGTGGTCGTTTACCGCAATTGTATTACTATCAACTCAACCGTACACAAACGAATTCCAAACAGTCACCTGTAAAACTGATTGAGGTTAAATCACTGTATATCAATCCAAAAACCAAACGCATTGATTATGATCAGAACAGTCAAAAATTTGATCGTGAAATTGCTAAAATTAAAAAGCGGTTGAAACCTTTAACGCCAATCCGTGCCAGTTCTGCCAAAATTCAAATCCTTTCAAAGAAGACAGTCTACGTCGCATCCTGGTTTGATCCTGAAATTAAAGTTCCTCAATTTAGCTACACCTACCGCATACGATATGGCAAGTATAAAAGTCCTGTCCAAAAGGCAGTGGATTATAAAACAGGATTAAGTATTTCTCAGCGCTATCAAATTCCGCAACACAATAAAGTGCTAATGACCATGAAATATTTAGGTATCCCTTTTGAAACAGGTTATAGCATTGAAGACCCTGTGTTACTTTCGCCTTAAATTTGTTCAATTATTTACTGCTCAAAAAATAAGGTTCCATTCACTCAGAATGAAACCTTATTTTTAGTTTAAAAGCAGTATCACTAAACCAAAATTCTGGCTATACCGCTTTTTAGAGTGCCAATTAAGCTGCTGAACGCTCTGCAATTGGTACAACTTTGCGTAATTCAGGACCAGTATAATCTGCACTTGGACGGATAATACGGTTATCAGCGCGCTGTTCCATTACGTGAGCAGCCCAACCTGTGACACGACTCATCACAAAAATCGGGGTGAACAGTTTAGTTGCAATACCCATGAAGTGATAAGCAGACGCATGGAAGAAGTCAGCATTACAGAACAATTTCTTCTCACGCCACATCACTTCTTCACAACGTACAGATACAGGATAAAGTACAGTATCACCTACATCTTGTGCCAAACGCTCAGACCAAATTTTGATGATGCCATTACGTGGATCATTGTCTTTATAGATTGCATGACCAAAGCCCATGATCTTTTCTTTACGCTCAAGCTTACCTAGCATTTCACGCTCAGCTTCTTCTGGCGAGGTCCAGTTTTCAATCATTTCCATCGCAGCTTCATTGGCACCGCCATGCAATGGACCACGTAATGAACCAATCGCACCTGTAATACATGAATGCATGTCAGATAAAGTGGATGCGCAAACACGTGCCGTAAAGGTCGATGCGTTGAACTCATGCTCTGCGTATAAAATTAATGATACGTTCATCACTTGTTCATGCAATTCATTTGGTTTTTCACCGCGTAATAAATGCAAGAATTGTGCACCGATTGAGTCATCGTCAGTATTTTCTTCAATACGTACGCCATCGTGACTATAGCGATACCAATAGCAGATAATGGCTGGCAAAGTTGCCAAAATACGGTCTGCAACATCTTGTTGCTGTTCAAATGACTGTTCGGTTTCTAGGTTACCTAACATTGAAACACCTGTACGCATCACATCCATTGGATGTGAATCTGCAGGAATACGCTCAAGCACTTCTTTCAATGCTTGTGGCAATGCACGTAAAGATTTCAATTTTGCTTTATAGGCAGCCAATTGCTCTGAAGTAGGCAATTCACCAAAGAAAATCAGGTAAGCAACTTCTTCAAACTGGCAATTTTCTGCCAAGTCTTGTACATCATAACCACGGTAAGTTAAGCCTGCGCCACTTTTACCTACAGTTGAGAGTGAAGTTTTACCCGCCACTTGTCCGCGCAATCCTGCGCCTGTGAGTACTTTTCCTTCAGCCATTTTTTTAATTCTCCTGTTTGAACAGCTTGTCTAATGTGTTTTCAAAAGTGTGATAATCAAGGAATTCGTATAATTCTTTACGTTGCTGCATTTTGTCTAAGACATTAACTTGAGTGCCATCTTTACGAATAGATTGCATCACTTCTAAGGCAGCTTTTTGCATGGCACGTGTTGGTGAAAGTGGATACAACACCATACGAATACCCTGCTCCGCCAATTCTTCTGTGGTGTAGTATGGGGTATCACCAAATTCAGTAATGTTTGCAAGTACTGGTACACCAACTGCATCACATACTGTTTTATACATGGTAATGTCTGTCATCGCTTCAGCAAAAATTGCATCTGCACCCGCTTCCACACATGCACAAGCACGGTCAATCACCGCTTGCAAACCTTCTTTTTGCAAGGCATCTGTACGTGCCATGACTACAAAGTTTGAATCAGTTTTTGCATCAACCGCAGCTTTAATTCGATCGACCATTTCTTGCTGAGTTACAATTTCTTTGTTTGGACGATGTCCGCAACGCTTTTGTGCAACCTGATCTTCAATGTGTACTGCAGCAGCACCTGCAGCAATCATTTGTTTAATACTGCGGGCAATATTAAATGCACCACCCCAACCAGTATCAATATCCACCAATAATGGAGTATCTACACGCTCAGTAATACGACGCACATCTTCCAAGACGTTGTCTAAACTGGTCATGCCCAAGTCAGGTAAACCGTAAGAGTAATTGGCGACACCTGCGCCAGATAAATAAATGGCTTTATAGCCAACCTGCTTTGCCATCATTGCAGCATAAGCATTTACCGTGCCGATAATTTGTAATGGCTTTTCCACTTCTAAAGCTTGTCTGAATCTTAAGCCCGCAGATGTTTGTTCTGTCATCTTCCTTTCCGCTTTTCTTACTATATTTTTCGAGGTTTGAGTATATCGGGAATGCAACGCTGCGCCATGACTTTTTAGAATCTATGCTCTAAAACTTTAGTCAAATAATTCGAAATTTTATTGCACAATAAATTTTCGTGATATTGCTTATTATTTAAATTTAATAAACATAGCTTTTCTGCACACTAAATAAGCAAAATTTTGCTTATTTTGAGTGTATTTCTATTTTTTCTGAATTCAAGCACGCTGCCCATACACTTCAACACAGCACGCTGTACATAAATTTGCTATAATAACAATCTCTCCCTTTGATCATTTGCTGAAATATTATCCAATATGCAAGATATCGCTCATTTAACCCCTTTCGGTAAAGATGTCCCTCCAACAAAGCGTGGACATGAGCGATGTGTGGCGCTGCTCGTCAGTGCAACTGATCTGTTTTTAGAACGTGGCTACGATGCCGTATCTTTAGATGATATTGTGCAGCATGCTGGCGGTTCTAAAGCTTCTATTTATAAATACTTTGGCAATAAAGAAGGCTTGTTTAAGGCGATTTGTGATTATCGCCGTGACAAATTTTTTCAGGATATTCACATCCCTTTTGAACAAATAGATTCAAATTTACGTGGTTATCTAATCCAAACCTTGCTGAATTTTTATCATCATATTCTAGCGCCTGAAAATGCAGCTTTTATGCGTTTGGTTTTAGAGCAAAGTCAGCGCAACCCCGACATTGCTTTACATATCCATGAACGTGGCCCTCTACACGTGCAATTGTGCATTGCCAAAGTGCTAGAGCATGCCAGCCAACAAGGACTCATTCGCTGCGAACACCCTGTTTATTCGGCACAATTGTATTTTGGAATTTTAAGAAATTTAGAATGGCGCATTATTATGGGCATTCCAAAACAAGAAACTGAACAAGAAACAATCAATTATGTAAGTTATTGTGTAGATCGCTTTCTAGACGCCCATCAAAAAGTCTAGTTTTTTTGCAATTTCTTCATCCTATAGTATATTAGCCGATTCCCTTTTTCACTTAACCAACCAACAACTAATTGTTGTTTTTCTCATTCAGCAATTATTGTGGAGTAACGAATGGCTCTACGTCACTTTCTAACATTACGCGATTTATCGACTTTAGAACTGAATCAAATTTTGCAACGCGCCATTGAGCTTAAGCGTAAACAGCATAACAATGAAGTTTTCCAACCCTTTGTGGGCAAAGTCTTGGGAATGATTTTTGAAAAATCTAGTACCCGAACTCGTGTATCGTTTGAAGCAGGTATGAGTCAGTTTGGTGGCAGCGCAATTTTCCTATCATCACGTGACACACAGTTAGGCCGTGGTGAACTGATTGAAGATTCTGCACGTGTCATTTCAAGCATGCTTGATATAGTGATGATTCGTACTTTCGGACATGACATTGTAGAACGTTTTGCATCTTATTCAAAAGTTCCAGTGATCAATGCTTTAACGGACGATCACCACCCTTGCCAGTTACTTGCAGACATGCAAACTTACTTAGAGCATCGCGGTTCAATTGAAGGTAAAACCGTGGCTTGGATTGGTGATGGCAACAACATGTGTAACTCTTATATTGAAGCTGCGCACATGTGGGGCTTTAATTTAAAAATTGCAACGCCTAAAGGCTATGAACCTGAACAACGTTTCCTGTCTGAATTTGCACACTGTGTAGAATTAGTAGACTCTGCTGAAGATGCCGCAGTCAATGCTGACCTGATTGTGACCGATGTTTGGGCGAGTATGGGGCAGGAAGAAGAACAAAAAATCCGTGAAAAAGCCTTTGCAGACTATCAAGTCAATGAGCGCTTGATGGACTTGGCACATCCAGATTGCTTGTTTATGCATTGTTTACCTGCGCACCGTGGTGAAGAAATTTCTGAAAATATGCTAGATCATAAAAACGCTGTAGTTTGGGATGAAGCCGAAAACCGCTTGCATGCTCAAAAAGCATTGGTTGAGTTTTTATTGAACGAAAACCTCAAAAAAGACTAAACGACTTCAAAGCATTGAGTACGCTTTGATGAGTTTTGTTACAAACAGCACCAAATGGTGCTGTTTTTTATTTGGCTCGTTATAATCTAAAACGACGGTTATTTTCTAAAATTTCAAAAAGAGCCTAGATGAATAATATGATGTATAAAACACTTGCGACAATAACACTTTGCGCAGCTGCAATGCTTGCTCATAGCACAACCTATGCTAAACCTAGCGAATTAGACCAATATTTGGTTCAGCACGATATTTTAACGGTTGACTACAAAATTAAAAATGTAACAGCTTTAAAAGAAATTTTAGATGTAATTAGCGATGAAGATTCACGTACTATGCCGTATCAAGTCGATCAAAATACCGTGATTGAACAAAGTACAACTACAGACAAGCAAATTAACATTCGTGGTATGATTATTTCACCCGATTTTACTCAATTTGTAGAAAGCACGGGCTACAACAATGTTAAAAACATGATTAAACAAAACTTGATTCATAACTGCGATTCAATGTTTGAGCATCAATTTCAGCGTGTAAATCCGTATGTATTGAATTTACAACTCAGTGCAGAGAAAACACAATTTAATGTGCTATTGCCGAATAGTGAATGTAAATTTAAAACAGATTAAATAAAAATTCTATAAACATCACATCCTCATTACAGGTTTAATAGGTTGAATACTCGATAAACATTTGAGATTTAACGTATTAAACCTTGAGGTTGTAAAATAATAATCAATGCACCCAAAATGACCACCATTCCCCCGAACATATCCCAACGGGTCAAATTAACCTGATCCACATACTTTAGCCAAATCAAAGCGGTGCAAATATAGATTCCGCCATACGCTGCATAAATTCGCCCCGATGCCGCAGGATGCAAAGTAAGCAACCACACAAAAGCCGCTAAAGCCAAAACTGTTGGCACCCAAAGCCACTGCGATTTTCCCTGATTCAAAATTAAATAAGGAAAATAACAACCTAATATTTCCATCACTGCTGTTATAAAAAATAAGAGCAAGCTACTGGCAATTTTTGTGATCTGAACATCCATAAGCGACTTTACTTAAAAGTGGAATACATAAAAAATAACCCATGTTGAACATGGGTTATTTTCATTCATGATAATGCAATATAAACGTTAAGCTGGTTCAGCAGTTTGATCTTCAAATACTTCAAGTTTCAAACCAACCGCTTTACCATTCTCTTTCTTCACAGAAACAGCGACATTACCACCCTGTTCAGCCAATTCACCGAATAAAATCATTTCTGCTAATGGTTTCTTCAAGTGTTCCTGAATCAGGCGTTGCATTGGGCGCGCGCCCATCAAGCGATCATATCCATGCTCAGCCATCCATTCACGTGCATCCTGATCGACCTCAAGAATGACTTTTTTATCATCCAATTGAGCTTGTAATTCAGTCAAGAATTTATCTACTACATTTTCAATCACGGTAGTTGGTAGCGCCTTAAATTGAATCACACCATCTAAACGGTTACGGAATTCTGGCGAGAAGGCTTTTTTCATTGCTTCTTGGTTGTCATTACTGTTGTCTTGATCCATGAAACCAATGCTGACTCGTGAAATACTTTCTGCACCAATATTGGTAGTCAGTACTAAAATCACATTACGGAAATCTGACTTACGACCATTATTGTCGGTCAATGAGCCGTGATCCATAATTTGCAGCAATAAGTTAAATACATCAGGATGTGCTTTTTCAATCTCATCTAGCAACAACACACAATGCGGGTTTTTATGAATCGCATCAGTGAGTAAGCCACCCTGATCAAAGCCTACATAACCCGGAGGCGCACCAATTAAACGTGAAACCGCATGACGCTCCATATATTCAGACATATCAAAGCGTACTAATTCCACACCTAACAATTTGGCCAACTGCTTGGTCACTTCAGTTTTACCCACGCCTGTAGGGCCTGCAAAAACGAAGCTGCCGACTGGTTTGTCTGGTGTTTTTAAGCCAGCGCGTGACAGTTTAATTGCAGATGCCAAAGCTTCAATGGCTTCATCTTGCCCAAATACCACACGTTTTAAATCACGTTCTAAATGTTCAAGTACGCTCTTGTCATCTTTAGATACAGTTTTAGGTGGGATACGTGCAATTTTCGACACGATATCTTCAATGTTTTCAACTGTGATTAAAGTGTCATCCTGCTCGGCTCTTAAACGGCGCTGTGCACCCGCTTCATCAATCACATCAATGGCTTTGTCTGGCAAGAAACGGTCATTGATAAATTTAGCCGATAGCTCTACCGCAGACACCAAGGCTTTATCGTCATATTTTACATGGTGAAATTCTTCAAATTTCGATTTTAAACCACGTAAAATATCAACCGTTTCTGAAATTGAAGGTTCATTGACATCAATTTTTTGGAAACGGCGTGACAGCGCATGATCTTTTTCAAATACCTGACGATATTCTTGGAATGTAGTCGAGCCAATACAGCGTAGAGTGCCATTTGCCAACGCAGGTTTAATTAAGTTTGACGCATCCATAGTGCTGCCCATGCTCGAGCCTGCACCAATAATCATGTGAATTTCATCAATAAATAAAATCGCATCAGGTTTCTTTTTCAAGGCATTTAATAGTTGTTTTAAACGCTTTTCAAAATCACCACGATATTTCGTTCCTGCAACCAAAGCACCAATATCTAAGCTATACACTTCTGCATTGGCCAATGGTGCTGGTGCTTTACCATTCACAATCAACCAAGCCAAACCTTCGGCAATGGAAGTTTTACCCACGCCTGGGTCGCCTACCAACAATGGGTTATTTTTACGACGACGACACAAAATTTGTGCAGCACGCTCAATTTCTTTTTCGCGACCAATTAAAGGATCAGTTTTACCCTTTTGAGCTTCAGTATTTAAATTCAGCGTGTAAAGCTCAAGCGGGCCTGCATTGGCAGAGCTTGAACTTTCACCATCTAACTCTTCAATTTCTTCTTCAGCTTGTGTTTCATCTTTACGGGTCCCGTGTGATAGGTATTGCGTTAAAGTCAAACGGTTAATTTGATGACGTTTAAGCAAATACACCGCAAATGAATCTCGCTCAGAGTACATTGCCACTAAAATATCTGCACCTTCAACGGTGCGGTCACCACCGCTAGATTGCACATGGAAAATACCACGCTGCAAAATACGGTCAAAACTTTCGGTTGGATGTGGCGCCTGATCACTATTTTCAGCAAGTTTAGGGGTATGTTGTTCTACATATTCTTCTAATTCTTTACGCAGCACCACAACGTCTGCGCCACATGCTTTTAACGCATTAACTGCAGAATCGTTATCTAATAAAGCCAATAATAAATGTTCAACCGTTAAGAACTCATGTCTCTTTTGACGAGCCATGCTAACAGCCAAACGTAATGATACTTCTAATTGACGACTGAGCATGCAACCCCCTTAATCTTTAGGCTCAATCTGACAAAGTAATGGATGACCTTGTGATCGAGCGTAATTATTGACTTGGTTCGCTTTCGTTTCCGCAATGTCCCGCGGATAGACCCCTGCGACACCTTTTCCTTCATAATGTACAGTTAGCATTACTTGGGTGGCTTGGTCAAGATTCATTGCAAAGTATTGTTGTAAAATTTCAATTACAAAGTCCATTGGGGTGTAATCATCGTTCATTAAAACGACAGCATACAAAGGTGGGCGCTTTAATTGTGGTGGTGCAGTCTGAACTGCAATGTCGCCATCATCTTCATGCCCTTCATCATCCACCGCCAAACGTGGGCTTAAATGCCAATCGACATAGCCAGATTGATGAAAATTATTTTTAATTTCGTTTAAACAAATAGATCGTTTCTGGGTTCGCATAAGTTTTACATATCACACATTATTGAGCACTGGCTTCTGCTTGTGGAATTTCAGCAATAAATGCTGAATCGGCTTCCACAGCTTTGCCCTTACTCCAACTGAAACGCTTGATGACAGGCGTTGAGCCATTGACACGGACTTCAATAAAATCTGGATTAAAGCCTTTTGGCATTGTCCAGCGTCCCGTTAAACGCTCATAATTATCAAAATTAAAATTACTGTCTTCCATTGGAATAACCAATACTTCTGTGCCCTGAATTAAACGCAACTCGACTGTACCGCTTGCACGGCGTTTATTTGGGCTGACTTGTACTAAATCGACCTGATATTCATAGGCATTTTCAGGTAAAGGTTTTACCCCTAAATTCTGTACAGTCAGACTCAAACCTCCACGCTGACGCAATACTTCACGATAGATCGCACTCATTCCCTCAGTACGTTGCTTATCTTCAGTCGCTTGCGTAAATGCTTCGTATAAGTCATTCGAGTTACTCACCGCAACATCACGCTCTTGCACTGCAGCATTTAAACTTTTATTTAGGCTTTCTAAACGGGTTTTCTGTTCCTGAACCACTTCAACCAGTTGTTCAGCATCAGCATCATAACCCACCACTGTTAAGCCTTGACGATGTCCAACTGAATATCCTAAAAAACCACTGCCTAAAATTAAAATTGCAGCACCAATCGCTAAAGGCGCATTTGTTTCAAGAAATGGCTTTTTTTCTGGTGGTGGCGCAGATGGTGTCGTGGTTGAATTCGACTGTGACGTGGTTTCAGTATCAGAGTTATGCATCGTCATCTCTTGTTTTGATTCATTCAAAACACACATTTAAATCGAAATCTAAATGTGTGTGAAGTTGAAAAACGTGTTTTATGGTAATAAACCAATCACCTCAAGTCCTGCGTTTTCAGCAAAACCAAACATCAGGTTCATATTTTGTACGGCTTGCCCTGCTGCACCTTTCACCAAGTTGTCTTGTGCAACCAAAAGTACCAATTTTTTTGGTTGAGGTTTATACAACGCAATACGCAACTGGTTGGCGCCACGTACTGAACGTGTTTCTGGTGAACTGTTGGCTGGCATTACATCTACAAATTGCTCATTGGCATAAAACTGCTCATACAAGCTTTGTAAATCTGCTGCATCGCCAGCATCAGTCAAATCTACATAAATGGTGCTGAGCATACCGCGAATCATCGGCACTAAATGCGGTACAAATAATATGTGATTGAACACATTTTTTTGACCCGAAATATTTTCTAGTGCTTCTACAATTTCAGGATGATGGCGATGCCCCGCAACACCATAGGCTTTAAAGTTATCTGCATTTTCAGAGTAAATCATGCCCAGACTGGCTTTACGGCCTGCACCAGATACACCTGATTTTGCATCAATAATAATGCTTTCAGGTTTCACTAAAGCTTCAGCTTGTTTAAACAATGGTGCTAAACCAAGCTGTACCGTGGTTGGATAACAACCAGGGTTACCAATCACTTGCGCTTGTTTAATTTGTTCACGGTTAAGTTCAGATAAACCATAAACCGAATCTTTTAAAATTTCTGGGCAGGCATGCTGCATGCCATACCATTTTTCAAATTGTGCTAAATCCTGCAAACGGAAATCTGCAGCAAGATCGACCACTTTTGTATTGGCGGCAACAAGTTCCGCAGCATGTTGCATAGCAACACCATGCGGCGTAGCAAAGAACACTACATCGCACTGTTTTAATTCTTCGATGTTTAAATCGGAATAGCAAAGGTCAGTATGTCCACGTAGACTTGGGAACATATCATCTACACGGCGACCCGCTTCTGTACGTGAAGTCAGTACATTTACTTTTACATTTGGGTGTCGTAGCAAAAGACGCAATAATTCAACGCCTGTATAACCTGTACCACCGACAATACCAACTGAAATCACGTGCATTACCTCAATTCAAAAGCATGTTTAAGCTAACGCTATAGTATGACAGGAAGTTTTGGTTTTCTAAACTGTTTTACTTGGGTTTTAAGGCTTTTCTTTATTCTGTTGATTTTATATTGAAAAATACATTTAATTATAAACAATACGCCCAACACCTCTTCATTACAGCACAGCCATGTAATGTACGTGTTGGCTTTTTTTATTCATACCACCACCAAGGCAAATGTGTTGTTTTCAGCTGTTTACGGTGTTGCAAATAGTGCGCATCATGCCGCTGCACCTCTGCCCAAAACTTCGCACTATGATCAAAATGCCGTGTATGTGCCAACTCATGCACACTCACATAACGCACAATCTGTTTAGGAAATAAAACCAAAGCACTATTTAGCATTATATGCTGTTGCGCACTACAACTGCCCCAACGCGTTTTGGGCTGACGAACCGCACACTGTTTAAACGGAAAATCTGTTTCATTGCTCACCGTTTGCAAGTATGCAGGCAACATCTGTTTGGCATAAGCAATCACAAAAGCTTTTAAATATGCTGCGGGCTGGCGGTCACTAATAAAAAGACAATGCAGTTTTAAATCTAAAATAAAACTGTGTTTTTGGATTTGATAACGAATATTTAAAGGCTCAGCCAAATCAAAAAGTGACAACTGATTTGGCAATTCACGCTGAACAAGTCCTTGCTGCGCCTGTTGTTTATGCCAAGCATCTATCATCCACTGTTCAGATTGCTGCAAGAAATCCTGAATTTGTCGCTGGGTACAATGCTTTGGCACAGTTAAACGAATTTGATGCGGTTCGACACGTAAACGTAAACGTGTTGCTCTTGCATGTGGTGTGATTTGAATTTCAGGTAAGCTGGAAATCATATTTTTATTAGTATTTGAATTATCTTTACTCAAGCAAATACTCTACTCTCAGTGATTTTGATGATTTATAAAGATTCGGTCTTGGTTGTAAAATGTTTGTCGTAAAATGAATATTGAAAAGTTCCCTTTCCTTACAAAGAAAAGGAAACTTTCATTAGAGAAAAATATAAATCAAAACTCAATTTACATAACGGTTTATATAAATTTATATGCCTTAAACTGCGGTACGCTCTTCAATACCGTTATTGGTTGCAACAATCGCAATATTGGCTTTATTAATCGCAAAAATACCGTTAGTCACGACACCAGGAATATCATTCAGCGTTTTCTCTAATTCCAACGCATTCAAAATATTCAGGTTATATACATCTAAAATCACGTTGCCGTTATCGGTCACTACACCTTCACGGTAAGCAGGGTCACCACCTAAAGCCACAACTTTACGTGCTACCGCAGAACGTGCCATTGGAATCACTTCAATTGGCAATGGGAACTCACGCCCTAACTGCTCTACCCATTTAGAATCATCTACAATACAAATAAACTTACGTGCAATAGATGCCACAATTTTTTCACGGGTCAACGCCGCACCACCGCCCTTGATCATGTGCATGTGACGATCAATTTCATCTGCACCATCGACATACGCATCTAGGCTGCCTACAGAATTCATATCTACAACTTCAATACCAAGCTTTTTTAAACGCTCAGCCGTCGCTTCTGAACTTGCCACTGCAGCCTCAAGTTGCAATTCAGGCAATAAATCGATCAGGAAGTTCACCGTACTGCCTGTTCCCACCCCTAAAATTCCGCCTTTAGGCAAATGTTTTAAAGCTGCTTTTGCAGCGGCTTGCTTCTTTTCATCTTGGGTAGCATACAGACTCATGACTTCACTCAACTATTTTTGACATTTATTGCCGATTTTACAGCGCAAATGTGCAGGGGTTTGTTACAATAACCCCTTATTTTAAACTGTTAGATGGAAGATTAACATGCTGTCTCGTTTGGTTCGACAAATTTTACAAGCAACAGTCTACGATGTTGCAATCGAAACCCCACTCGAAGCAGCGCCACGAATTAGCGAAAAACTAAATAATAACATCCGCTTTAAACGTGAAGACTTACAACCCGTATTCTCTTTTAAATTACGTGGTGCCTACAACCGCATCAGTCAATTACCCAAAGAGCAACTTGCACGAGGTGTGATTACCGCTTCTGCTGGCAACCATGCACAAGGTGTAGCTCTGTCTGGGCAAAAATTGGGTATTCGTGCCATTATCGTCATGCCTAAGACCACACCCGATATTAAAGTACAAGCGGTGAAACGCTTAGGCGGTGAAGTGGTGTTACATGGCGACTCTTTTGATGTTGCCAATAAATATGCAATTCAGCGTGCCAAAGACGAAGGCATGACTTTTATTCCACCGTATGACGATGAATTGGTCATGGCAGGTCAAGGCACCATTGCCAATGAAATTTTACGTCAATGGCGTGATGTAGAATATGTCTTCGTTGCTGTTGGTGGGGGCGGTTTAATTGCTGGTGTTGCGGCGTATTTGGGGGATGTTGCACCACATGTCAAAGTCATACCTGTAGAATATGATGAATCGGCTTGTTTAAAAGCCGCATTTGAAGCCAATGAACGTGTGATTTTACCGCAAGTGGGTTTATTTGCCGATGGTACTGCCGTCGCACAAATTGGTGAAAAACCATTTGAAGTGCTGCAACTGCAAAAATCAGATCAATCTGGGCCAATTGTTGAGCGCGATGTCGTTTTGGTAAATACCGATGAAATCTGTGCCGCAATTAAAGATACCTTTGATGAAAACCGTAGTATTGTTGAACCTTCAGGTGCAATGGCATTGGCAGGTATCAAAAAATACGTCGAGCAGCATCAACTGCAAAATAAAAATATTGTGTCCATTGTATGTGGCGCCAATATGAACTTTGACCGCTTGCGCTACATTGCTGAACGCACTGAACTGGGCGAACATAAAGAAGCAATTTTTGCGGTGACCATTCCTGAAGAAAAAGGCGCTTTCCTCAACTTCTGCCGTGCACTACAAGGCCGCAACATCACTGAGTTTAACTACCGTGCCAGTGATGCCACAGCTGCACAGGTCTTTGTCGGCATTAGCTTAAAATCAGGTGAAAAAGAACGCCACGACATTTATGAGTTACTTAAAACTCAGTACGATGTAGATGATTTATCTGATGATGAAGTTGCCAAACTGCATATTCGTTATTTGGTAGGCGGTCATGCCGATATTGAAAATGAGCGTTTATTCCGTGTGGAATTCCCTGAACGTCCAGGCGCGTTACTCACCTTCTTAGAACGCTTAGGCCCAACACACAACATTACCTTGTTCCACTACCGTAACCACGGTGCAGCAGAAGGTCGTGTATTGGTTGGTTTAGAAGCATCGGATGCCAAACAGAACCCAGATGGTTTAATTGAAACGTTGGAAAATATCACTTATCCATACGCAGAAATTACCAATAACTTAGGCTATCAACGCTTCTTAAAATAATTTGCTGATTTGTTCCCATCTACAAAAAAACCGCTGATTCAGGCGGTTTTTTAGTCATAATGCTACAGTGTGACACAAGGAATTATTTTAAAATATTCATCTCTGTTGAGCGTATTTAAAATACGCAGCTTCAGGCAAAATAAATCACAGCTCACGTACAATAAAACACTTTTTCAGGATAATGCTATGGCGCAATTTGCAGTCATTGGTTTAGGCAGCTTTGGTGCCACGGTTGCTACGCAACTGGTCAAGTTAAACCACGATGTTATTGGCATAGACAGCAATAAAAAATTTGTAGAAAACATTGCCGATCAAATTACCCATGCGGTCATTGCTGATGCCACTGATGAGCACGTTTTAGAAGAATTGAACATTCAAAATTGTGATGCTGTGGTTGTCGCAATTGGTGAAGATATTGAAGCCAGTATTTTATGTGTTCTCAATTTAAAGAATATGGGCATCACTAAAATATACGTGAAAGCCAAAAGTAAAGCACATACCATGATTTTAACCCATTTAGGTGTTACCAAAATTATTCACCCAGAAGAAGATATGGGCGTGCGGATTGCACAATCGCTAAGCTATCCTATGGTGAGTCGCTATATGAGCCTGAATGACGACCATTTCATTGTAAAAGTAAAAATTAAAGACAACTTGCACGGCACACGTATTCAGAGTCTGATGTCACATGCCCCAGAAGTTAAACTTTTATTGTTCAAACGTGCTGAAACCATTTTCTATACACTTGAATCCAATTTAATGCTACAAACTGGTGACATTTTGGTTGTTGAAGGGCGACTTGAACCGCTCAAACGCTTATCTAAACAATTTAAATCAGAATGAAAACATCATCTAAGCTCCCTGTAAAAACGGTCAATTTAAGCCCGCCTAGCCTTTTAGCGCTAGGCTTTTTAAGCTTTATCTGTATTGGTACCATTCTGCTGAAATTACCTATTTCACATCATGGTGATATGACATGGATTAACGCCCTATTTACTGCAACTTCTGCAGTAACCATTACAGGACTATCTGTGGTCAATATTGGTGATGCTTATACCGTATTTGGGCAAATGGTCATTATGTTGCTTTTACAATGTGGTGGCTTAGGTTTTATGACCTTTGCAATTTTAGCGGTTTTAAGTTTGTCCGCTAAAATTGGACTCAAACAACAAATTATGGCGCAAGACACGATTGGGCAAACCAATCTGTCTAAAGTAGCAATGACCATTAAAGGTGTATTGCTGTATTCACTGTTTTTTGAAGGCATTGGCACACTAATTCTAACGATCGCTTGGATGCAGGATTACCCTTTTCAAGATGCCTTTTTCTATGCTGCTTTTTATAGTGTGTCTGCATTTAATAATGGCGGCTTTTCATTATTTCCCAATAGCTTAATGAGCTTTGCAGATCAGTATTTGATTACACTTACCATTAGTATGCTCTATATTATTGGCGGTGTAGGCTTTGTGGTACTCATGGATATTAAACGAGCCAAACGCTGGAAAACACTTTCACCCAATAGCAAACTCATTCTTTCTACTATTGCAGGATTAAACCTCGTCGCATTTTTGCTGATTTGGGCCATTGAAGCCAGCAATCCGCATACCCTTGCTGCGATGAGTATTGGCGACCAAGCCCTCAATGCTTGGTTCCATGCCACCGTGCCGCGTTCATCTGGCTTCAACAGTTTAGATATGACCAGCATGCAAAATGCCAGCACCCTACTCACCATGTTGCTGATGTTTATTGGTGGCGGTTCGCTCAGTACCGCAGGTGGCATTAAAGTGGGTACATTTATTATTGTCGTTTTAAGTGTGATCAGCTTTTTAAGACGCTCAGATGAAGTTCGTGTATTTAATCATGCCGTACCTGAACGGACGACTTTTAAAGCATTGGCTGTGGTCAGCATTACAGGAATGTTGATTACAATCGGTATCTTCAGCCTACTTCTATTTGAACCTAAGCAAAATTTTTTGGATTTACTTTTTGAAGTGGTTTCTGCTGCCTGCACGGTAGGTTTATCTCGTGGTGTCACAGGCGAATTACAACCTGCCAGTTTAATTGTATTAATGCTGCTGATGTTTGCAGGACGTCTAGGGCCTCTGACCTTGGCCTATTTAATTGCGACACCACAAAAAAGCCGTCTTAAACACCCTAATGCAGATATTCAGGTTGGATAAAACAAACACATGCGATAGAAAAATAAACGCCAATCTTCAAGATTGGCGTTTTAAATTCAGTTAAAAACGTTTTTAAATCAATGCTAGGTCATTAAAACCAATTCATTAATGAAACACCTAAACCCACATAGGTTGCACGGTGATTATAGTCAATCAAGCTTTCTCCATAACCATCGAACAATTGGAAATGACCACGTAACTTACCACTAATCGGGAAAACCCAATCAAACTGTGCCGCACCGTGTGAGTCATCACCACCTTTTAGGCTATGACGTAACATCAAAGAAAAGTCATGCTCTTTCCAACGATAAAATGCCAACATGTCACCACGCCCGATATAGTTTTTAATATCTGGGTTGTTGTCATCAGCGCGGTCTTCTTCAATGCGATACCAAGGACGCAACATCAAAGCAAAATTGTCTTTTTCAAAACCAAGATTGAAAATTACTCGATTCCAGCTACGTGACAAAGGGTCTGAACGACCATTGGACTGATGATTCAGCGTCAGCCCCATCAAACGCCCATGTAAACCAAAAAGCTGATAATTGGTACGGAACATTAAACTGGCTTCAGGCTCATAATTGGTTTCACGAAACGGACGTGACTCATCACCATTGTAAACTTGCCAGCGAGAAGACTGGGTATATCCTAACCAGACATCTCCATTATTCCCTAACAAGTTCTCTACCGCTTTGGTTTTTAAAGAAAGCTGAAATTTACTTTCCATTGAAGTGAGATTCTGCTCCTCACCCAATTGCACTGTGTTTTGCTCATTTAAACTTTGAGGACGTTCATTTTTATCACTGGTCCAAAAGCCGGGCATTAAAAACACAGGCTGATAAGCACGTAAATTCCATGTACCCAACTTACTGTCTGCCGAAAGTTCCCAACGCTTATCCAGCAAAGAAACATTTGGATCCAGTTTAGGTGCATCAAAAGAAAATAAATTGCTTACGCTTACTGCAATTTTTTCTGTCACCGTTTCGGGTTCAGGCGCTAGTGCCTGAGCAGCTTGACGTTCGCTGATCAACGCTGTTTTTTCTGCTTCAGGAATTTTAAATAAAGCATCATAACAAGCCAGACGATCAGCATTCGCCTCAAGAGCCACACATGCTTCAGGTGTTGCAGGTGCAATCAGTGTTGCTGGGTCTTGTGCATAGCTGTTTGCCACAAACACTGTGCTGAGTGTACTTACACTCAGCATTAGTGTTGTACGTTCAAAGGTTTTGAACGCGCTCATAGGTCACCCCAATGGTTTAGTTTTTATTTTGATTTCATTTAAAGCTTTAGTTCACTTGTTTGATTTCAAAACCAAGTGCTATTAACGCTTCACGTTTTGCTACAGGCGCAACCACAGCTTTAGAAACCAGCTGCTGACGTAAATACTGCTCTGCAACACGTTTTAAGTCGTCTAAAGTTACCGCCAGCAAACGCTCACGTAATACGGTACGGAAGGCAGGTGTGCGTGCGTGTAACAAAGCATAACATGCAGTAATCGCTTCACCCGCAGGCGAACCCGGCTTATCCATACTGGCAATTAAGCCTAAAATCGCTTCCTCAAGCTGATGTGGCAATTGCTCTGCGTCCAATAACCAATCAATACTCGCTTCAAAGTCTGCAAACGTTTCAGCTAAACGTGGGTCACGATAACTATAGAAACGGAATGAGCAAGCATTGCCATCATAACTTGCACCACCACCGTAAGCACCGCCTTTCTCACGAATTGCACTATGCAAGAAGCCATTACGCAAGTATGCAGCCAATACCATTAATGGTGCAGCATCAGGGTGTGAAACTTCTACAGCAGGATATGCCGCAGCACAGAATTGCACATTGGCCTGAATCAACCATGCCTGATCTTGTGTAGATTGATCGACATCTACTTGGGTTAATGTGGCTGTGTTTTCAGCAACAGTGAGTTTATCCCAAACTTCTTGGATTTCTTCAACCAAACGATCTGATTGATGCTCTTCACATACCAATAAGAACTGTTTTGGTGCTTGCAACAATTTATTGTGAATCAACTGCAATTCAGCAATTAATTTGGCATATTCGGCTTCATCTTTTTCAATTTTTCCGACCAAATCTGCCAACCAGTTTAATGCACCTAAACCTGTATTGTTGTAATCACGCTGCGCTAAAGCACTATGCTGACGTCCCGCAATTTGCATAGCATAACTATGCCCTGAACCCGACAAACGTGACTGCCAACGGGTTTTACGTTGTTGTAACAGCTCAATAATGCGGTCTTTTTCATCAAAGCGTAATTGTTCAAATGCAAGTTTTAGCAGACGAATCGCTTCTAAATTATTCACTAAAGACTTGGTGGTTAAAGTAAGCCATGCGCTAATCTGATTTTTGTCATCCACTTTAGAACGTAACGATGCGCCCATGCCCAAACCACCACTAACTGCGGTTTGGAGTTGTTGCAATTCTAAATAATTGTATTCTCCCGCTCCGACTTCGCCCATTAAAATAGATAACAAGTTAAAGTATGGCGACTGTACAATTTCATCTGGAATTTGTATCAACACTTGTTGATAGTAAATACCATTGGTACCTGCATGATATAAATTTAACGGATAATCAATGCGGTTACTGATAATTTCACGTAGTTCGCCTTGTACAATATGCAAAGCAGCTGGCACATCTTCCAAACCAACTTTTGGCAACAAGTTTAAATCATCTGGGGTGTCTTGACGGACTTTTAAAGCTTCTGTTTGCGCTACAATTTCGGCTTTCTGCTCTTCAGTCAATTGTGCAGCAATCTCTGCCAAACGTGCTTTTTCAAGTGCAGCATCTTTGGCCGATTTTTCTGCATCAGGCACCAACGTCATTTGTACCCGATGCGGGTTATCAATTAAATGCGTTTGAATTAACTGTGACAACCACATTGGGTCTTTGAGTTCTTCTTTAACCTGTTCAATTGCAGAATCTACATCCCAAACTTGAATTGGGTCATTGTGGTGAATGGCACTGCTCAAGCCATTTAAAATCAAGCTCAAACCGTACGGCATGCCATCGCCATTAATTTCACGCTGATGCAATTCAATCTGATGTAAAATTGCATCGACCAAAGCAGTATCTACAGGTTTTGCAGCAACGTCTTGTAAAACCTTTAATACACCTGCCTGAAATTCGGCTGCATGTTCAGGGTTTGAACCTTGCACACCACAGAAGAATGTCATTTCAAAATTGGAGTCATCCACACCCATCAACGGGCCTGTCGATTGTGCATGCGCCCAAGTTTCTAAATAATGGCGTAATGGTGCAGCAGAGTTTTCAAGCAAAACACCTTCAACTAAACGCATCCCCAAACGCAATTTAATATCACTGGCTTCAGGCAATAACCACGCTAAGACATGGTAAGTTTTATCCTTCAGCTCTTCTGCATCAACAGCATAAGTTTCTGTAACTGCAACAGGCGCAGCAAGGCGACGTTCTGGCTTAGAATACAGCGTTTGCCCCTGCTCAAATTTCGCCAAGGCCAATTGTTCAAACTGTTCCTGTAAATCGTATGCAGGCGTATTACCAAACGTCATAAATACCGCATTACTTGGATGATAATGCGACTTATAAAAATCGACTAACTCCTGATAACTTAAATCTGGAATGTCTTTCGGGTCGCCGCCTGAGTTGTAGTGATAGGTGGTCTCAGGGAATAAATGATAAGCCAATTGATGATACAACTGATCGGATGGCGAGCTCATTGCCCCCTTCATTTCATTAAAAACCACGCCTTTATAAACAGGCTCACCATTTTCTAGCTCAATGCGAATACCTTCTTGTGCAAAATCCAAAGGATTTAAATTGGCTGCAAAAGCTGCATCCATATATACCGAAAGTAAGTTTTGAAAATCTTTTTTGTTTTGTGTCGCAAATGGATACGCCGTCCAGTCTGCAGCGGTAAATGCGTTCATAAAGGTGTTTAATGAACGACGAATCATTAAAAAGAACGGGTCACGTACAGGAAATTTTTCTGAACCACATAGCGCAGTATGCTCTAAAATATGCGCCTCGCCTTTGGAATCCATTGGCTGGGTGCGAAATGCAACTAGAAATACATTTTCATCATGATCTGTCGCCAAGTGATAATGCACCGCACCTGTAACTTTATGTTTATATTCAGACACTAAAATGTCTAAGGCTTCAACATGGTGTTGACGTACCAACTGAAACGCAGGATGTACAGTCTGGGAAATGGTTTCAGTGACATCTACAGTCATGTGATCTCCTAAATAAGCAAATAAAAAAACTAAAGCCATTATAGCTTTAGTTCTCCCTATAATTCACGTTGAAAACCCGACTAAATTGATTGAAATTTGCAAAGTATCAACAAAGTGCAGCACAAGTCGGGTTTTGCTACTGCAAAAAACTAAATCAGGTATTTAAAATAACTATAGTTTGGATGATTCTCAACATACACATAATTTTGTTTTTGATAGAAATGTGCTGCAGACTTAGTATCTGTATTCAGGCACAGCGCAGAGAAATTGGCACGTGCTTTTTTCTCTAAATGTTGCAATAACTGCTTACCCACACCATGTTTACGGTAATTTGGTAAAACATAGAAACGACGAACCCGCCCGATGCGACTTTCAATATCTTGCTCATTCCACTGCTGGTTTAAGCCACCGCAAGCAACCAATTGTTCGCCATCATAAACAAACAGTAAGAATTCACCAGGCTGATCAAAGCGGTTTTTGCCACTTTCCCATTCTTCAATTAAACGATGGACAAAATCAAAGCCTTCCTGAGCAGCATGTTTTGCCAAAGTCTGTATTTGCGCTGGTAATTCCTGTGCTTCTTTAATTTCGATGTTCATCTAACCTTCCTGATAACTCTGCTAAACCCCTATTTTCCATCAATATCATTCATTCAACTGAATTTTATTCATGAAACTACAGCAATCCTGAGCATTGGTGTAAACTTAGCGTTTTTAATTTTGACTGTGATTTAAAGACATGGCAACTGTTGACCTTTTTGCAATTGGTAATGCATTAATTGACCAAGAATTTCAAGTCTCGGATGACTTCCTCATTCAACATAGCTTGCAAAAAGGTACTATGCAATTAACCGATGGTGAAACACAAGCAAATTTATACAACAACTTAATTAAAACGCAAAGACATAAAGGCCAAGCTTCGGGCGGTTCTGCAGCAAATACAACAGTAGCATTCAGTGCTTTGGGCGGACAAGCATTCTATGCATGTCGCGTTGGAAATGATGAATTAGGTGACATTTACCTCAAAGGTCTTAATGAAGCAGGTATTCACACCACCACTAAGTCAGTCAGTGAGGGTGTTACAGGCACTTGTATGGTTTTGGTCAGTGAAGATTCTGAACGCACCATGCACACCTATTTGGGTATTACCGCAGAACTTTCTGCTGCACAAATTGATTTTGAACAGCTCAAGACTGCAAAATGGCTTTATATTGAAGGTTATCTATCGACTAGCGACACCGCACGTGCCGCAGTAAAACAAGCGCGCGAAATTGCTCAAGCCAATAAGGTAAAAATTGCACTGACTTTATCTGACCCTGCCATGGTGCAATATGCCCGTGCAGGTTTAGATGAGTTAGTTGATGATGGCATAGACTTGCTCTTCTGCAACCAACAAGAAGCGATGATGTACACAGGTACAGAAACAGCTGAAGCTGCGTTAGAACAGTTAAAACAAAAAAGCAAGTACATTGTCATTACATTGAGCGCACAAGGTGCCTTAATTTATGATGGTACAACCACTTTTACAGTACCAGGCCGCAAAGTAGATGCAGTAGATGCTAACGGTGCGGGCGATGCGTTTGCAGGTTCATTCTTATATGCCTTAAATGCAGGTTTCGATTTCCAAACTGCTGCCAAGCTTGCCATTCTTATTTCAAGTGAAGTCGTATCTCAATTTGGCCCTCGTCTTGAAGTTGCAGATTACGCTAAACTCTTGCACAGCATTCAGAAGGAATCTGCAGAATGAATAAAATTTGTATGATGGAAGAAATTCCAGAACGCGAAGCACGTGCTTACGACACACCGAATGGTGAGACGATTTTTATCACCCAACGTGATGGTGTGTATTATGCTTACCAAAATGTCTGCCCGCACTTACAGGTCGAACTGGAATTTTTAGAAAACCAGTTTTTAGACCGTGATCAGGAATATATTGAGTGTTCTACACATGGTGCTCTATTTGTGGTCGAAACAGGCGAATGTATTTCAGGGCCTTGTTTAGGGCAATCACTCGAAAAAGTAGAGATTAGTGTACATTCAGATGGTGGAATTTATTTGGTAGATTAAGGCAACCTTTTAGCTATAGCCAATCTACCAAAATGTGCAGATCATTTATTGCAAGACTTTTTGATAAAGTATAGATAGATGATCTGCCATCAAATTGATAATAATCACAATGAAAAATCACGATAAGAGTTTAGCGCATGCTTGAGTTTCTATACGATCTGAACTTAATGCCTTTTCACCTGAGTTTAGTGGTGTTGCTGATTCTCAGTACTGTGGAAACCATTGGTTATTATTTCAATTATCGCCCAAGCCAATTGCTAAAACGTGCTTTTTCACAGCGTATTACAACATCGCCCCTTTTAGATGTTAAATTCTCCAAAGTATTGATTTTTGTATTCTTACTGATGAATTTTAGCGTTGCAGGCTATTTCTTACAGTTTTTAATTTATTCGCAACAACAAAATTTTGTGCCCGCTTATTACATCATTATTCCTGCCCTGATCATTGCAATATTTTTTACCGTATTTATGATTCACTGCCTGGATCAGGTGATTAAACCCAAATACAGCGTAAGACAAGTCGATTTACTCGGTCGCTTGGCCACAATTTCTAGTGGCAATGCCCGACCTGGTTTTTCCGCACAAGCACGCGTTCGTGATGAATTTGGACAACTACACTATGTACAGGTTGAACCTGAATTTGGTGAGCTTGAATTTCAGGCACAAATTATTTTAATTCGTAAAAAAAAGTCACATTATCTTGCCAAAAAAATTTCAGATTCAAATAATTTATTTACACATCAATAAGCCACACAGTTATAGGCTTCAGCTCTAACAACTGAGTGATCTTGAACTATTTATCATGCATAACACTGACAATTTTAAATTCTGTACTACTTAAAATAACATCGCTATTTCATGTTATTTCTACCCAATCAGTCCAATCTACTTGGCATATAAGCATGTAAGAACGCCATATCAACAAGTATTCATTCTCCTACTGAGTCGCAAAACTGAAAGAAAAAATTCATCAAATTTTAACAAGACCATCAATATAATTACCGCCAAAAAATAGCCTTACATAAATGCTTAATTTTGTTTTATTTTTATTCATACTAATTTGGTTTGTTTTATAAAGAAATAAACATAAGTATTTTAGTCTGATTTTGAATTATTAATTACAAGTGTTTCAGTAAAGTATGAATTAATCAAAGTTAGCAATTAAAATCGACCAAAACACAAAAATAAACCATTGTTTTCAAAAGAATTAACAATATATTTTTATTTTAATTGTGCTGGCTATTTTTTTTTGTATGTTTTTGTTTAATAATATAAAACACAGTTTAAAAAACAGGCTTATAAAAAGTGAGCTTAGTACCTAAAGATTTAAATAGAAAAGTTGTTCGTGAGCTCACGGCCATTTTAATTATTAAGGTCGTGTTGCTAATGGTTATCAAAAACATTTGGTTTGATGCCCCAACGATCCCTCAAAATTTTGATTCACAAGTTGCTGAGCGTATAGCCAGCAGTCCTTCCTCAATCAAGGAGACACGTTGATGATTTCTGAAAGCGTGGTCGATCTCTCGCGGTTCCAATTCGCAATGACCGCGATGTATCACTTTATTTTTGTTCCACTGACTTTAGGTCTAGCTTTTATTCTTGCCATTATGGAAACCACGTATGTGATTTCTGGTAAAGAAATTTATAAAGATATGACTAAATTCTGGGGAAAACTCTTCGGTATTAACTTCGCTTTAGGGGTTACGACTGGTTTAACCATGGAATTCCAGTTCGGTACGAACTGGGCATATTACTCACACTACGTGGGTGATATCTTTGGTGCACCACTCGCAATTGAAGGTTTAATGGCCTTCTTCTTAGAATCAACCTTTATTGGTTTGTTCTTCTTCGGATGGGATCGCCTCTCCAAAGTACAGCACTTATGTGTCACCTGGTTAGTTGCGCTTGGCTCTAACATGTCTGCACTCTGGATTCTGGTTGCAAACGGCTGGATGCAAAACCCTGTCGGTTCAACCTTTAACTACGAAACCATGCGTATGGAACTTGTAGACTTCGGGGCATTGATTTTCAACCCTGTTGCACAGGTTAAATTTGTACACACTGTTTCAGCAGGTTATGTAACGGGTGCAATTTTCGTCTTGGCTATTTCAAGCTATTACTTATTGAAAAAACAAGACTTACCATTTGCGCGTCGTTCATTCGCTATCGCAGCAATTTTCGGTTTAGCATCTACTCTTTCTGTAATTCTTCTTGGTGATGAATCAGGTTACGAATTAGGTGATGTTCAAAAAACCAAACTCGCTGCAATCGAAGCAGAATGGGATACTCACCCTGCGCCAGCAGCGTTCACTTTATTTGGTATTCCAAATGAAGAAACGCAAACCACAGATTACGCAGTCAAAATTCCTTATGTTATGGGTATTATTGCAACGCGTTCTGTGACTGAAGAAGTGACTGGTATTAAAGACCTGATCGCAAACCATGAGTTGCGTATCCGTAACGGTATGGTTGCTTATCAACAACTTGAGCAATTACGTGCGGGCGATCAATCTCCTGAACTGAAGGCTGCATTTGACCAAACTCAAAAAGACTTGGGTTACGGTTTATTGTTGAAAAAATATACACCAAACGTTGTAGATGCAACAGACGAACAAATTAAAATGGCTGCTGCGGACACTATTCCACACGTACCAAGCTTGTTCTGGGCATTCCGTGCAATGGTTGCTTCTGGTTTCTTAATGCTATTGTTATTCGCTCTTGCAACTTTTGCTGTTGCGAAACGCAATGCTGAAAGCAAACCATGGTTATTAAAATTTGCTTTACTTGCTTTACCATTACCTTGGATTGCTGCGCAAACAGGTTGGTATGTTGCAGAAGTTGGCCGTCAACCATGGACAATTGGTGAAGTACTTCCTACACACCTTTCTGCATCTTCACTCAGCACAGGTGACGTATGGGGCTCAATCATTGCATTGGCTGCGTTCTACACCGTATTGCTGATTATTGAAATGTACTTGATGATCAAATTCTCACGTCTAGGCCCAAGCTCGCTTCATACTGGTAAATACCACTTCGAGAAACTTGAAGCTGCGAAAAAAGCCAATGAGGAGGCTTAAGCATGATCGAATATGAATTACTCAAAATCATTTGGTGGGTGCTAGTTGGTGTACTACTAATTGGCTTTGCCCTTACCGATGGCTTCGACATGGGCTCAATGGCAATCATGCCATTTGTAGGTAAAAATGACGAAGAACGCCGCGCTGCAATCAACACGATTGCACCGCACTGGGATGGTAACCAAGTTTGGTTCATTACTGCTGGTGGTGCGTTATTTGCAGCATGGCCTATGGTATATGCAACTGCATTCTCAGGCATGTACTGGGCACTACTCTTAGTCCTATTTGCCCTGTTCTTGCGTCCAGTCGGTTTTGACTACCGTTCAAAACTTGAAAACACCAAGTGGCGTACATCTTGGGACTGGGCTCTAGCTGTAGGTGGTGCAGTTCCTGCATTAGTATTCGGTGTAGCTTTTGGTAACATGTTCCTCGGTGTGCCATTTACCCTAGATGAAACTGTACGTTCAACATATACAGGTAGCTTCTTTGCGTTATTAAACCCATTCGCTCTGGTATGTGGTTTAGTGAGCTTGTCTATGCTTTGTGCGCATGGTGGTGCTTGGTTAATGCTTCGTACAGATGGTGACTTACGTGCACGCTCTGCTAAAGCAACACAAATCATGGGCATTGTGTTCCTTGTGTGTTTCTTAGGTGCAGGTGCATGGTTATACTTCGGTGGTATCGAAGGTTATACCCTTGTTACTCCATACGACACAAATGGCGTTGCGAATCCATTGGCTAAAGAAGTGCTTACCAATGGTAACCCTGGTTGGATGAATAACTACTCAACTTACCCAATCACCATGATTGCGCCAGTAATGGGCATCTTGGGCGGTATCTTGATTATTCTTGCAGCTGGTAAAGGCAAGGCAGGTTTGAGTTTTACTGGTTCATCTTTAGCGGTAATCGGTGCAATTTTAACTGCTGGTTTTGCATTGTTCCCATTCTTAATGCCTTCAAGCCTCAACCCTGTTGCAAGCTTGACTATGTGGGATGCGGTATCTAGTCAAAATACGCTAACTGTTATGACTGTAGCAGCATGTATCTTCGTACCAATTATTTTGTTGTACACCACTTGGTGTTACTACAAAATGTGGGGCGTTATCACCAACAAGCACATTAAAGATAATTCACACAGCCTTTACTAAGGCTGTGTCTAAGGAGAATAAATTATGTGGTACTTTGCATGGATTCTCGGTATTCTGATGGCATGCTTTGCAGGTGTCTTGAGTGCCCTGTATATTGAATCTCATCAAGACCTTGACGAGGAATAAATAGATGACAGACACTGCAGTGAACGCTGAAACAACAGTTCAAAAACCTAACAAAATTGCGATGGTTATTTCATGTTTATTGGCATTCCCGCTCGCAGCTGTACTACTTCTACATCCAGCAGCAATGCTGGATGCCAACGGTGAATACAGCCACCGCGCCATGATGTTTATTATGATTGGTATTTCTGGTGGCTTTGTTCATGGCGTTGGTTTCATTCCACGCTTCTGGTTTTGGAAATGGCTCTTTAGCCCGTTTGTGGCATGGCCATTGATGATTTGGGGTTATTACACTTGGTTCTTTAGTTAATTAAGTGAACATCCTTTAAAAAGAGCGTAAAATGCGCTCTTTTTATTTATTGAATGTCTGCTATGTTTCAGCATAAAAAAAGCTAAACCATTTGGTTTAGCTTTTTTTAAACTCAAAATAAAATCTTAGATCAGACCGTTATTTTGGTTCAATAGGTGCAAACGGTGCAACCACATCAGCATTTTGTGCACGATGACGCATAAAATGATCCATTAACACAATCGCAAGCATTGCTTCTGCAATTGGTGTTGCGCGCACGCCCACGCAAGGGTCATGGCGACCTTTAGTCAATACGTCTGTGTCTTCACGGTTTAGGTTAATGGTTTTACCTGGTGTGGTAATACTCGCCGTTGGTTTTAAGGCTATTGCAACACGGATATCCTGCCCGCTTGAAATCCCACCCAAAATACCACCTGCATGGTTTGCCAAAAAACCATCCGTTGTGAGCTCATCACGAGTTTCATGTCCAAACTGTTCTGCCACGGCAAAACCATCACCAATTTCTACACCTTTCACAGCGTTGATTGACATCATGGCATGTGCAATATCGGCATCTAAACGGTCAAAAACAGGTTCACCCCAACCCACAGGTACTTTTTCTGCCACAATTTCAAGCTTCGCACCGCAGCTTGTGCCTTGCTCACGCAAAGATGTTACTAAAGCTTCAAAACGTGGCACAGCATCTACATCACCACAGAAGAATGGATTATTGGGTACTTCATTCCAATCCAGTTTTTCAGCTTTTTCTGTACCAATTTGCGTTACATGACCACGAATCACAATACCAAATTTTTCAAACAGGTATTTTTTAGCAATTGCTCCCGCAGCAACGCGCATAGCTGTTTCACGCGCACTAGAGCGACCACCACCGCGATAATCACGGAAACCGTACTTTTGGGTATAGGTATAGTCTGCATGTCCAGGGCGGAACGTTTGCGCAATGTTGCCATAATCTTTAGATTTCTGGTCAGTATTACGAATTAATAAACCAATCGACGTTCCCGTAGTTTTACCTTCAAACACGCCTGAAATAATTTCTACTTCATCGGGTTCTTTACGTTGTGTCGCAAATTTAGATGTACCAGGTTTACGGCGGTCTAAATCTTTTTGCAAATCTTCAGCAGACAGTTCAATGCCTGGTGGCACGCCATCTACAATGGCCATAAGCCCTACGCCATGAGATTCGCCACAAGTCGTTACACGGAAGAGTTGCCCAATACTATTGCCTGCCATGTCCAACGACTCCTTATGCTTGAACAGATTGAATAAATAAATCGCGGTACTGACGACATTGTGCTGCAGTCAGTGCAAAAATGCCTGATCCACCTTTTTGGAATTTAAGCCAATGTAAATCGACCGTATTGAAGTTTTGCTTCATTGCCCATTCAGAATTACCCACCTCAATCACAATCAGACCATCTTCAGTGAGGTAATCTGCAGCCTGCGCCAGCATTTTGCGCACTAAATCTAAGCCATCTTGCCCTGCTGCCAATGCCAACTCAGGTTCATGGTGAAATTCTTCAGGTAAATCTGCCATATCTTCGGCATCAACATACGGTGGGTTAGATACGATTAAATCGTACTGATTTTCTGCTGGAATTTTGGCAAATAAGTCCGATTCCAATAAAGCAATCTGATACTGCTTGTTGTGATGCTCAGTATTGATTTGAGCAACTTCCAAGGCTTCTTTAGAAATATCGGTTGCATCCACTTCTGAGTCTGGAAATGCATAAGCCAATGCAATCGCAATACACCCTGAACCCGTACACATATCTAAAATACGTTGTGGTGTTTTTGGTGCAGAATTAGCAGGTAAATTATTATCTGCTTCACGCATTTGACCATTTTCATCTAGACAATATGGCGCAAAACGATTTTCAATTAGTTCTGCAATAGGTGAACGTGGAATCAAAACACGCTCATCTACATAAAATGGTTTATTAAAGAAATAAGCCAAATTCAACAAATATGAAGTAGGTACTTTTTCGTTAATACGGCGTTCAAGCAGACTTAAAAACTCAGCCACTTCGCTTGGTAAAAGTTTGGCATCTAAAATTTCTGGGTCTGCATTCCAGTCTAAAGACATGGTTTGCAATACCAATGCAGAGCTTTCTGCAAAATAATCTTCTGTACCTTGACCTAAATGTGCATCGTATTGACGTAATGCTGTAACCCCAAAACGGATAAAATCACGAATAGTGCTTAGGTTTTCAGCAGCTTCCTGCAAATGTTCAGGGCTAATTGTCGGTCGATCCACTTAAGGCGCTCCAAGGTCTAATTTTAAAACGCTTTATAATACCCTGTTTTACTCGGTTTTATAATGTTTAAGCGCATTTCAGACAATTATTTTAAGCTGCAACTTGGCTATTTAATGCCTACAAATTGACCTTGATAATAATCCGCACGTTCTACTGTCTGTGCCAATACACATTGGCGACGTTGCATTTCTGCAAAATTGGTTTTGCCCGATAAATGGCAACGCTGTTTCACACGATTTTCCCAAAGTTGATGCTGTTGTTGAATATTTTGAGCATTGCCTGCGCTACGCTTCACGTAGGCTTTATAATGTTTTTTCAATCGTTTAACTTGAGCTTTCTGCTCTTTGTGAATACATTTTTGTGATTTATCAATGCTCCCATAAGTATTATTCATACATTGTATATAGGCCTGTGAAAAACCATTGGCCCAGACTTGGCTTGTACCTAAAGCCAGCATCCCCATTAATGTAACTGCCCAAACTTTCATGTTTTCCCCTGAGCGCCTTTTGATGCATGCGCGGTGATTCTTCAATATTTTATAATTTTGCGAAACGTAAATTGCTGTATTGATGCTACAAGATTCAGGCTCAAAATCCTATAGTCAACGCCCAGCTTTTATTGCCCAGTCAATGATATATACAGAAAAATCATTGAAAAATGTGACGTCATCCCAATAATTGAATTACTCATTTTATAGATGAATCGTTCAGCCTTATGAGCTACAAACACAATAATTTAATGGCCATGCGCCAAAGCTACTGGAATGACAACCATTCAGATGCGGTATTGATTGAAAAACAATTTTTTCAGCAAATCCTGATTGAAAACGGCATTTTTGAAAATGCGTCTATGGATGATGCCAAATATCTGTTTTTTTGCCTGCCTAGCGTGATTATTGTAAAAGGTTATGCACACGGTTTTTTACATGAATCGGTCAAAACCATGATTCTCAAATTCATTCAGGACAATAAAACCCTGTTAATGAAAAAAGCTGAAACCAAAGTACAATATCGCATGTAAAAAATTCATTTCGATGCTTTATTCTATTTTCCATGCGTTTTATAGGTTTTTTTTTGATAGGAAACTCGACGTTCAGCAAGTTGAACTTTTTTAATACGTTAAGACACGGTAATATCCGTTACAATCTAATTTTCCTGCGAATTGCTGATTTAAGGATTGATTTTAATGTCAGATCAGAACGATAAGCTTAAACAACTCAAGACTTCCTCTATGGATCGACGCTTATCCATCGCAAAAGCATCCTTACTGGCGGGAACACGCTGGGCAGCTTCCAATGCCACTTCCATGTTTTCTAGCGAAGAAGAAAAAGAACGTAAACGCAAAAAAGCCATGAAAGAGCAAGCCGACTATTTGGTGGCGGAAATTGGAAAATTAAAAGGTTCAATCGTGAAGATTGGCCAAATGATGGCGCTGTATGGCGAACACTTTTTACCTGAAGAAATCACACAAGCACTCAACACACTGAATAACCAAACTGTTGCTTTGGCATGGCCTGCAATTAAACAGCAATTACAAGCACAATTGGGTGCAAAACTAGATGATCTGACTATTGATCACGAACCCTTAGGCACAGCCTCTTTAGCGCAAGTACACCGTGCTACACGCAAGTCTGATGGTTTAGAATTGGTGCTAAAAATTCAATACCCAGGCGTTGCAGATGCAATAGACTCAGACATGAGTCTATTCAAAAACATGCTCAAATTAACCCGCATGGTTCCTCAAACCCGCGAATTTGATCAGTGGTTTGATGAAGTGCGTGAGATGATGCACCGTGAGGTGAATTATCAAATTGAAGCAGACACCACTCGTCGCTTTGCAGCACGTTTAAAAGATGATCCACGTTATATCGTGCCGCAAATTGTAGATGAGTATTGCAGTGATCAAGTGCTGTGCATGACTTTTGAACGTGGTGTGCCAATTAACAGCCCTGTGATGCTTTCCCTGCCACAAGAACGCCGTAATCTATTGGGCGAAGCTTCTTTAGAAATTGCGGTGCGTGAAGTGTTTGAATGGGGCGAAATGCAAACCGACCCGAACTTTGGCAACTACTTGGTGCGTTTGGGTAATGGTGAAGATATTCACGATAAAATTGTACTATTGGACTTCGGTGCTATCCGTCAATTTGACCAGCACTTGCTGACTGTGGCACGTAATCTGATTAAAGCAGGTTATTACCATGACCCACAAATGATGGTGAATGCTATGACAGGTTACGAGTTTTTTGACAGTATTCCTGAAAGTATTAAACCCGATATGGCCAAAGTATTTTTACTGGCCACAGAAGCCTTTAGTCACCTAGACAATAACCGTGACTTACCTGCTGGCGTAATGGATGAACACTCTCGCTATGACTGGAAAAAAAGTCAGTTACATAGCCGAGTCATGCAACAGGCATCTAAGTCTATGGCTTCACGTTACTTTAGTGTACCGCCTAAAGAATTTATGTTTATTAGCCGTAAATTCATTGGTGCCTATACATTTATGACTGTGATTGATGCAAAAACCAATGTACGCAAGATGATTCAAAAGTTTATTTAAGTGAAAAAATTTTCTGCATTCATCACAACTTGAATCATCTAACTGGATTAAATGACCTAAACGGCAGACTGGCATTTCGCTTAATTGTCATTTAGGTCAATTTTTTTGAAATTAATATTTTTCAAAAAGAAAAATAATTGTGCAATATCATTTAATTAATGCCACTTGCTGTTTAGTTTTTACCGTTTATCTTTGACAATTCTGCATGTCAGCAATGACATAGTTTTTTTATACGCTGCATGTCAGCATAAAAAAGCACTTTCTATGCAGGACAGCATAATCATGAGTCAAATGATCAATAAAGCCCAAGGATTCGGCTTAGCACTACTCACAAAAATGGCATCGAGTGACCGACTGGATCAACTCAAATTGCGCAAATGGGTCGAAAAGTCACTTTATCATTCTGCAAAAGCAGGATTTAAAACACTGGAAAGCACTCAAAAAACATTTAAACGTACCCAAAGCGTGCCACAGCAACGGTTGAAGCAGCAGTCGAAAGATTTATTTGATTTATCACTGAATGAAGAACAACAAATGCTGGTCGATGCGATGCAGCAATTTGCAACAGAGGTGATCTATCCTTTGGCTTATGAAGCAGACCTTCATGCGCAATTCCCACAACAACTTTGGCAATACAGCACAGATTTAGGCTTAAATAGCTACGCCCTACCCGAAGCCTTAGGCGGAGTGGCAACTGAGCAAAATATTGTCAGTCATCTTTTAATTGCAGAACAATTGGCGCGAGGCGATTTTAGTTTAACTGCAGGACTGCTTTCGACTTTTAGTGTAATCAATGCCATCACCCGTTGGGGTTCAGAAGCGGTTCAAAATCTTTATTTAACAGCCTTTGCTGAAGCAGAGTCTAGCGGGCTGACAATACAAGCTACATTTGCAGTGCAGGAAAATACTGCTGCTTTTAATCCGTATCAATTAAAAACCAAAGCAACCTTACAAAATGGACAGTACCTAATCACAGGTGAAAAAACGCTGGTGATTTTAGCCAAAACTGCCGATTTATTTTTAGTTAGTGCCGAGCTTGATAACAAGCCCGAAGTCTTTATCGTTCAGCGTGATGCAAGCATAAAACTGAAAGAATCACCTGCTATGGGGCTAAAAGCCTCTGAAACAGTCACTTTGAGTTTTAATCAAACCCCTGCAGAACGCTTAGGTACAGATGATTTTGACTATAGCGCCTTTTTAGATTTAGGCAATCTCATGTGGTGCGCCATGGCCTTAGGTTGCTGTGAAGCAGTTAAAAGTTATTGCATTGGCTATGCCAATGAACGCACTGCATTTGGCGAGCCAATTTCACATCGTCAAAGTGTGGCATTTATGATTGCCGACATGGCCATTGAAATTGAAGCTATGCGCATGTTGTTGCTGAATGCCGCAAGTCTTGCAGAATCAGGACAAAATTTTCATCGTGCAGCGTATTTAGCCCGACTGCTATGTGCAGAAAAATCCATGCAAATTGCCACCAATGGCGTACAAATTTTAGGTGGTCATGGCTTTACCAAAGAACACCCTGTAGAACGCTGGTATCGTGATTTACGTGCAACGGCAATTATGCATTCTGGTTTACATGCTTAATGCTGAATTCAATCAAAAATAAAGCCAAAAAATATAAGGAATACAGGCATGAATTTACAAAACCCGAAAAAATTTAAAATGCTGATTGATCAGGCACATGAAGTTGCACTCAATGTCTTGCGCCCTATTTCTAGAAAATACGATAAAGCTGAACATGCTTACCCAAAAGAACTGGATATGCTCGCTGCCTTAGTCGATGGCATGAACCAAGCGGGAGATGGCATGAATGCAGGTGCTGCAGTCAATAAACGTGGCGATACATCTACAGGCAATAAAAATGGCGTAAATATGTCTACAGCCCTCAGTATTGTAGAAATGTGTTATGGCGATACAGGTTTATTACTCAGTATGCCACGCCAAGGTTTAGGTAACTCCGCCATTGCAGCGGTTGCCAATGAAGAACAATTGCAACGCTTTCATGGGGTTTGGGCTGCTATGGCCATTACTGAACCCAACTGTGGCTCAGACTCTGCGGCCATACGAACCACAGCCCGCAAAGATGGCGATGCATATATTTTAAATGGTGAAAAAATATTTGTAACCTCTGGCGATCGTGCAGATGCAGTAGTGGTTTGGGCAACTTTAGATAAACAACTTGGACGTGCTGCGATTAAATCATTTGTGGTACCTAAAGGCACACCAGGCATGACGGTAGAACGTTTGGAGCATAAATTAGGGATCAAAGCGTCAGACACCGCCAGTATTCGCTTTGAAGATTGTCGCGTGCCTGCTAGCAATCTTTTGGGTAATGCAGAAATTGATGTTGCGAAAGGTTTTGCAGGGGTAATGGAAACTTTTGACAATACCCGCCCTTTGGTTGCAGCCATGGCTGTGGGTTGTGCCAAAGCCGCATTGGAGCGTATTCAAAAAATTTTCAAAGACCACCTAGATGAACACTATGCCACCCCATATTTACAGTGCTCACATATCGCTGCACAAATTTATAAAATGGAAGCAGAATGGGAAGCTGCACGTTTACTGATGCTCAAAGCCGCATGGATGGCAGACAATAAACAGCCTAATTCACGTGAAGCCTCCATTGCCAAAGCCAAAGCAGGCCGAATTTGTAATGACATTACTTTAAGATGTGTCGAATTGGCGGCTGCGGTAGGCTATAACGAAGATGAATTATTGGAAAAATGGGCACGTGACTCCAAAATTTTAGATATTTTTGAAGGCACGCAACAGATTCAGCAACTGATTATTGCCCGACGTGAATTAGGAAAAAGCTCAAGCGAATTGAAATAATTTTACCCATTCAGACATATAACTTTATGCAATAAAAGACAGAATTTATTCAAACATCTTGGTAAATTTCTGTCTTTTACCCTATCACGTTTTCTTATCTCAACATATTATTGAGGTAATTTTTGCTATTAAAGCAGAAAGTTTAACGGCTTAACCAACGATCAATTACCGCAAATTTCTTAAAAATACGTGCACGACGCTTAGGTTGAATATTGGCTTTGTTTAAGTCGCCCTGATAATGCTCAAACACACGCTGATCCATAATTTTAAACCACAGTGGTGGAATCAGTGCAGGCAGCAACATGCTGGCATATCCACTTGGTAATTCAGGCGCTTCATCAAAATGGCGCAGTGCCTGAAATGGCCGGGTCGGATACGCATGATGGTCAGAATGACGTTGTAATTGATATAAAAATAAATTAGTCACAATATTGTTATTGTTCCAGCTGTGTTCGGGCATGGTTCGTTCATATTTACCCTGCGCATCTTTTTGTCTGAGCAAGCCATAATGTTCAATATAATTAATCAGCTCAAATAGACTGATGCCATAAAAAGCCTGAGTGGCTAAATACGGTAAAATTCCTGTACCAAAACGTGCCAGCAATACACTATGAAAAGCAGCACTTATCCCCCAGCCTTGTAACAACTCATTCTCTTTAGACCAAAATTGTTTGCCCTTACGCTTTAAACGCTGGATTTCAATTTGAATGGCAGATTGAAACGAGCCTTTCACTGTACGTGGCCAAAACTCATAAAATGTTTCACCCATACGTGAAGATGCAGGGTCTTCAGGCGTTGCTGCACGTTTATGATGACCGTAAGGATGTTCTACCCGAAAATGATTATAGCCTGTTGGTGCTAAGGCCAAATGTGACAGCAAATGATCTATTTTTGAAGATTTATGACTGAGTTCATGTGCGGTATTTACAGCAATACCGTTCACCATGCCCATAGAAATACCCAATAAAACTTTATCAAGTAATGAAGTTTGTGGGCGTCCAACCAAATAAGCAGCATAGATATTGGTGGCATATTGCAACGGAATAAAACTTTTCACCAAACGTGAATAATACGGGTCTTGTTCAAGTCGCTTTACATCTTCATTGCTTGGATTATTCGCATCTTGACCTATTAAGGTATCAATGGTTGGAATAATGACATGTAATAATAATGGCCCACCCAACGCAAATACTTTTTTGGCAGGCTTAGGTGCAAATTGGTATCCCGCTAAAATTCCCATACCCAACACAGGTAAAAATGGGCTGATCAACCACAAATAACGCTTCTTATCGAGTTGAGTAACGCTCTTATAAGGAACATCCTGTTCCATTTTTTCCATTAAATGAAGTGGTGCGTTCATTTTCTTAGCTTCCTTCTACGCTCATCTGTCTATATAGTTGAATATCAATACAAGAATGAACAGTTGCAGACGTCCAAAAAAACTATGCAAAAGTCTTTGGCGCAAAATGCGCAATATTGTCCCGAAATCACAGGTTTTTAATTTTACGTTTGTTTATGCTTAAAATATGGATGCTTTAAGTAAGATTTTTGAAGATATACATTTACACCAGTCTGCGTATATCTATTTGAATCCGCATGGAAATTGGTCATTTCAATATCATGATCAGGGTGCCATGCTGGCTTATGTGGTGCTACAAGGGACACTGCATGTGCACTTGTCTGAAAAAACCCAATTACAAGTAGATGCAGGTGATATTGTGCTGATTCCTTCGGGTTGTAGTCATTATGCATGTGCGCAAGCCAATACACACTGGACTGAACATTTTGATATTTCAGACTTATTCCAACTTAAATCACAGCAGTCTGTTCAGTTCGGAACGGTTCATCACGAACAAGCTGAAGATGCATTTATATTGGTAATCCAGTGCCACATGGATACCACGATGGCAAAACCACTTTTAAATGCCCTACCCGAATATCTACATATTCCACATATTATGTGCAGCACAGCACCTGAATGGTTGCAAATTGGCTTACAGTTTTTAGCAGTAGAAAGTCATCAAATCCGACCTGGCCGTGACAAAATACTCGATCACTTGGTGAGTATTTTACTTATAGAATGTGTGCGGGATTATATTGCCCAGTTAGATGACTCCAATAACTGGCTTGGTGCTTTGGCACATCCCGAACTTTCCAATGCCTTAGCGGCTATTCACGGCCAACCCGAACAGGCTTGGACTGTGGAAAGCCTAGCAGAACAATGCTGTATGTCCCGCTCTAAATTTGCCAACTTATTTAATCAGTTAATTGGCGAGCCACCTTTGGCCTACTTACAACAACATCGTCTGCGTTTGGCATCAAATTATTTGCAGCAAGGCCAACTGTCGATACAACAAATAGCACATCGTGTGGGTTATTCTTCAGAAACCGCATTTAGCCAGACATTTAAAAAGCAGTTTGAACTGACGCCTAGCCAATATCGACAGCAATTTCAAACCACTCTATAAATAATTATGCGAATAACTTAGTGATCCAAAATTGCCAAAATTGCTTGGGCTGGGTCTTCGCTATTGTCTGACAGCAATTGTTTATGCATGGTCATGTGCTGCATGGCTTGAATCTGTGCAGCTTCAATATTCATTAGCTTTTCAATTTCAGAAGCCAAGCGTTCAGGCGTTGCATCATCCTGAATTAATTCCTGAATGACCTTTTTACCTGCAATAATATTCGGTAATGAATAATACGGAATTTGGACCAACAATTTTGCAATCCAGTAGGTAATACGGTTGAGCTTATAAAAAGTCACCATAGGACGGTGCAGCAACATCGCTTCCAAAGTCGCCGTTCCCGAAGCCAGTGCAATAATATTGGATGCATTCATGACCTGACGTCCAATTTTTGACTCCGTACCACGATTTTCCATAATCTTGATTTTGGCTTGTAATACTAGCGGATAAGACTGCAACAGATTTTCAATTTGTTGTTTGCGTGCGTCATTAATGGCAGGAATCAAAAAAATATACTGTGGATGTTTTTGGCTTAAAATTTGAGCTGCATCTAACACCAAAGGTCCTAAACGTTCAATTTCACCACGTCTACTACCTGGCAATAAGGCAATATGTGCCTGAGTGTCATCTAAACCCAATTCCTGCTTCGCTGCTGTAATTGGATTATCTAGACTTAACTGGCTCGCAAGTGGATGCCCAACAAAAGCAGCAGGCACATTCCATTTTTTAAAAAAGGCTTTTTCAAATGGAAATAGACACAACACCAAATCTATACTGGCTTTTATGCCATGTACCCGACCTTGACGCCATGCCCACACCGAAGGACTAACGTATTGTACCGTTTTAATGGGTAGGTTTTTTTGTTTTAAACTTTTAGAAAGACGTAAATTAAAATCGGGGGCATCGACACCTACAAAAACATCGACTGGGTTGTTACTCCATTGTTCGACTAGACCATCGCGCACCGCAAATAGTTTTTTTAGGTCTTTGAGTACTTCAACTATGCCCATCACCGATAAAGTATCCATCGGATAATAGCTTTTAAAGCCTTCTGCAATCATTTGAGGCCCACCAATGCCTTCAAACTCTGCATCAATGCCTTGCTCACGAAAACGTCGCATAAGTTGTGCACCCAAAGTATCTCCCGATACTTCTCCCACAACGATACCAATTTTAAGTTTCCGATTTTGCAAAGGTTTTTCCTCTAAATTTTAATTTATATCACTTAGGGCATTTTAGCATAGCCACTGTATTTTGTAAGAAATAGAAATTTTAGATGACTATTTTCCTGAAACAGCCAAATTCACTATATCTGTTTTAAGAATAAGTAAATCATTAATCAAGACAACAGCTTATTTGCAAAAGTCATACTATATCCACGTTTTTTATGTTCGGCAGCTTTTCATGGTTGGTCCTATTGAGTTTATTTTAGCGGGTGTATTGGTTGGCTTCTGCGTTGGTGTCACTGGCGTTGGAGGTGGTTCACTCATGACTCCTATTCTGATCAGCCTGTTTAAAATTGAACCGCACATTGCCATTGGGACAGACCTACTTTATGCCGCGATTTCAAAATTTTGTGGTTCTTTGGTGCATGCAAAAAAAATGAATATCGTCTGGCCTATTGTAATTTGGCTTGCTGTAGGCAGTATTCCAGCATCTTTTGCCACACATTGGGTATTGGAAAATTACTTAAGCCAATCTACTCATTATAAAATGGTGCTGACCGTTGTTCTTGGCTTTATGTTGACTTTAACAGGCATCTCAATAGTATTCCGTAGCCAAATCGAAACTTTTTTTAATAAATACAGAAAACAAGAATTACCTGACATGACTCAGGATTTAGAAAAAGTCAAACTTCAGGCTGCAGATAAGCGCGCACTGATTGTGATTATGGGCATTGTACTTGGGGTATTTGTCACACTTTCCTCAGTCGGTGCTGGTGCTTTTGGCATTATGGCTTTGGTGTTGATGTTTCCAAACCTACCAATGATTCGTATTATCGGCTCAGATGTCGTGCATGCAGTACTGCTAACCTTAGTTGCAGGCCTAGGACACATGAGTTCAGGCAATGTCGATTTCAATTTATTGATTTGGTTGCTGGTCGGTTCAATTCCAGCCATTGTGGTTGGTACTTTGCTCAGTTCCCGTTTACCTGAAAAAGTTATTCGTAAAGTTTTAGGAATTACCCTATTTGTGATTGGGATTAACTTTATGGTCAATCCTGTCAAATCTAAGCCTGTAAGTACACCTGAAACAGCAGCTGTGATTTCTGAAGCACAATCCAAGCAATAATTAACAAACTAAGTTTGAATATGCTTTTACTAAAATGGGCAGTTTAATTTATCTGCCCGATTCATCACTTATTTTTTAAAGAAGTATTCATCTTTTTATAACAAAATACAGTGAAATTCATGTTATATTCAGACTATTAAACAATCTTTTGTATGATCAAACCAGTGACGGCAATGAATACTTTACAGTCTAATCCTCTTACACAATCAGACATCGATGACGTGAATATTAAAAGTATTCAGCCACTCGTGACTCCTGCAGAATTAAAAACTGAGTTACCTTTGACTGAAACTGCTTATCAAACCGTTCTTCATGGTCGTGAAACTATCCGCAATATTTTAGATGGTAAAGACAAGCGTCTATTTGTGGTCATTGGCCCATGTTCTATTCACGATCCTGTTGCTGCACACGAATATGCAGATCGTTTGAAAGTTTTAAGCGAAAAAGTAAAAGACTCTCTTTACATTGTCATGCGTGTCTATTTTGAAAAACCACGTACTACTGTGGGCTGGAAAGGCTTAATTAACGATCCAGACATGAATGACTCTTTCAATATTGAAAAAGGCTTACGTCTTGGTCGTAAACTTTTACTTGAGCTAAATGAAAAAGGCTTACCATGTGCAACCGAAGCACTTGATCCAAACTCACCACAGTATTATCAAGATTTAATTTCTTGGTCTGCAATTGGTGCACGTACCACAGAAAGCCAAACACACCGTGAAATGTCTTCAGGTCTTTCATCTCCTGTTGGTTTTAAAAATGGTACAGATGGCGGTTTAACAGTTGCAACCAACGCTATGCAATCGGTAAAACATGGTCATAGCTTCTTAGGCCTGAATGATCAAGGTCAAGTTTCTGTAATTCGTACCAGCGGCAACCAATATGCGCATGTGGTTTTACGAGGTGGCAATGGCAAACCTAACTACGATGCTGGCTCTGTTGCAGAAGCTGAAAATGCTTTAACTAAAGCCAAAGTTAGCACCAAAATCATGATTGACACCAGTCATGCCAACTCCAACAAAGACCCATTCTTACAACCGCTGGTATTAAAAAATATTACCGAGCAAATTGTTGATGGTAACAAGTCTATTGTAGGCATTATGGTCGAAAGTCACCTTAAAGGTGGTCGTCAAGATATTCCTGCAAACTTATGCGATTTAGAGTATGGTAAATCTGTGACTGATGGTTGTATCGACTGGGAAACCACAGAAAAAGCATTACTTGAAATGCATGAAGCATTAAAAGATGTTTTAGCAAATCGTTAAGATTTAAAAAACGCCATCTTCATGATGGCGTTTCTATTTGTTGCATAGGAAATGACTCGCCATGAATGAACTTGAAACTCAACTTAGCCAAATTAAAAAATTCCAGTTTGTTCATGAACGCCTGTTTACTTCAGGTCAACTTACCGCAGACGAATTAAAACTGATTAAAGAGTACGGCATTGGCACAGTAATTAATTTGGCTGAAAGTGATGCCGAACACACCCTTCCCCATGAGGATAAAATTTGTCTAGATATTGGACTCAACTATATTCAGTTGCCAATTTCACTGGAAACACCATCTTCAGATCAGTGCTTATTGTTTTTAGATTTACTGGATCATTTACTGGAAAGCCAAATGGTCTGGGTTCACTGTAGCAACAATAATCACGCCAGTAGTTTGATGTATGTATATCGCCAATATTTTATGGATATGGATATTGCCACAGCACAAGACTTCTTACATGACATTTGGAAACCCAATGAAACGTGGACAGGTTTAATTCACGCAGTATCTTTACAGCTTCAAGGTCGTAAAGCCACTCAAGACTTACAGCAGGCTTTAGAATCTGCTGAAACTTGATTCGCCTCAGCAGATATCTTCATTTTTATTTAGTATGTGAAATTAGCACTGTTGCAGTTGCTAAAATACCTTCCTGACGTCCAGTAAAACCGAGTTTTTCGGTAGTTGTGGCTTTAATACTAATTTGTGTTACTTCCACATCCAACACATCGGCAATACTTTGGCGCATTTCCAAAGTGTGCGTAGCAAGTTTTGGACGCTCACAAGCCACCGTAATATCGGCATTATTCAGTTTATAACCACGGTCTAAAATCAGTTGGTACACATGTTTAAGCAGCTCTCGGCTATCTGCACCTTTATAATTCGGGTCTGTATCTGGAAAGTGCTGACCAATATCTCCTAAGGCCAATGCACCTAACAGCGCATCACACAGCGCATGCAACACCACATCACCATCTGAATGTGCTTTTAAACCTTGTGTATGCGGAATTTGAACACCTGCAAGCGTCACAAAATCCCCTGCTTCAAAGGCATGAACATCTAATCCTTGTCCAATTCGAATATGTGCAACCATGTTCAACTCCTGTAGAAATAAATCATTGAAATCTTGTATTCATACTTTCGATTTCGCTATAGTTAGACTAGCGCAACATAGTGAAAGTATAAGCGATCATGCTGTTGAAATCTGAAATTTATCTTATCAAAAACTTAGGCACACTGCTGCTATTTGGCTGTTTATATTCATCTTTCTCTTATGCTCAAGGGATTGATTGTTCTACTGCTGCCCAAACAAAGCTCAGCAAAGTGTGCAATGATGATTTTTCAGAATTACGTGAAAAATTAAATGATCAACATTTAACTGCATATTTGATGAGTGATGCGCCAATTCGCCTTATAGAAGACACTCAACAGTTGTGGATGCAACGCCTACAGCAATGTAAAAGTTTAAATTGTTATACCCAACAATTTGATGTACGTATCGATCAACTGAATTTTTTTACCTCTATGAATCAGAGCATGACCCAGCATTATTTAAAATATGAAAATGGTAAATTTGCTGCACAGCCTGTGCATTTACAGATTCATCAACTCAGTAAAAATAGCATTAAAATTGAAGGACTTGCTTATCGCAATCCGAACAATCGACTCGAATCGCAAAGTATTGCTTTTTTAGCCTACACCACACCTGAACAAAAAACAGAAATTACTGACAATGAACATGATTGCAGCTATCAATTTGACTATTCTAAAGCGATATTAAAAATACACACTCGCCAAAAAGGCTGTGAGCGCTTTGCAGGAATATACCGTTTATATGATTAAGTCTGTTTAAGCCTTTTCTATATTCAGATTAACCACCACAACACGAATGGTAAGCTTAAAGCTGCACACACTGTTTGTAGGCTAATGACCGTTGCCATCATCCGACTATCCCCACCCAAAACCTGTGTTAGAACATAAGCCGCAGATGCTGTCGGTAAAGCAAAAAACAAGACCAGTATTTGTGTTTCTAAAACAGGGAGTTTTAAGCCCCAACAAACAAGCCATGCCAAAGCAGGCATAAAGAGCAAACGACCAACGACATTTAACCCCAAAGGCATTAAGTCTCTCTGCAAACCATTAAACTGTAATGCTGCACCCACACACATCAGTCCCAACGGTAAACTGCATAAAGCAATTTGTCGAATAAAATGCTCTGCACCAACCCACAAACTCAGTCCTGATATATTAAATAAACCACCAACTATACAGCCTAAAATCAGTGGGTTTTTCATCAATGCATATAAAATTTGCTGTGGCTGTAAAGTCTTGGTATCACTCAAAGCAAGTACCGACAATACATTGACCAATGGAATGCAAAACACCAGAATAATTGCAAACAGTGCCATGCCCTGCGCTTGAAACAATGCTGCGACTAATGCTAAACCAATATAGGTATTGAAGCGCACCATGCTTTGCATATACACCCCAAAGCGTGCCGCAGGTGTCTTAAAATAATGCCGTAAAGCGTACAACAGAGAACTTGCCAATGTGACCACGATACCCACCACAAACATAATTTGTGCGATTGATTTCGCTTCAATGTGTGCTGTGGCAAGGTTTAAAAACAGCATGCTTGGAAATAAAATATAATAATTTAATTTCTCAGCACCTTTCCAGAATGGTTCATCCAGTACGTGAATACGCTTCAATGCATAGCCCAATGCAATTAAAGCAATTAAGGGGAACAGTGCAATAAAAATTAACTGGGTCATGATGTACTCGGTGTGCCACTGATCTGCTTAAATTTTATAGAGAACGTCTGTTAAGCTTCGGCTATTTCAGTAGTTTATAAGATGATGAAGAACTATATCCACTCCACCTTAATTTAGTTCAATATCAACGATGGGTATGAATTGACATCACAATGCCCATACTGGCAAGCATGGAAATCACAGCTGTACCACCATAGCTCATCAGCGGCAATGGGTCACCCGTAACAGGTAAAATACCACTCACCATCCCCGAGTTTAAAAATACAAAGAAAAAGAAAGTCAACCCAACTGTACCTGCATACAAACGGCCAAAGTTATGGAAACAGTTCATCCCTATCATTAAGCAGCGTAAAATAATGGCAGCAAACAAACTGAACAGTAAAAATACACCTATAAATCCAAATTCTTCGGCATAGGTCGACATAATAAAGTCAGTATGATGTTCAGGTAAGTAACCTAAGTGTGACTGGGTTCCTTCCAAATAGCCCTTGCCTGTAAAACCACCTGAGCCAATTGCAATTTTTGACTGAATAATATTCCAGCCTGCACCCAAGGCATCAGATTCAGGATCAAACAAGGTCAAGACTCTTTTCTTTTGGTATTCCTGTAAAAAGAACATCCAAAGCAAAGGTGCAGCAACAGCCAAAGCCCCAATTGCGCCTAGAATCAAACGCCACGACATTCCACTTAAAAATAAAGCAAATACACCTGGAATAATCAGGCCAATATTTAAATCAGGTTGTAAAGCAACAAGGACAAAAGGAATCATCATCAACACCAAGGCGACAATGATATGAATAAATTTAGGCGGAAAAGCACGACGAGAAAAATACCACGCCATCATTAAAGGCATAGCAAATTTCATAAACTCACTGGGCTGCATGCTGCCAATTCCGGGCAAGCTAATCCAGCGTTTTGCGCCCATACGGGTTTCACCAATGAGCAGAACAAGCCCCAGCATGACCACAGCAAACATATAAAAATACGGACTAGCCGCCTGATACACTTTCGGTGGAATTTGCGCAAGAATGATCATAGCCACAAAACCAATCCCAAAACTAGTGGCTTGGCGTAAAACCATCCCCATGTCTTGTGCTGTGGCACTATACACCACCATTAAACCTAGAATCGCATTTAGAATTAAAAAGCATAGCAGCCACGGATCTAAATGTAGTTTAGTCCAACGTGAGGAATCATTTTTAATGCTTCTACCATCACGTAATGAGTGACGTAAAAAACGATACTGCTGCGATGGATTCATACGGCTCAAAGGTTTTAAATAGACAGAACGGACAATTATAGAAGCAAAGCTGCACAGAGTGAATCATTAAACTATAATCGCTGAAATTTCCACTTTATCTTGTGGTTTTACAGGGCTTGTTGTTGTGCAGATAAAATTAAACGTGCAAGTTCCAAGTCATCAGGATAGGTGATTTTAATATTATCAGAACGCCCCTGTACGACATTGACTGCATACCCCATAGCTTCTAAAGCACTGGCTTCATCCGTAATAGTATGTTGTTGCTCCAAAGCAGATTCGATTGCACTTTTAAGCACACTTAGTTTTGCAATTTGAGGAGTTTGCGCCTGCCAAAGATAGTCGCGGCTGACTGTTTTTTCAATTTGAGGTGCATATGCAACGCGCTTTAAGGTATCTCGCACAGGAATAGCTAAAATTGCACTTTGATCTGTGTCTTGTGCAGTCTGATATAGCTGTTCTAGACAAACAGTCGTGACACAAGGTCGTGCTGCATCATGCACCAAGACCCAATCATCTGCATGTGCAATTTCAGCCAAATAACGTAATGCATTCAACACAGAGTCTACTCGCTCGGCGCCACCTAAGCAAAAATGTGCTTTTTCTCTTTGGGCCAAGTTTAGGTTTTGTGCTACATCATCTGCTTGACCTATAGCCAAAACATAGCCCGCCAACGGTAAATGATTTAAACGTGCAATACTATGTTCTAAGACAGTTTGATCTTGTATGGTTTGATATTGTTTTAATTCAGTTTTAGAAAAACGGCTACCTGAACCCGCTGCGGGAATAATCGCCCAAAGTTTAGGGTGTTGTGGCGGTTGCTGCGGGTTGTTGTGATTCATTGGTACGTAAATCTACAGTTGAATTGGGTTGAATATAAATGGGTTTATATTGTGTGCTAATGGTGCTCATTTGCACAAATGTTTCATGTGGCTTAATCAAGCCTAAATCTAAACGGGCATGCTCTTCTATGGCTTCTACCCCATTTTTTAAGTCATAGACTTCTGCTGCAAGTACACGATTGCGTTCTTTGAGATCTTGATTTAATTCTGTTTGTTGTTGGATTTTTTCTGTCAGTGCAGCATGGTCCTGGTAACCACCCTCACCAAACCAATATAAATATTGAAACCCTGCGATCAAAAAGATCGCAAGGCCCAACAATGCTTTACTCGCTTTGGAGTCAAATACATTTAACATGCACAATGTCGCTTAGTTCAAACCTTTGAATTCAGCTTTACCGCGATATGCAGCTTTGGTCAATTCTTCAATACGAAGTAATTGGTTGTATTTTGCTACACGGTCAGAACGGCATAATGAACCTGTTTTGATTTGACCCGCTGCAGTACCCACTGCAAGATCTGCAATTGTAGAGTCTTCAGTTTCGCCTGAACGGTGTGAAATAACAGTGGTATAACCATTTGCTTTAGCAAGATAAATAGCATCAAGCGTTTCAGTTAAAGTACCGATTTGATTGTATTTAATCAGAATAGAGTTAGCAACTTTCTCATTAATACCACGTTGTAAGATTTTTGGATTGGTCACAAATAGGTCGTCACCTACCAATTGAATCTTGTCACCCAAAATAGACGTCAAGTAAGACCAACCTTCCCAATCAGATTCATCCAAACCATCTTCAATTGAGATAATTGGATATTGGTTGACCAAACCTGCTAAATAGTCAGAAAATTCATTGCTTGAGAATGCTTTATTGCCTTCACCTGCAAGAATATATTGACCATTTTTGTAGAATTCTGAAGATGCACAGTCAAGCGCAAGCATCATATCAGAACCAGCTTTGTAACCCGTTTTCTCAATTGCTTCAAGAATAACAGTAATTGCTTCTTCGTTTGAACGTAAGTTCGGCGCGAAACCACCTTCATCACCTACTGCAGTATTCAAACCTTGTTTTTTCAATACAGATTTCAACGAATGGAATACTTCTGCACCTGCACGTAATGCTTCAGAGAATGAAGTGAAGCCTACTGGCTCAATCATAAACTCTTGGATATCTACGTTGTTGTCTGCATGAGAACCACCATTTAAGATGTTCATCATTGGTACAGGCATAGTCAAAATTGTTTGACCACGTAAATCTGCGATGTATTGGAAAAGAGGAATTTTCTTTTCGTCTGCAGCAGCACGTGCAGCAGCCAAAGATACTGCTAGTGTAGCGTTTGCACCTAGTTTTTCTTTGTTTTCAGTACCATCAAGCGCGATCATGGTGTTGTCGATGTCTTTTTGTTCAAACACAGACTTACCTACTAACGCATCACGGATTAGCGTGTTCACGTTGTTGACTGCAGTTTTAACACCTTTACCCAAGTAACGTGCTTGATCGCCATCACGAAGTTCTAGAGCTTCACGAGAACCAGTTGAAGCACCTGATGGTGCACATGCACGGCCAACTACGCCAGATGCTAAGATTACGTCTGCTTCGATGGTTGGGTTACCACGAGAGTCCAAAATTTCACGTGCACGAATGTCAACGATTTGGCTCATGAACAATTCCTCAGTTGATTAATAACAAGATGCTTTTGATCGCATCAATGAGTCTATAATTTAATATACGTCTAACTTAGTGTGTATCTAGCTTTTTGAAACCTTTAACCAAGGTATCCAATTCTTTGAGCTGTGCCAAGAACGGCTCAAGCTGTGAGAGACGCAAGGCACAAGGTCCATCACATTTTGCCTGCTCAGGATCAGGATGCGCTTCTAGGAATAAACCAGCCAAGCCTGTTGCCATGCCTGCACGTGCCAAAGTGGTAATTTGTGCACGGCGACCACCTGCTGAATCTGCGCGACCACCAGGGGTTTGCAAGGCATGGGTTACATCAAAGAACACAGGAACATTCATTTCTTTCATGATGTCAAAGCCAAGCATATCTACAACCAAGTTGTTGTAACCAAATGCTGAGCCACGCTCACAAAGAATGAGTTTGTCATTCCCTGCTTCCAAACACTTATGCAAAATATGACGCATTTCGTGTGGCGCAAGGAATTGTGCTTTTTTAATGTTGATAATGGCTTGAGTTTTCGCCATCGCTTCAACCAAATCGGTCTGGCGACTTAAAAATGCAGGAAGTTGAATAATGTCAGCTACTTCTGCCACAGGTGCAGCCTGATATGGCTCATGCACATCGGTGATAATTGGCACATTAAAATGCTTTTTAATGTCAGCCAGCCATTCAATGCCTTTTTCCAAGCCTGGGCCACGAAACGAGTTCAGGCTTGAGCGGTTGGCTTTATCAAAACTGGCTTTGAACACATACGGGATATCTAAGCGTTTGCAAATATCCACATAGGTTTCAGCAATTTCAAAAGCAAGGTCTTTGGACTCAAGGACATTCATGCCGCCAAACAATACAAATGGCAAATGGTTCGCCATTTGTATATCACCTAAACGGACAATTTCCTGTGGTTTTAATAGTGACATTTAAACTTCCTAGTCTATTCCTAAAGCCATCTTATTTGTTTTTTTGATGCTGTTGCTTCGCTGCACCAATAAAGCCTGCAAACAATGGGTGTCCATCACGTGGCGAACTGGTAAATTCCGGGTGGAATTGTACCGCAATAAACCATGGGTGTTGCGGAATTTCCACAGTTTCAACCAAGTGCTGAATTGGTGAATAACCCGAAATTTTTAGACCTGCTTCTTCAAGCACTGGAATATAACGGTTATTCATCTCATAACGGTGGCGGTGACGCTCAACAATTTCATTAGAACCGTACACTTGTGCAGTCTTTGTGCCTTCTACCAATTCAGATTTTTGTGCACCTAAACGCATTGTGCCGCCTAAATCAGAATCAACAGAACGCTGTTGTACTTCGCCGCGCTCATCTAACCATTCAGTAATCAAACCAATGAGTGGTGACTTGGTTGAACGGTTAAATTCTGTTGAGCTTGCATCGGTAATACCGGCCACGTTACGTGCATATTCAATCACAGCCAACTGCATACCTAAACAGATACCCAAGAAAGGTACACCGTTTTCACGTGCATACTGGATTGCCTGCATTTTACCTTCAGTACCACGCTCACCAAAGCCGCCTGGTACTAAAATCGCATCTGCATCTTTCAGTACAGTGCGTACATCTTGGCTTTCTAGTTCTTCAGCATTAACGTAGTCAATTTCAACTTTGACACGGTTTTGAATACCCGCATGCAGCAATGCTTCGTTTACAGATTTGTAAGCATCTGGCAGTTCAACATATTTACCCACCATCGCCACACGAACGCTGTACTCTGGGTTCAATAATGCTTCAACTACGTTGTCCCAATCAGATAAATCTGCTTCAGGAAGATCATTGAAACCAAAACGCTCACAAATTAAATCATCAACGTCTTGCTCATAGAAAGTACGTGGAATTTGATAAATGGTTTTGGCATCTTTACACACCACCACCGCACGTGCTTCCACATTCGTAAACAGTGCAATTTTACGGGTCGTGTCAGCATCGACATCATGTTCTGTACGACAGATCAGAATGTCTGGTTGAATACCAATAGACAATAATTCTTTAACAGAGTGCTGAGTTGGCTTGGTTTTCAACTCTGCAGCAGATTTGATATATGGCAATAATGTCAAGTGCATTAGCATAGTGCGCTTATGACCTAATTCTACCATAAGTTGACGTACAGATTCCATGAATGGGAGAGATTCAATGTCACCTACTGTACCGCCAATTTCTACGATTGCGACATCGTAGCCTTCGCCTGCGCGAAGTACACGTTCTTTAATGTTGTCGGTAATATGCGGAATTACCTGAACTGTGCCGCCCAAGTAATCACCACGACGTTCTTTGTTTAAAACGTCTTGGTAAACACGACCTGAAGTAAAGTTATTTAACTTGGTCATTTTCGCACGACGCAAGAAACGTTCGTAATAACCCAAATCTAAGTCAGTTTCAGCACCATCCTCTGTGACAAAAACTTCACCATGTTGGAAAGGACTCATTGTCCCTGGATCGACATTAATGTATGGATCCATTTTGACCATGGTTACTTTCAAACCACGGGCTTCTAAAAGTGCAGCAACTGAAGCAGCTGAAATACCTTTACCTAGTGATGAAACTACACCACCAGTCACGAAAATAAAATGGGTCATTGGGTTTCTCGTACAATCGAGCCTAAATAGGCCTACAATGTTGCGCAATTTTACTTTACTCTGCACCAATAAAGCAAAGTCATTCCGCATCAATTCATAGAACAATAAACAATTGGTTATTCTATCAGCATTTCCAATAAAAAATTAGAACTTCTTGAGAGGATTTTCATCTGTCATTTTATTGCTATAATACGCTCGTCTATCCGATCTTTTATTTTGTGCGATTATGAATAAGAAACTTTTAATCTGTGGTGCAATTGCAACGGCGTTGTTGGTAACTGCATGTGTTAAAAAAGAACAGCCAAAGCAAGATGAGCAAGAGCAAGTTGAAGTTCAAACTGAACAAACCACTGAAACTGCTCAATTTGAACCACTAGAACCTGTAGAAAGCATTGAAGATGCTGAACCAGAAATGCCTGCACATGTAGAAGTAGAACGTACTGAAACAGCGAATACTACGACTGAAATTCGCCGTGAAACACCTGCACAACCTGCTGCCGCACCTGCTCCAAGAGCTGAAGCACCTGTTGCAGAAGACAAGCCAACTCAGGCACGTCCAAGCAATACATCTGGCACACAATCTGAAGATGATGCAGTTGCCGCTGCCATTGCTGCTGCAACCCCAGCACTTGAGAACTAAGACATATTCAAGTTTGAAAGTGTAGACTACAAATCAAGTCCATTTAAATTTTGAACTAAGTCCAATGTTAAAAACCCAGTACATCTTGTTGATGGCTGGGTTTTTTAATGGGTTGAATTACTGCGCTATATCAGATGATCAATGAATTGGGTTAGGTCGTGGCAATTCTGACTGTACTTTAAAATAATTAGCAATCAGACGTGACGCCCATGATTTGGTAAACCCAATACCTTCATAAAAACCACAATGGCTACCTTTACGGGTAGTCACCACCATAATATTTGGCATGTTTTGAATGGTTTCTTTATAAGGATCAAAGTTCTTAATATGACATACAGGATCATCTTCCGCATTTAAAACCATGAGTGGAATTTTGACATTCTCAAACACATAAATTGGATTAATTGCCTGCGTATAGCTGTCGTAATCTTCAAATCCTGCCAATTCAAAATAGGCTTTTTCAAACTCCGCCAAAGTGGTTGCACTTAAAACTTGCGACAAAGATTTCACATTTTGCCAAATGTGCTGATGCGGCTGAATAAAAAATTTGAGCAGCTTTTTGGTCATCACCTTACTGTAAAAAGGATGCACATGCTGAAAGCCTGACTCCGTGTTATATCCTGGGCAGAGTGCAAATGCCGCCTTAAACGGGGCTTGCTCCCCTTCTTCACCCAAGTAACGTACCAGCAAACCGGTGCCTGCCGATGAACCAACAGCATATAATTCTGATTGTGGAAATTGCTGCTGAATAAATTCGATTTGTTCACGCAAATCATGGGTTGAACCAAATAGATTAATTTGCGGTACAGGCATCGGTAAATTGCCATGCCCACGGCGTAGACATAAAGCAATCCGCCATTGGGTTTGTTGGTGTAAATCTCGCACCAATTCACGCATACTTTCTAAAGACCCAGTAATAGTATGCATCAACACAATTGTAGGTGTATCTACAGGCAGGTCATAACCGACCCAAGCCACTGCGGTGACACCACCATCCTGCATAGTTAGTTGATCGACCCGATCATACTGCTGGCGAATGGTTTTCTTTTTAATTAAATCAAAATATAAAAGATGCGCATGTGTGTTAGATAACCACGGCGTCGGACGGTATTTTTCTTTCAGTTGTGGCAATTTATCTAGCACCCGACGGATTTCTCCATGCGGGTGATAATACAAGGTAGGTAAGTCTGCGCCTGTAACTTGATCTAATACAGCTTGTGTAATTTGCGCTATTTTTTGTAATGTAGACATCATTTTACTCCCAAGCAATACATGTATTTTTAAGCATGTCCACCCGAAAACCGATTTCTAAAACAAACCACACTGCCATACACACGCATTATTTTACTTTTCGGCTGGCATAAAGGCCGCCATACGCTGTCCCATTTGTACAGCTAAAGCCTCTAAACCACTTTTCGGGCGAATCATTACTTCAAAATCCACAATTTGTCCTTGTGTATTAAACTGGATCATATCAATCCCTTTTAACTTCTTATCTCCCACATTGGCAGAAAATTCAAGTACAACATTGCAACCATCTTGTGAATAAAATTCACGGTGATAAGTAAAGTTTTCAAAGACCTGTATTACATTGGTCAAAATAAAAAATACAACTTGTTTGCCCGCATAAGGTTGATAGGCAACAGGAGAACGAAATACCACTTCATCTGCCAGTAGCTCACTTAAAATAGACATATCACGGTTTTGCAGCATTTCATGCCAACGCTGCACGGCTTGTTGTGTTGTTTCCAGACTCATTATGATTTCCTTATAAATTTGAATATTTCAATCTATAAAATAAAAATTTTGTTCCGAAGGAGCTGACGCTTTATACTGCCCCACTCCTAAAAAGAACCAAGCAAATATAAAGCGCTAAAATTGTCTAGATTGTTGCGGCCAATTCAGCACCCTGACGAATCGCACGTTTAGCATCCAACTCGCCTGCTTCTTTGGCGCCACCAATTAAATGCACGTTTTTACCTGCTGCTTGTAATTGCTCGTACATCGCAGTGTAAGACTCCTGCCCTGCACAAATCACCACATGATCTACTTCTAGCACAGTACTTTGACCATTCACGGTAACGTGTAAGCCCTGATCATCAATTAGGTCATAGCTTGCACCTGCAATCATATTCACGTTACGGTTTTTTAAACCTGTACGATGAATCCAGCCTGTGGTTTTGCCCAAGCCTGCACCCACTGACGATGCTTTACGTTGCAGCAAATAAATTTGACGCGGTGAAGCTTCTACATTAGCTTTTTTAAGTCCACCAACCTGCGCATAATTGGTATCAATCCCCCATTCATCATAGAATTTTTCAGGGTTTAAACTGCCACTTTCACCTTCATGGCTTAAATATTCCGCAGTATCAAAACCAATACCACCTGCACCAATAATTGCGACTCGTTGCCCTACAGGTTTACGCTCTTTCAGCACCTCAATATATGACAATACTTTAGGATGATCGATGCCTGGAATATCAAGCTGGCGTGGTGTTACCCCAGTTGCTACTACAATTTCATCAAATGAAGAATTTTCTAGTTGCTCAAAAGTCGCAGGATGATTCAGTTGCAATTTAATATTCGGTTGCAACTCGATTTGACGCTTGAAATAGCGCAAAGTTTCATAAAACTCTTCTTTGCCCGGAATGGTTTTGGCAATATTGAATTGTCCACCAATTTGGTTAGATGCTTCAAAAATGGTGACCTGATGACCTCGTTCTGCAGCATAGGTCGCAAAGCTTAAACCCGCAGGCCCAGCGCCAATCACCGCAATATTTTTAGTTTGAGTCGCTTCTTTAAAAATCAGTTCTGTTTCATGGCAAGCACGTGGATTAACCAAACATGAAGCAATTTTCATAGAGAAAATATGGTCTAAACAGGCTTGGTTACATCCAATACAAGTATTAATTTCATCACTACGTCCTTGCTCTGCTTTTTGTACAAAGAACGCATCGGCTAGCATTGGACGTGCCATAGACACCATATCGGCATGTCCTGCTGCCAATACGTATTCTGCCATTTCTGGGGTATTAATACGGTTTGAGGTAATTAAAGGTACTTTAACCAAGCCTTTTAATTTTTCTGTGACCCATGTAAAGGCTGCACGCGGTACTTTTGTGGCAATGGTTGGAATACGTGCTTCATGCCAGCCGATTCCTGTATTGATAATAGTCGCACCAGCCTCTTCAATCGCTTGTGCCAATTGCACCACTTCTTCAAAGCTTGAACCGCCTTCGACCAAGTCCAGCATTGACAAGCGGTAAATAATAATGAAATTTTCACCAACTTCAGCACGGGTACGTTTTACGATTTCAATTGGAAAACGGATGCGGTTTTCATAACTACCGCCCCATTCATCATCACGGTGGTTAGTACGTGCAGCAATAAATTCGTTAATTAAATACCCTTCCGAGCCCATGATTTCGACACCATCATAACCTGCGTATTGTGCCAATTTGGCACAGTTCACAAAGTCTGCAATGGTTTGCTGTACTTCTGCCGAAGTTAAAGCATGTGGTTTACTTGGGTTAATCGGCGCCTGAATTGCAGAAGGTGCAACAATATCAGGCTGATAAGAATAACGCCCTGTATGTAAAATCTGTAAGGCAATTTTGCCGCCTGCATCATGCACAGCCTGTGTCACTACTTTGTGTTTTTCTGCTTCTTGACGGGTGTCGAGTTTATTGCCGCCTGCAAAGGTTAATCCAGCATCATTGGGTGAAATACCGCCTGTAACAATCAGCCCCACTCCACCTTTGGCACGCTCTGCATAAAAAGCTGCCATGCGTTCGTATCCACCCGGTGCTTCTTCAAGCCCCACGTGCATAGACCCCATTAAGACTCGATTTTTTAAAGTGGTAAAGCCTAAATCTAAAGGCGCAAGTAAGTATGGATAGCTAGACATAGAATCTCCCTGCTGGCAAAAATGCTGGCTGTTTTATGCTTAATGCAACTTGTTGCATACTTTTATATTCTAGATTTGATTTTTATGCAACATGTTGCATAATTAAAGCTGAAAAAATAAAGTTGTTCTGTTTATGTCGCTCGCTCACGTTTTATTGACCAGTCTGATTGAAAAACCCAGTAATGGCATTGAATTGGCACGCCGTTTTGACCGCTCTATGGGCTTTTTCTGGAATGCGACTCATCAACAAATTTACCGCGAACTAAATAGCATGCTAAAAAAAGGCTGGATTTCCACCCTTGAAGATGAAGATTCCAGTAGTCGCAGTAAAACCTATCAAGTAGAAGCTTTAGGGCGACAGGAATTGGCAAACTGGATGGTCGAACAAAGTCCGCCTGCACAATTACGTGAAGAACTGATGGTGCGTTTACGTGCCGAAGCTCAACTTGGTGGCAACAGTGTATTGCCTGAACTAGAGCGCCATTTGGTATTACACAAAGCCAAGTTACATACTTATCAACAAATTTTTTCCAAAGATTTTCGCCAAGCACCAGCTAACAACCGCACCCTATATATTCATAAAATGATTTTACAGCTCGGAATAGATCAAGAAATTGGCTGGATTGAATGGTTGGAAAAGGTCATTCCTGAACTTAAAAAATTTGATGCTGATAACTCACATTAAATGCAGATTTTTGGAATGATGAGTAATCCTTTGAATTATTAAATTAAAGCCAATCACCATACAGAAATGATCAGGCTATGCTATAAAGAATAACGCATCTTTAACCACAACCATGCAAGGAAATGCTGATGCCTTTTTACCGCATGCCCGATGGCGAAGCCCTATTTGTACGTGAATTTGGTCAAGGTGAGCCTGTGGTTGTACTTTCAGGTTTGGGCATGCACAGTTGGCAATGGTTGCCGTTTCTATATCAACATAAAAAGCAGTATCGCTTCATTATTCCAGACTGGCGTGGTTTTGGCGGTTCAGATCAATGTGCTGTTCCAGCGTTAGATGCCATTTCTAGTCATTGGCAAGATTTAAACAGCTTGATTCAACAGCAAAACCTACAACAGTTTAAACTGATTGGTTACTCGATGGGCGCAACCACAGCCATGCATGGCATGCAATATGGGCAACTGGGTTCGCGTTTAAACAGCTATTTGCAAATTGACCAAGCACCTAAAATTGAGGTAGATGAAAACTGGCCCTATGGTTTATTTGGTGATAAACATCAGCAATTTAAAGCATTATTAATTCATCTGTCCGAGTTTTTACATCAGCATGCTGAATATACCCATATTCAGCAAATGGATGTATTGCAACGTAAAAACTTGGTGGAACTCTGGCTACAATTTATTGAGCTACAAGCCAGCAATAAAATTAGTCCTTTTTTATTTAAACTGGCGGTTAAGCGCCCTGTTTTGCAACGTTATATTTTACCTACGCAACGCCTAGATTATTTACGTTGGTATATCGACAATTATTTACACCATCAAGAAGATTACCGCGACGCATTGAGTCGGCTCAGTTGCCCAACCCTGTTTTTTACAGGGGCACAATCAACCCTCTATGCGGCTGAGGGGCAACGCCAAGTGATGGAGCGTATGCCAAATGCTAAACAGGTACTATTTCACCAATCGGGGCATACGCCTTTATTAACTGAGCCACTGAAATTCAGTCAGGAAATTGCCCAGTTTTTAAAGCTAAATCCCTAAAATAAAAACCGTGGAAAATGTATTGCGACATTTTCCACCGTAGTTTCGCTCCACAGTACACCTTAATTTGCAAAAGCGGCAATACCTGTTTGCGCACGCCCTAAAATCAAGGCATGCACATCATGCGTTCCTTCATAGGTATTCACCACTTCCAAGTTGACCAAATGCCGTGCTACGCCATATTCATCGCTAATACCATTACCACCTAACATATCACGCGCCATCCGTGCAATCTCCAACGCTTTACCACAGTTGTTACGCTTAATCAGTGATGTTCCTTCAAGTGAAGCAATGCCTTCATCTTTCATACGACCAAAACGCAGTGCAATCTGTAAACCCAGCGCAATTTCAGTTTGCATATCGGCAAGTTTCTTTTGAATTAGTTGATTTGCTGCCAAAGGACGCCCAAACTGGATCCGATCCATTGTGTATTGATGTGCAGTATGCCAACAGAATTCAGCCGCCCCCATAGCACCCCATGCAATACCATAACGTGCACTGTTCAAACAGATGAATGGCCCTTTTAAACCACGTACGTGTGGTAAAAGATTCTCTTCAGGTACAAATACATCATCCATGACAATTTCACCAGTAATTGAGGCACGCAAACCGACTTTGCCATGAATGGTCGGAGTTGAAAGCCCCTGCCAACCTTTTTCCAAAATAAAGCCACGAATATCGCCCACCTGCCCATCTGCAGACACTTCTTTTGCCCACACCACAAATACATTGGCAATTGGGCTGTTGGTAATCCACATTTTTGCACCCTGCAAACGGTAACCCCCTGCAACTTTATGTGCACGGCTATTCATGCTGCCAGGGTCAGAGCCAAAATCGGGTTCAGTCAGACCAAAACAACCAACCCATTCCCCCGATGCCAATTTAGGTAAATATTTTTGCTTTTGTGCTTCACTACCAAATTCATATATCGGCACCATCACCAAAGAACTTTGCACACTTGCCATAGAGCGATAGCCTGAATCGACCCGCTCTATTTCTCGTGAAATTAGGCCGTAACTGACATAACTTAAACCTGCTCCACCATATTGTTCAGGAATGGTGGGGCCTAACAAGCCAAGCTCTCCCATTTCACGAAATATTGTGCGATCTACTGTTTCATGTCTGAACTGATCACGCACACGTGGTAGTAATTTCTCCTGACAATACGCATAGGCACTGTCACGAATCATACGCTCGGTTTCTGTCAGTTGTTGCTCCAATAAAAATGGATCTTTCCAGTCAAAATTTACTTTCTTGTTATGGCTTGTTGGCGTGTGATTAGACGGTGAATTCTGTTGTGACATGGCATCCTCTGCGCATTATTTTGTTCAAACATGGCTCATCCCTATTTTAATCTTGTATTGCGTAAAATGGTCTGAGCAATACGTTATGTTCTAACATTAAAATGCAGTAATGAGAAGAAAAATGAACCAGTATTCACTTATTAAGAAAAATTCAAGTTAATCCCGCTTTAAATATTTAGATACTTAAAACTCGTAAAAAATAAGTGCTGGATTTGTGTTTCTATTTTGAGAACTTATACTCAATTCAAATAGTCCATCATGAGAATAAAACATGCGTAAATTAGTGGTCTTTTCGGGTGCAGGTATGAGTGCTGAAAGCGGGATCAATACTTTTAGAGATAGTGATGGCTTATGGGAAAAACACCGTGTTGAAGATGTAGCTAGTCCAGAGGCGTGGGCTAAAAATCCTGCATTGGTGCAGCGCTTTTACAACGAAAGACGCAAGAACATTCTTGATGCGCAGCCCAATTTAGCACATCAGTTAATTGCTGAACTTGAAGATGATTTTGATGTGCAAGTGATCACACAAAATATTGATGATTTGCATGAACGTGCAGGCAGTTCGGAAGTTTTACATTTGCATGGCAATATCCGCTTGGCTAAAAGTTCTGGACCAAGCGCACAATACACCACCGAATTTTTCCCGATACAAGGTGACTCGCTAGATTTAGAACGTGATATTTGCCCGCAAGGCTACCCTTTACGTCCACACGTAGTTTGGTTTGGTGAAGCTGTTCCTGCGTATGGAGACGCGATTGATCTAGTTCAAGATGCTGATATTTTTATTGTGATTGGCACCAGTCTAGTGGTTTACCCTGTTGCAGGTTTGGTGCATGAAATTCCAAAGAATTGTCAGGCTTATTATATTGACCCTAAAGCTATGCAAGCCAAGCTTCCTGTACAATTTCAGCGTATCGCACTCACAGCAACAGAAGGTATGCAGCAGTTATTTAAACAATTACAGCAAAACTAAAGTAATTACACCATTTGAAATTTAATCTGTGCTAGATGTCAAAAATTTGCTTAGGCTATTTCTGACATCTGATGCATCATTTTTACAATAGTTTTAGGTATCTCATTAAAACTTTGTTACCATCACTTTTTCTCTGTGTTTGTGATGTTTACTGCATATGACCTCATCTTATCAGCAACAGCTTGATGCAAAAGTTGCCCGTATTTCTGCCCAATTTTCCGAATTTGAACCGCCTGCTTTACAAGTATTTGCATCACCTGAACAGCATTACCGTATGCGTGCAGAATTCCGAATTTGGCACACAGAAGATGACCTGTTTTATGCCATGTTTGAACGCAGTGAAGATAAACAAAAAAATGTGATTCGCATTGATGAGTTTCCAATTGCAGATCACAGCATTAACGTCTTGATGCCCAAACTTTTGACTGCAATTAAAGCCAATCCAGCATTATCTACCCGTTTATTTGAGGTGCATTTTTTAGCAACCTTAAGTGGTGAAATGTTGGTGTCATTGCTTTACCACCGTAAACTCGAACAAGATTGGGAACTTGCCGCAAAAGACCTTGCAGCTGAATTAAAAATTAAATTGATTGGCCGTAGTCGTGGGCAAAAATTTGTATTGTCGGATGAATATGTGGTTGAACAGTTACAGGTTTTTGATCGGGCTTATACTTATAAACAAATTGAAAGTAGTTTTACCCAACCCAATGCTCAGGTCTGCCAAAAAATGCTGGAATGGGCATGCACGGTAGCCAAGCATTCAGAACAAGATTTACTGGAACTATACTGTGGTAACGGCAACTTTACCCTGCCATTATCGACTCGTTTTCGTCGTGTATTAGCAACTGAACTGGCAAAATCATCTGTATATGCAGCACAATGGAATATTGAGCAAAACCAGATTGAGAATATTCAGGTGGCACGTTTATCTGCAGAGGAATTTACCCAAGCCTATAATGGCGAACGTGAATTCCGCCGTTTGCAAGAAGCTGAAATTGAAATCTCAAGTTATGATTTTGATACAGTCTTTGTCGATCCACCACGTGCAGGTATAGATGATGCGACTTTAAAATTATTACAACGATTTAAGCGTATTATTTATATTTCATGTAATCCTGACACTTTGCATGACAATTTAAAAACCTTGTGTCAAAGCCATAAAGTGACCCAATTTGCACTGTTTGATCAGTTCCCATATACCCACCATGTTGAATCTGGGGTTTTACTGGAAAAGATTTAAACAATTTGTTGCAATATTCACCCATATTTACAAGATGAGTTTTCTTAGCTTTGTAAATATAACGATGTAAATGAATCAGTTAAAGAATTACAAGCACTTTAACTGTCATAATTTCGTTAAGAAAATGCAATATCATCGAAAATTCTGCAAGTCGTTTGCTGCTTTTATCACTTAGGTCGACTTGATTTATTTTTTATATTGGCTATATTTCGATCTATGTTAGGTTGTGAATGAAGGCTCTATGAGTTTTTGGCAAAAGTTGTTCTCTGCAGAACAGCAAAACGAGCATAAAAATCAAATTGCTTGTGTTGAAAATGATTGCTCTTGCAAGACGAATGAACAACTTCTCGACGCTTTAACCAAAGCGACCGATGAAGATGTGATTATCGGAATTAAGAAGGTTCTCGCATCGCGAGGTTTTAGCCGCAAAGAGTTGAATGAACTCCAGCATCTACCATTCCAGTAATGGAATATGACAAAAAGGCATTTAGTTTAACTAAGTGCCTTTTTTAATACCAAAACTTCAATACTAAAAATCAATCTGCCAAATAATTTTGTAACGCACGCAATGCGCTAGCTTGCATAAAAATTCCATTCAGCTTAATTCTAGCCAATCTTATTTTCACAATCCTACGGTAGTATTTCTAAAAACAAACAACGCACTGCCATACCCCCAATAATTCAAATTCAGAGCATCACACCATGAAAAAAACCAAACTTGCCTGTCTTGTACTCATATCTCTCAGTTTTAGCGCATGCAGCCCAATGCCTAAAGAATGTGCTGAGACTTGGGAGAAAATGGAAAATTTTGCTAAAAAAATGGGGATTTCAGATGAACAACTCAAACAGCAGAAAAAGCAATTTGAAGATGAAGTCAAAAATATGAAGGCTGATGAGGCTGCCAAAATTTGTAGCATGCAGAACACTGCTTTAGGCTTCATTCCTCAATAGCATGAGAGCTTTAAAGCGCTTGTTCAAAACAATCACGCCCCACAAGTAGTTGAGTCGATATAGGCAAATATAGGCCCCAAGTCACGGTGTATAGCAACCTGACGCTGTAATTGTGGAATGTACGCTGTAGAAATAGAGCCATCTAAATACAAAGCGTTTGGGGTTTTCAGCTGGTCTTTAAAAAACCTAGCAAATTGATAAAAAGTCACAGGTGTATTGCTTATAACAAAATACAAACGCTGGTTTTTCATACCTACACCATTTCTAATTTTGTAAGACTGACTATCTGCAAGAAAACGTGAATTTAACTGATTGTTGATAACCAACATAGGCCCCGATTGGGTAGCATAACTTGCTGCAAAGTTTTGATCTGCATATTGCTGGGTCGTACCCAAGAAAATTTGCTGCCGATTCCAAGCCAATACACCATTTGGCTGAATCAAAAAATTCCCCCAACCTTGCTGCTGCCTGTTTAATTTCTGAATTTGTTGCCCTTGCTCAATATACAGCCCCACAGGGCGATAATTATGATGAAACATACCTGCATTCATCGCAAATTGTAATTTCTCACAAGATGCTAAAGCCTGTTGCAGCTGTGAGATTTGCTTAAACGGTTTTACATTTAGATCATTCAGATATAAGCGCAAATGCTGCAAACGACTAATCTCAACGACATCTACATCAATATGCGCATCTTTTACAGTCCATGCACGTATCCCTGCTTGCACCACAGTACTAAGCAGCAGACTACTCAGTATCATGCAGTAAAATATATTTTTCATTCTACTAGCTCCTGCCATCGCTATGTTACAAATTGTGCATATATCTGAATGGGTTATCGCATATTTACCTCAGACACAGTACACTATAAACCCTCTTCTTATTTCTTTACTCATGTTACTTTATTGGTCAAACGTACAATGCTCAAGCAGAAAACACGATTTCCTTTAGGGGCACATTTAATTGTGAAACACTTCGGCTATAGCCATCATGGTATCTATGCTGGACGTGGGCGCGTGATTCACTATTCGGGTTTTGCACATCTTTTCAAAAAGCACCCGATTGAAATGACCAGTATTGAAAAGTTTAGTCACGGCAAAGAAATTAAAGTACAAAGCTACCATGCAGCCAAATATAAAGGGCGTAAAGTGGTACGTCGTATGCGTTCCAGAATGCATGAAAATAACTATCATCTAATTATCAATAACTGCGAACACTTATGTACCTGGGCCATTACAGGTGTAGAAAGCAGCCCTCAAGTGTTTAAGATGATGGATCGTTTAACCACGATTGGTTATGTCAGTTCACTGATGAGCTACATGAACAGTATGCTGCTCACGCTCACTACCACTTGCTTTGCACTGGTTCTGTATATTAAGAAAAAACTGCGTGATAAAGCTAAAATGCAGTTACCACAAATACTGATGAAGCAGGAACAGCATAAAAACCGCTAAGTGCTTATCTTTCCAAATCGCTATTTTATGATGCTTAACACAAGTCCCAAATCTATTCGATTTCCTGCTATAAAAAAGCCCAACTTGGATTAACAAAGTTGGGCTTTTACAACATTTACTAAAATTAGAAATGTAGCTTATTTTCCAGGTTTAAAGCTGTCTTTTAAGTCTAAAATACGGTTAAACACTGGTTTTTCAGCACTGTGATCATACTGATCTGCAACGAAGTAACCTTCGCGTTCAAACTGGAAACGATCTTCAGGTTGTACTGTTGCCAAAGCAGGTTCAACAATGGCTTGAACCACGGTTAATGATTCAGGGTTTAAATTCGCCAAGAAATCATCGCCCACTTCTGGGTCAGATTCGGTAAATAAGCGATCATATAAACGGACTTCTGCTGCTACACCTTTCGTTGCAGATACCCAGTGAATCACGCCTTTCACTTTACGCCCCTCTGGGTTTTTACCCAAAGTTTCTGGGTCAATTGAACATTTCAGTTCAATCACTTCACCGCTGGCATCTTTAATCACTTCATCACATTTAATCACATAGGCGTGACGTAAACGTACTTCACCTTCTGGCACTAAACGCTTAAAACCTTTAGGTGGCACTTCTTCAAAGTCTTTACGATCAATGTAAATTTCTGATGTTAAAGGAATCGTACGCTCGCCCATATCTACATTTGGATGACGAGCATGGACTAAATCGAGTGCTTCAGGCAAGTTGGTCAAAGTCACTTTAAGCGGATTTAGCACCACCATGCCACGTGCTGCGGTATTTTCCAAAGACTGACGGATACAGTATTCAAGCATTGCTACATCCACAATACCATCCGACTTAGATACACCCACACGCTTACAGAAATCACGCAAACCTTCTGGAGTAAAACCACGACGACGCATACCCACCACAGTTGGCATACGTGGGTCATCCCAACCATTTACAAAACCACCTTCAACCAATTTACGCAATTTACGCTTTGAGGTGATGGTGTAATCGATGTTCAAACGGCTAGATTCATACTGATGCGGTACAGCCTCAGATTTCACTTTTTCTACCACCCAATCATAGAATGGACGATGGTCTTGGAACTCTAAAGTACACAATGAATGGGTAATGCCTTCAATAGCATCGGATAATGGATGCGCATAGTCATACATTGGGTACATTTTCCATTTATCGCCCGTTTGGTGATGCGATGAATGTAAAACACGATACAAAATCGGGTCACGCATGTGTACGTTTGGAGAGGCCATATCAATTTTGGCACGGAGTACTGCCTGACCTTCACCCAATTCGCCATTGCGCATTTTTTCAAATAAAGCCAAGTTCTCTGCCACAGAGGTATCACGGTATGGCGAGTTCTTGCCTGACTCTACAAAAGAACCACGGTTTAGCTTAATTTCATCTGGAGTTTGCAAATCGACATAGGCATCGCCTTGTTCAATCAACTGAACAGCCCAAGCATATAATTGATCAAAATAGCTTGAGGCGTAGCGTGGCTCGCCATTCCATTCAAAACCAAGCCATTTCACATCATTGGCAATACCATCTACATATTCTTGTTCTTCTGCATCTGGGTTGGTGTCGTCAAAACGTAAGTTACACACCCCTTGATATTCTTGTGCGATACCAAAGTTCAAGCAAATAGCTTTCACGTGACCAATATGCAAATAACCATTCGGCTCAGGCGGAAAACGTGTCACAACCTGTTGAGTGCGACCAGCCGCAATATCATCGGTAATGACTTGACGTATAAAGTCCAAGCCCGGCTGTTGTTCTTGCTGCACAGCATCGACAGAGGCATTTGAACTTGGTGTCGGGGTGTTTGGCAGAGATGCAACAACATCATTTGGCTTCATAGCAATAAAATCACTTCTAAAATAAAATTGAATTAACTGGGTTGCAAAAACTTCATCAGTGAAGCATTCATCACCCATTGGAACGCTTTTCCTTGTTTTTAACAAAGAAAATAACGTTTTTACTTGCCTTGTAGTTTACAGTTTGCTTATGCTTCTCTCAACCAAAAAACCCATGGCATTCGTGTCCATGTTTAGGAGATTACACAATGAGTTTTCCTCAAGTCGAATTAAACACCAATAAAGGTCGTATTGTTTTAGAATTGAATGCTGAAAAAGCACCAATTACAGTTGCTAACTTCTTAGAATACGTTCGTGATGGTTTTTATGACGGCGTAATTTTCCACCGTGTTATTGATGGTTTCATGATCCAAGGCGGTGGCATGGATGAGAACTTCAAAGAAAAAGCAACACGTGATGCAATTGAAAACGAAGCAGACAACGGCTTAAGCAACGATGTTGGCACAATTGCAATGGCGCGTACTCAAGCACCTCACTCTGCTTCTGCGCAATTCTTTATTAACGTTAAAAACAACTCGTTCTTAAACCACACCGGCAAAACTGCACAAGGTTGGGGCTATGCCGTATTTGGTAAAGTGGTTGAAGGCATGGACGTTGTAGATGCGATCAAAGGCGTGCGTACAGGTAACCGTGGCTACCATGCAGATGTTCCACTAGAAAATGTTGTGATTGAATCTGCAAAAATCATTTCTGAATAAACGTCTTCTCTGCTTTGTGCATCTGTTTTAAAGCATCACTTTAAAATAGCAGCATCGGCACAGCCCCTCCTGTTAGATGGGGCTGATAAGAGTACGAAAAGGAAAAGATAGTGACTTATTTGTTTATCGCAGATTTACACTTGTCACCTGATCACCCTCGACTAGTTCGGGGGTTTTTAGATTTGCTGCATGCTTATGAGCATAAAAACACCCAGCTTTACATATTGGGTGACTGGTTTAATGCATGGATTGGCGATGATTACACCGCGACATGGTTAGATGAAATCATTGTGCAGTTAAAACAATTCACCCATGCAGGTAATCAAATTTATTTTATTGTGGGCAATCGTGATTTTGCCTTAGGACAAAAATTCCTAGATCAGTTTTCTGGGCAACTCCTGCCCGATGTACACACCCTTCAAATTGGCTCACACTATATACGTATAGAACATGGCGATGCACTGTGTACCGATGATGTGTCCTATCAAAAATTCCGTAAAATTATTCGTAATCCCATCATTTTAGGCATCTTAAAGAAAACTCCGCTCGCTTTTCGGCAAAAGCTTGCACAAGGTTTCCGTAAAAAAAGCCAACAGGCCAATCAAGTCAAAAGTTATGACGTTATGGATGTAAATGCTGATGCCGTTGCACAAGCCTTACAAGATGCCGATGTGTTAATTCATGGGCATACACATCGCCCAAACATTCATAACGAACATGGTAAACCCAGAATTGTGTTGGGTGACTGGCGCAAAGATGCGGCACAGATTTTAGAAATTGAACCCTCTCAAGAATTACAAGATTGGCAACTCAGCACGTGGAAATATTAATTTCAATATCCCCATTACATACAAGTCATTTATACAAAGGGAAATTTGCTTCGAATTAATAGCCGCCTTCAGACTGAATGACTTCCGCATCCGCTTTATATTTAGCCAGTAATTCACGCAATGAATTCATCAATACGCTGGTATCTACCCCAACTGCCACGAATTCTGTGCCTAAATCCAAATATTTTTGAGTCACTTCATGCTGGGTCGATAAAATACCTGCCGCTTTACCTGCTGCGCGAATCCGCTGAATTGCATCTACCACAGCAGCTTGTACTTCTGGGTGGTTCGGATTACCTTCATAGCCCATAGTGGCTGATAAATCGACCGCACCAATAAATACACCGTCGATGCCCTCTATGTTTAAAATATCATCCAGATTTTCTAAACCAGTCACTGATTCAATCTGAATCAATAAACAAATATTTTCATGTGCTGTTGCATAATAATTTGGAATACTGTTCCAGCGCGTTGCGCGTGCTAAAGCTGCACCTACGCCTCGTACTCCTTCTGGTGGATAGCGTACTGCTTTTACCATCAATTCGGCTTGTTCAACGGTTTCGACCATTGGAATTAATAAAGTTTGTGCGCCAATATCTAACAATTGTTTAATCAGTTGCACACTGCCTATAGGCGGGCGTACCACCGCTTGTGATGGATAAGCAGCGATACTTTGCAATTGTGACAAGGTGGTTCTTAAATCACTTGGTGCATGTTCACCATCAATTAATAGCCAGTCATAGCCTGCATTGGCGGCAATTTCAGTGCCGTAAGCATCTGCCAACCCCACCCATAAACCAATTTGCTGCTGGGTTTTCAGTTTACGCTTAAAATAATTGATATATTCCATCCATACACCTTCGGGATGCACCATTTGCAACTTTATATTTAACGCCTATTTGCAATAAACAACCAATAGCAAAAACGTCTAGCATGATTAAATTTAACACTAAGTTTAAATCGCTTGATTGCACACCTCTCCGCTTTATAGCACATAAATACGGCATGGGTTCGTTCCGCTCACCTGCTCTGGCATGTTAAGATTTTTAACTAAACCTGCCAGAACAAATTACCTTTGAATGGAGATGATTCATGGATTTATTAAATATTGCTCAAACTCGCTACACAACCAAAGCGTATGATGCGAGTCGCAGCATTCCTGCAGCACAATTTGAGCGTTTATTAGAAATTCTGCGTTTAGCACCATCTTCAATTAACATTCAGCCATGGCATTTTTTTATTGCAGAGCATACCGATGCCAAACAACGCATTGCCAAAGCCTTAGTCGGTAAATATGCCTATAACGCACCAAAAGTACTGGATTCATCCCACACCATTTTGTTTTGTACTAAAGCCGACATTAGCGACCTGCATCTTGAAAATTTATTGAATCAGGATGCTGCTAGTGGACGTTTTAAAGATGAAACAGCCAAGCAAGGTCAAAAAGACAGCCGCACAGGTTATGTCGATTACTACCGCAATGAAAAAGGTGATATTCAGCGTTGGGCTGAAAACCAAACGTTTATTGCACTTGGGCAAATGCTTTTGGCTGCAGGCGTTGAAGGTATTGATGCCACACCAATTGGTGGTTTTGATGAAGCAATTTTAACGCAAGAACTGCAACTGGCTGAACAAGGACTGATTCCTTCAGTTTTACTATGCTTGGGCTATCGTAGTGAACAAGATTTTAATGCCAAGCTACCTAAATCACGCCTAGATAAAACAGAGATTTTCACGCAACTGTAAAATAAAAATGCGATAACGCTAGGGACAAAATTTGTCCCTATTTTTTGGTCTGAATTTTGCAATATCTATATAGACAGTAAGTGCTCAATCTCTATCAAAATAAAAACGAGGTGTATGATGCTTAATTTACCTGCAATGCCACTAAAACTGGAATGTAAACGCTGCAAAAAACTGTATTTACATCAAGCGATAGCCAATCATCAAACTGTATGCTGCCCAATTTGCCATAAAACGACAATGTTGCACGGTCTTGCAGAAACTGCAGATTTAGTGCGACACCCTTTCAGTTTTATATTCAGTTATTTTAAACCGTCATGGCATAAGCGAGGCAAAGTACACTAAGCACGGCAAAAATTAACCCGAGTGTGGTCGATGTTTTTAGTTTTTCTTTGAAGAACAACAAACCACTGATGACTCCAAATACCACGACTAAAATATTCATGCTGGCAAAGACAAGTGCAGGACTGTCTTTGAGCAGCATGTGGGCTTTGACATACAAAGCGATATTGGCAAAATTCAGTGCACCTAAAATTAGACCTGCACTGATATTACGCACATTGCCAATAGTTTTCTCGTGCAGCAAAATATAACCAACAGATAAAACAAATGCGCAGATAAACATCAGATTCAGGGTTACTGCAAACTGAAGCCCCAAGCCTGTGGTGTATTTAAGCAACACATCTATTAAAGCATAGCCTGCCCAGACACAAGCCAAGTATAAAATACCCTGTAATGCTTTAGAGGACTGCCCTGCAGCACGATGTGAATATAAAATACATAAGACGGCAACAATGCCTAATACTATGCCAGCAAGTTTTAATTGAGTAAATTTTTCCTGAAAAACAAAATATGCCGCAGCCAAAGACAGCACCACAGACAAACGCTGTGCAATTTCTGTTTTTAAAATTCCAGCATTGTCTAAAGACTTGGCTAGGGCTAAAAACACGCTAGGCAGTAGCACACCTAAACTAAGAATGAGCAGCCATGGTGTTTGCTGTATTGAAATATGAACTAAATTGGGTTTAAACCAATAGAAACACAAAATACTGGCACTGACATAATTCCAAGTAATCATTTGCATGGGTCTAAAGCCCTGTGTTTTGCAAACTTTCAGTAAAATAGACACCAGTACACTACAAAAAGCAGCGGCAATAATCAGTTCCATGACACGCTCGAACATTGGTTTTCAATCATTGTTTTTGTTCTTTATTCAGTTTGCTATTGCATCAGTAAAAAGCCCACAATTGTTGTGGGCTTTTATATTCTTAATGAAAATTAAGCATTATTTGTAGCGTTCAACCATTTTCTCTAAAGAAATTGGGCGAATTTTATCTGCATTGCCTGCAGTACCAAATGCTTCATAACGGTCGATACAAATTTGTTTCATTGCATCTACAGTTTTGGCAAAGAATTTACGTGGGTCAAATTCGTTTGGCTGTTCTGCCATCATACGGCGCATTGCACCTGTAGACGCTAAACGCAAATCTGTGTCGATGTTGATTTTACGCACACCATGTTTGATGGCTTCAACCAATTGCTCAACAGGTACACCATAAGTTTCTTTGATGTCGCCGCCATACTGGTTAATTACAGCCAACCACTCTTGTGGCACAGAGCTAGAACCGTGCATAACAAGGTGTGTATTTGGCAATGCTGCATGAATTTCTTTGATGCGGTCAATTGCAAGAATATCGCCTGTAGGTGGACGAGTAAACTTGTATGCACCATGCGAAGTACCCACTGCAATTGCTAAAGCATCTACATTGGTATCTGCCACAAAGCTACGTGCTTCTTCAACAGAGGTTAACAATTGAGAATGGTCAAGTACACCTTCTGCACCCACACCATCTTCTTCACCTGCCATACCTGTTTCTAGGCTGCCCAAGCAACCAATTTCACCTTCAACTGACACACCACATGCATGCGCCATTTGAACCGTACGACGAGTCACTTCTACGTTATATTCGTACGATGTTGGTGTTTTACCATCTTCACCAAGCGAACCGTCCATCATGACTGATGAAAAACCAAGTTGAATTGAACGTTGACATACGTCAGGGCTAGTACCATGGTCTTGGTGCATAACCACTGGAATATGTGGCCATTCTTCAATTGCAGCCAAAATCAGGTGACGCAAGAAAGGTGCACCTGCATATTTACGCGCACCTGCAGAAGCTTGAACAATGACAGGTGAGTTTGTTGCATCTGCGGCTAACATAATTGCGCGCATTTGTTCTAAGTTGTTGACGTTAAACGCTGGAACGCCGTATGCATGTTCGCCGGCATGATCCAAGAGCTGGCGCAATGAAATAAGAGCCATAATATCCTCCCAAATAATGCTGGTTATTCTACCCTGTGATTTGTTTCAATTCAGCAACAAATCATCTTTTTCAAAAAAAAATCCCTGCATAGCAGGGACTTTTAAACAAATTACAACAATTCTTTATTTTTCAGCACTTATTGCGCTTCAGAAGCAGCAACTTCTGTGTCTGCAGTCGCAGCATCAGCAGGTGCATTTGCAACGTCTTCAGGAATATCAGTGTTGCCTTCATCCATAACAGGTTGGTCAATCGCATCAATTGCTGCTTGTTGTTCTGGGGTTACTTGTGCGTTATCTACAACTGCAGAAGATGCATCAGTTTCAGTCGCAGGTGCACTTTCTTTTTTTGCACAAGCAGTCAAGGCTAAAGATGCAGCGATTAAAGCAGCAAGTGTTAGTTTTTGAATCATCATCATTTCCTACAGTTAGGTCATTCATTAAGACTAATTTTATTGCATATTTATGACATTTTTATGACTGTGCTATGACCCACAATAAAAAGGTTGACCGAAGTCAACCTTTTGTGCAGTTTTGTTGAATAATCAACAATTAAGCACGTTCTAATAAAACCGCAACTGCAGGTAAGGTTTTACCTTCTACAAATTCAAGGAAAGCACCACCACCTGTAGAGATATAACCAATTTTGTCTGCAACTTCGTACTTGTCAATCGCAGCGAGCGTGTCACCACCACCTGCAATCGAGAAACCTGCAGATTCAGCAATTGCCAATGAAAGTGCTTTGGTTCCTTCACCAAATTGATCTACTTCAAATACGCCCACTGGACCATTCCAAAGAATTGTTTTTGAAGTTTTTAAAATTTCTGCAAATGCTTTCGCTGTTTCAGGACCAACATCCAAAATCATGTCGTTGTCAGCAACATCTTCAACTTTTTTTACAGTGGCTTTCGCTTGAGCCAATGAGCCTAAGAAATCTTCAAAGTTGATTTCAGACGCATCAGCAACCACAACATCGGTTGGTAATGGTACTGAAACTTTTGCAGCAATTGCTTTTGCAGTGTCAATCAAATCATTTTCGCATAATGATTTGCCCACGTTATAGCCTGCTGCAGCTAAGAAGGTATTGGCAATACCGCCACCTACAATAAGTTGATCACAAATATCAGACAATGATGTCAATACATCTAACTTAGTCGATACTTTAGAACCTGCAACAATTGCCACCATTGGTTTTTCAGGTGTTTTTAAAGCACGACCTAGTGCATCCAATTCAGCGGCAAGCAATGGGCCTGCTGCTGCAACTGGTGCTAAACGTGCTACGCCTTCGGTTGATGCTTCTGCACGGTGTGCCGTACCAAAAGCATCCATCACAAATACGTCACACAATGCTGCATATTTTGCTGCAAGCTCAGGGTTGTTTTTCTTTTCACCGTGGTTAAAACGGCAGTTTTCTAATAAAACCACTTGACCCGGTGCAACTTCCACACCCTCTAAATAGTCAATGATGAGTTGGACATCTTGACCCAAAGCTTGGGTTAAATACGCAGCCACAGGCGCTAAAGATTGTTCAGCTTTTGGCTCACCTTCAACGGGACGACCTAAGTGAGAATACACCATCACTGCCGCACCTTTGGCAACAGCAGCTTGAATCGTTGGCAATGCCGCACGTAAACGTGCATCGCTGGTGATCACACCATTTTTAACAGGGACGTTTAAATCTTCACGAATAAGGACACGCTTACCTGCTAAATCGAGGTCAGTCATACGCTGAAAGTTCATGTATAGCTCACTTTATTGATATCAAAACGCCACGATTTTAAATGATTATGCAGAAAAAGGTTAGCAACTTTTGTAGAATTGCTGTTTAAAGCAAAAGTTTTGATTATGATAGAGAAAAGCCACCATCTTTCTCGCACTTATGTCTATCCATCCTGATCCGAATATCAATCGTTTAAACGTTTTGGGCGAACCTCTCGCCAGTTGTTGTTTTGACCCTATTACCGGGTATTTCCGTAACGGTTTTTGCCATACCGCCCCAACCGATTTAGGTCAGCACACCGTTTGTGCACAAATGACTTCGGAATTTTTAAATTTCTCGCAAAAAATTGGCAATGATTTAATCACGCCAGTACCTGAAGTTGGTTTTAACGGCTTACAACCAGGTGATTTCTGGTGCATTTGTGTCACCCGTTGGGTAGAAGCTTATCAAGCAGGTCAAGCGCCACCAATTAAAATTCAAGCCTGTCATCAATCAGTATTGTCTTATGTGCCTTTAGATATCTTGATGGACTATGCGGTGTGATGATCTAATGCAACATCCTCAAATTATTTTGGCTTCTGGCAGTCAAACTCGGCAACAATTGCTGGATCGCTTGCATTTAGCCTATACATCTGTCTCCCCAGATATTGATGAATCTGCGCAGGGTGAATTACATGCAGATGATTTAGCGCGACGTTTGGCTTTTGAAAAAGCACGCTGTATTGCGTTGCAACATCCTGATGCAATAGTAATAGGTTCAGATCAAGTGGCATGGCGTGAACAGCAGCCAGATGTTTTTATCGGTAAACCACTTACTTCAGAAAAAGCCATACAACAATTACACGCCAATTCAGGTCAAACCGTGTATTTCAGCACGGCACTCAGTGTGCAGCAGCAATCTACAGGCTTTGTACAGACAATTGTAGAGCATTACACCGTCAAATTTCGCAACTTAACCGATGATGAAATTGCACGATATGTTGCTCTCGAGCAACCACTGCAATGCGCAGGCAGTTTTAAATGTGAAGGTTTGGGCATTAGCTTGTTTGAAGCTATGCAAGGCAATGATCAGACCACGTTAATGGGACTACCTATGATTCAACTGTGTCGTATTTTAAGAATGCTGAATATTCAAGTCCCCTAAAGTTGACTCATTTGAATCTGCATATCAGCTAGAAATCATCTTGCCCTTTCAAGCGACAAAATAGACAATATCAAGACTCTCTATTCTCAGACTTGCTTAGGCTATTTTATGTCGCAACCTTTAGATGTTTTAGGCGGAATTACCGCAGAACAATTCCTAAGTGAATATTGGCAAAAAAAACCATTATTAGTACGCAACACACTCCCAGAAATTGCAAACCTGCTTGAACCCAGTGATGTTATGGAACTGGCACTGGAAGAAGATGTCACTGCCCGTTTAATTAAACAAAAAGATAAAGACCCAAATCAGTGGAGTGTAAAATCATCACCGCTGATTAAAGGTGATTTTCAAAAAATGCCAAAACTTTGGACACTGTTGGTGCAGGCAGTCGATCATTATTCTTTTGACTTAGCAGAACTTTGGAAAAAATTCCCTTTTATACCGCAATGGCGACGTGATGACATCATGGTGTCTTATGCCCCTAAAGGTGGTTCTGTAGGTCAGCATTTCGATTTTTATGACGTATTTTTACTGCAAGGTTATGGTCACCGTCGCTGGCAGCTTGGGCAAATGTGTGATGCAGAAACTGAGTTTGTAGCAGGACAACCACTCAAATTATTGCCTGAGATGCAGGTTAATTTTGATGAAGTACTTGCACCGGGTGATTTACTTTATGTTCCACCAGGTTTGGCGCATTATGGTGTGGCGGAAGATGATTGCCTGACTTTCTCATTTGGCTTCCGTATGCCAAATATCAGTGAAATGATGGATCGTGTGAGTGATAAATTCTCTGCCGATGAAATGTTACGTACTCCGCTACATGACATCGTCCGTGAACAAAGCACCCAGATTGGTGAAATGACCGCTGCAGAACTGGATTATTTAAAAGCAGAATTATGGGCACGCTTGCAAAATTCATCAGTTTTGGATGATGCAATTTTAAGTTTAATGTCTGAACCTAAATACCCAGAAAATATTCCTGAAGTTGATGAAATGGGTGTAGGCGACTTAGAAGAAGCGCTTGATCAGGGTTATCAGATTATGCTTGAGCCCGCCTCTCGTCTGCTTTATGCAGCACAAGCGGGGCAAATTCTGTTTTGGGCCAATGGCGAGGCAATTTGTGTCGCAGATGCATCGATCAACACGCTACAAAAAATAGCCAATGGTGAGCGCGTCTTGCTTGATGAAAACCTGTACGACCCAGATATTTTGGAAGATTTAGTACAACTTCTGAATGATTCTGTGTTAATGCTGCTTCCAGCAGAAGAAGCTTAAACGGCTTTATTCATGGACTCTAAGATGATTCATTCATCTTAGAGTTGGCTTCCTCAAAGTATAAGATGGCTTGAATTAATGTATAGCCTGGGGTTGAACTCAGTTTCAACTGCCCACCAACCCGTTCTAAACGCATTTTCATGCTGCGCATACCGATACTCATACCTTGTTCCAACACACTATTCGCTTCAAAACCAACCCCATCATCCTGAATTTTGAGCAACAACTGATTCGGTTGCATAAATTGCATCGAAACGGCTACGTTTTTGGCCTGACTATGTTTAATCACATTGGTTAAGCTTTCTTCAAGCACTCGCATTAAAGTCAGACACTGTAAAGCATTTGGTTCAATGAACCATTCATTCGGAAAATCCCATCTAGAATGAATATCCATTTCATCCATTAACTGGCTAAAACGGTGCCGCACAGGTGCAACCCAAACTTTCGGATTTTCTGGCACTTTTGAGCCAATCGAAGAGCCACTATCAATAATTTGACGTAAATCATCACGCAATAATTTCAACATCGATAAAAATTGCTGATTACTCATTTCATCCTCGTTTTGATCCACCAAAATCATTGATCGAACCAAAGATGCCCCGAGTCCATCATGTAAATCATGTGATAAATGAATACGCTCCTGTAAACGTACGTTCTCCAATTCTAAATAGTGCTTTTCCGACATACTGCGTTTTAAGTCTTCACTGACTTCAAAAACCCGAAACTCCAAATCCTGATTAAATTTTTCAATTTTTTGAATATTTCTTTTTAAACGCATACCAAGAATCAGCGCAATAAATAAAGTGATTACTGGTGAGGTATAAGGTGATAATGGCTGATATAAACTTGCAGTTTCAGCATTTCCTAAACGGACAACATCGACACAGGCAAATAAACCAATTAAGGTTAAACAAAAAATCAATAAATATAATTCTGTTTTTTTAGTTTTATAACTGAGATAAGCCAAGTAAAAATAAACCACAACCAATAACGATGCATAGCTTAAGAAAACAGTCCCTAAGACAATTTTTGCATAATCCAATGGTGTGAAAAATATACCGACAATCACCGCAATACTAAATACAAATAAACTCTCTTCAAGCACAGGAAAACGCCGATCTGCAAACCTGAGCAAATACACACTAAAACAGAGTATATACAGAATAAAGAAACTTAGATTTGCTTGAGCAGCTGCCAAGGTTGTGGGGTAAGGATAAGTTTCAGTCGTCAAAAATTGTGAAATGAAAAGTAGCCATAGCAAACAACTGAGTGCAAACCAGCCAAAACTATTATCACGGCGGATAAATAGCCAAATCACTAAACATAAAATACCCAAAGTAGCAGATAAAATGGCATTTATTTCAAATAAAGTGCGCTTATTCCATAGACTTTTTTGGTGATGCTTTATATTTTCATGCACATTATTGAATGTGATTTTGCCCAAACCTGCATTTTGAAATGCATAACCATTTACATAAACTAAAATTTGATTTTTACCCGGCTTTAAGCCAGAGGCAGGTAAAATCCAATAACGTGGCATATTCCAGCTTTTAGACAATGGTTCTTGTAAATGCTGACTCGCCCAAAGCAAATCTTTATTTAAATAAACTGCCCCAGCACTATTTAAATAATCCAAAGCAAACACAATGGGTTGATTTAAACTATGCTCACGCTCACAAAACCATTCCCAATCAATTTTATACCAGACACCACCGTTATAATTTTTCCAGCGTATATCCCAAACATCGGGTAATTTGACATTTTCCCAACCAGTTTCAGGGCTTTTATTTTGTGATGCTGTTTTAGCTGAGCTAATAGATAGCACATGCACATTACAGTGCTGATTGATTGGAGAGACAATTTGCTGCGCATAGCTTTGCCACGCACAGATCAACAGGCATATTCCGAAGGCATAGTTTAGCCAGCTGCGCATCATAAAATGCCTAGTGTTCTCGCAGTACTGACCGCTTTGGTGCGCTTGGTCACCGATAATTTACGGTAAATATGTTTGATATGGCTTTCAACGGTATAACGTGACACAAACAATTGTTCTGCAATTTCTCGATTACTTAAACCTTGTGCAACAAGATTGAGAATTTCAAGTTCACGTCCCGTTAATTGCTCATAATTACTATTAAATGCTTCTGCATCATTACGGCTTGCAGGATCGTCTGAAGCAACAGCAACTTTCTTATGAGATATTTTCGATAAAATTTCCCGTGCAATAAATGGGTCAATGGGTGCTCCACCTCTTAAAATACTGCGGATGGCAATCACGATTTCTGCATCATCACGTTCTTTTAAGACATAACCTGTCGCACCTGCTTGTATTGCGGAAAACAGGCTATCTTGCGTGCTCCATGCCGATATCACCAAAATTAATGCACTTGGGTCTCTAAAATGTAATTGTTCTATTAGTTCTTTGCCATTGCCATCTGGCAAGCCTAAATCCACCAACGCCAAAACAATCGGCTGCTCTTCTATACACTTCATGGCAGCTTTAAGATTGATGACAAAAAACAGCATGTCATCCTGATAGCCAATATCATGCAAAATTTTTCTGAGACGCGACTGAATAATAGGCTCATCTTCAACAATTAAAACCGGCACTGGTAATATCGTTTCCATTGCTGCCTTCAACCTCCCCAAAAATATAAATTCAAATATAACAATAGTTTTTCTACTAAATCCATCCCTAGAATTAAGGAGTTTTTATGGCAATGCCTGTTGTTCTATTACAATGAGCATAGCATTGAAAATGTTTAATCGGTATTTATTCCAATAAATATTGAAAATAGCCCAAGTGTCATACTGATTGCCCACACTTTTATGGGCAATTCAGCATTAGCTTGAGCAATTACACAATCGTTTAGTAATATGTTTTTGAACTATGTGCATGTAAAAATGCAGGAATTAAACCCGTTAAAGCTGCACGAATATCTGCACGCTCATTGATTAATTGATGAGAACCTTCTTCAAGCATTAATAAGGTTTGTAAGCGGAATTTACGACGGATAAATTCGATGTTGTAACGCCAGTCTACTGTTTGGTCTTGCGCGCCTTGTGCCAACCAAACAGGAATACGACATGCTGGACGCTCTTCCATTTCAAACATCCATTTAGACATCGCCAGAATCCAGTCCATACCCATCATTCTAGGCTGTAACGGGTCTTTTAAACGTACAAATCTTAAAAACTCAGGGTTATGGTTATTACGTCGGAAATGTCGTGGTACTTCACGCTTAATACGACGGATAATGCCTAAACCAACAGAGTTATGCCACCATGCAGATTTCGCAGGACGAATCAGCGGTGAAAGTAATAAAACCCGCTCTACAAATGGATTTTCACGACGTTGGGCAAACTCCAGTAGATGATGCATCCAAATTGCACCACCTGTACTTTGGCCAATACCTAACCATGGTTTTGGCAATTGATCAGCATTTTTAACATATTGATAAACTGCATGTAACACTTGTTGATAATGATCAAAGTTTTGAATATTGGCAGGTGAACCATTACTAAGACCATGCCCAGGTAAATCATAAGTTAATACACTAAAGCCTTGCTCAAGTAATTCTTTGACAATGGGCTGATAAATCCCGCTATGTTCTAAATATCCATGCAGTAAAAATACAGTGCCCTGAATTTTATCGAACTTGGTTTTAGTTAAATCAGGCTGAAAAATTTGCACGTGCAGCTTGAACAACGGCATTTGTACATAACCTTGCCAATGCTCACAATCTAGCAAATGAAAACCATAAAGCTGTCTATATGCCTGTAACTCTACACTTGGCTCAAAGGCTCGATTTAGGTTTAAAGGCTGTAAAATTTGTGGCGTGGTGTCTCGACTCGGTACAGGTAAATCGAGCTGTTTTAAAATGCTTGGATTCAAAAAAGGCAAATCAGACATTAAGGCACCTCGCGACATGCGCTAGAACCAAACAAGACATCCCGAATGGTGGCAAGCATTTCGTAATTAGCACGACGGCTGTGATCATAATTTTGTTCACTAGGACGCCATGCGGTAAGCTGGGTAGGCATTGGAGCTTCTACAGGAATGGTTTCTATACCGTTCAAGGCAAATAACCGTCGTGTACGCGGCATGTGATAACGGTCTGTAATCAAAATCACCGTAGGTGCACCACCCTTTTTTTGTAATAATAACGAACTAAAACGTGAATTTTCACAAGTATTCATACTGCGATCTTCTAATAATTTTGCATCGACTTCGTATTGTTGTAACCAGCGCTGCATATAAGGTGCTTCTACACCGCTGAGTACAATTGGCAATTGATATTGTTTTACCACCGCCAAAGTCGTTTCTAAACGCAGACGTGTATAGTGATTTACTACAATATCTTTACCATTGTCATCTAAGGTTAATCCACCACCTAACACCACTATCGCATAAGGTTTCGAGTTTTCTGGTATTTTGGGGATGTTTTGTTGATGAATCAAAGCAATATCTTTAAAAATCTCTTCATCTACAGTGTTATTTTCGGCTTCGGCAATTTTATGTGTATTTAAAAACTCAAAATATTGTTCCATTAATGCCTGATTTTCATGGCTGTCTAAATTCAGTAGAGCTTTGACATTTTCTGAAGGGTCTTCAGGTGAAATTTCTGATGCTGCTGTAGGCGCAAGCAATGGTACCTGTGGCTGATCTTGCTCTAATTCTAATTTTCTTTGATTTTGCTCTTCTACAATCAAGGCCTGTAAAGCTTGATAACGTGCCTGAATCAGAGTTAAATTTTGTGAATTTTCAGATTTAATTTCTTGTTCCATTAACTTTAAATAAGCTTGTCGGGCAATCCATAAATCTGAACCAGGTTCTAAGCTGTCTTGATCACTAAAAGCAGCCATTTGCTGACTTTTCGCCGCTACTTCATTCACTTCGACTGGCACGAAGGTATTTAAAGCTTTTACCACCATTTTTGAATAAAAAGGTGAATAGATAAAAATCATTAGACAAGCAAATAATACAAATAACACCGTCGCTATTTGTACTAGTCTGACCATCCAATGGGTATGTTTCATCTATTTTAACCTACGGGCTGATGTGCACGAATCAAACCTGTGTCATCAAATAAGACAGGTTCAGGTTCTAACAAAATACCAAAACGGCTCAATACATCATGTTGCACGGCACGATAAGTCTGCTGCACATCTGCCAAGGTAGCCTCTGCATAATTGACCAAGACCAAAGCTTGTTTATGGAACATACCGACTGCACCTAATTGTTTCCCTTTCCAGCCAGCCTGATCGATCAGCCAACCAGCGGCAATTTTAACCTGCTCATTCGGCTGCGGGTAATGGGGTAAATTCGGATATTGTTGTGTAATTTGGTCAAATTGTTGTGCAGAAATGACTGGATTTTTAAAGAAACTGCCAACATTAGGATACTCAGCAGGATTCGGCAATTTGCTTTGACGTATCTGAATGACTTGTTGCTGCAAGTTTTCAGCAGTTTGATCATCACCGACCGCAGCTTTTAAGTCACCATAATTTAATTTTAGCGCTGCGTGTTTCAGTAATTTAAAGGTCACATGCGTAATAATGTAACGATTAGGCTGATCTTTAAAAATACTGTGCCGATAAGCAAACTGACAGTCTTGCGCAGAGATAGAACAGAATTGTTGCTGATCACGGTCATAAACATGCACAGACTCTATAAACTCGCCGACTTCGACCCCATAGGCCCCAATATTTTGTACTGGTGAAGCACCGACCAAACCAGGAATTAACGCTAAATTTTGCAGACCGTAGAGTTTTTGTGTAGTTGTCCACAACACAAAATCATGCCAGACTTGCCCTGCTCCTACTTTCAATGTGACGCTTGTTGCATCTTCGCTCAGTTGTTCGATGCCCTGAATATCCATGTGCATCACCAATGCATGAATATGTTCAGGCAATAACATATTGCTGCCACCTGACAAAATTAGCACATTTAACTGTTCAGATTTGGCAAATGCCAAGGCATCTAAAATATCCTGCGTATGATGAATTTTCACATAATGCGAGGCTGTAGCATCCAAATTTAAGGTATTGAATGGTTTGAGTTGCATAGAATGTTGAATGTGCATAACTTAAACCTTAACCTTTAATTCAAATTGTTGTTGCAGCACCTGTGCCCATGCACGACTGCTTGACTCACATTGATCGAGCACACGTTCAAAACCATCGGCTTTACCATAGTACGGGTCGGGTAATTCTTGCTGAGTATAGAGAGGATCATGCTCACTCATTAAGGCAACTTCGGCACGTAAAGTACCAAATTCAGCTTTGGCACGCTGCATCAAGGCCTGAATATTGCTTAAGTTTTCCAAATCCATCGCCAGAATTAAATCAAACTCGATAAAGTCTTGAATCTGTAATTGGCGTGCACGTAAAGCAGATAGGTCATAGCCACGTTTCAACGCATGCTGCTGGCTGCGTAAGTCGGGTGCTTTACCTGGGTGATAATTACTGGTTCCTGCAGAATCTACCCAAACATTCAGTTGCTGTTCATCACAAAAATGTCGCAGTACAATTTCTGCCGTAGGTGAACGGCAAATATTTCCTAAGCAAACACATAACACCTTGTATGGCGTTTGGGATGACATAAACAACCTCAGAGCTACTTTATTTTTAAGAGCCTTATGTTAAGTTATTTATGATATGAATCCTATATCGTGACTGCACAATAATGTTGAATTAGGTATAAATAATAAGGATAAGCGTATGCAAAATTTTCAATTTCAAACCGTTGGCAACATTATTTCAGGACTTGGCTCAATTTCTGAGCTATACAATATTTTAAAAGCAAAGCCTTACCAACGCCTATTATTGGTCACCGATGCTGGGATATTACAGCAACAATTGCATCTGCCTATTTTAGAAATTTTGGAACAGCTTCAACTAGATTATGCAATTTACGCAAATGTGCAAGCAGACCCCGCAGAACAGATTGTTTTAGATGCGGTTGCCTTTGCCAAACAGCAAAAAATTGACGTGGTTTTTGGGTTTGGCGGTGGCAGCGCTATGGATGTTGCCAAAATCATTGCTGTATTGAGTCATCCTGAACAACACCAACAACTGTCAGACTTATATGGTGTGGGCAATGCTCAAGCACCACGTCTACCCTTAATTTTAGTACCCACTACTGCGGGCACAGGTTCTGAAGTGACACCTATTTCGATTGTCACCACAGGTTCGACCAGTAAAACTGGCATTATCTCGCCTATTTTATATGCCGATGTTGCTATTTTAGATGCCAATTTTACCCGCAACCTGCCTGCACAGATTACCGCAGCCACTGGGATTGATGCGATGGTACATGCCATTGAAGCCTATACCTCCAAAATCAAAAAAAATGCTTATTCAGACTTACTGGCAAAACAGGCACTGCGTTTATTGGATCAAAACTTGAAATTGGTGCTTGAAGATGGCAACAATATGCAAGCACGTCAAAACATGCTATTTGGCTCAATGTTGGCAGGACAAGCCTTTGCCAATGCTCCTGTTGCCGCAGTCCACGCACTCGCCTATCCCTTAGGTGGACATTTTCATATCTCGCATGGGCATAGCAATGCCTTAGTACTGACTGAGGTTTTAAAATTTAATGCACCTGCAGCCAAACAAGATTATGCTGAACTCATGTGCTGGTTAGACCCACGTAGTAAAGGCTGCACCGATGGACTGTGTGATTTGTTTATCGATCATTTTCAAAACCACCTTGAGCAGAGTGGCTTAACATTAAAACTCAATACACTAGGCGTACCAGAAAATATGTTAATACAACTTGCAGAAGATGCCCTGTTACAAACTCGCTTGCTACAAAATAATCCTAGAGAATTACAGGTACAGGATGCCTTAAACATTTACCAAGCCATTTATGCTTAATGGATGAAAAATTGCAACCTATCAACAACTCAACGAATCGTGTTCAGCCACCGCCACCATTAAAAAATATAGAGTTAACTTTGTGAAACCTGAAATTAAAACCCGTAATCAATACACTTTTTTCGTTCCCATTCAAACCCGCTGGGCAGACAATGACATGTATGGGCATGTCAACAATGTCACCTATTACAGCTATTTTGACAGTGCGGCCAATGCCCTATTGATTCAGAAAGCTGGTTTTGAACCCAAACGATCACCTTGCATTGGTTTAGTGGTTAGCTCCACCTGCCATTTTTTACAAGAATTGTCTTATCCCGAAGTCATTGAGGTCGGAGTCGCCATTCAAAAAATTGGGAATTCATCGTTGATTTATGATTTGGCAATTTTTAAGCATGGACAACAACAAGCCTCTGCACAAGGGCAAGTGGTGCATGTGTTTGTAGAACGAAATACACGTCAAAGTTTCCCGATTCCACAAAATATGCGTGAAGCTTTACAAGCCTATATGAGTGTAGACTCAGTCTGATCTAGAGCTAAAAATAAGGCTGGTTTGACCCAGCCATTTGATTTAAACGTTAAATTCTGCAGTTTGAGTCTGTTTATTTGAGCTGAATATTGTGCAATTCGCCTTCAAAGTTTTGCAAAAGCTCTTGCACAGCAGGCTCTTGATGTAACAAGTTTTCTGCTCGTTGATACGCTCGTTGTTTACGTTGTTGCTGCAAAACATACGGCGTGGTGTCATCTACATTTTCATATTGCACTTTAAACAGCGTTTTACTCCATTGGCTTTTTAAAGCGCCTTCCAAGGTATGTTGCAATTGCGCTAAAAGCTGTTGGTATTGCTCTGGAATATGAAAAATTGATTCACCATCAATCTGCCCAGTCATCACCCCATGCTGCGCTAGCTCTTGTACAGCTGGAGAAAGATCACTGTGTCTAAACCAATATTCCCACTTGTCTAAAGTCCACTCACCCTCTAACACCTGCGGCTGTAAGCGCAGAATATCCTGTGGCATTAACTGCGCATCACCGTTCTGTGTAGAGGTTGTATTTTGTGGCTGTGCTGCGGTGATAGCAACATCTACAGAAATATCTTGCACAGAATCAAATAAAGAGGCTTCTCCCTCATTGGTGCTTGAAGCGTCATTTGTAGAATCTTGATCAGACGGCGTTAATTCTAAAGGCTCAGGGTCTGCTAATGTTTCAACGCTAGCTAATGGCGCAACCGCATCAAAACTTTCCAGTAAAAAGTCATCCTGATTTGATGTATTGGTTGCCGCTACCGTATTCTTTTCTGCTTCGCTTTCTAAACCAAATAACGGTTCTGCTGCATTTGGGTCGAATACAATCTGTTCGGTTTGAGCTGTGTTTTTATCGCTTAATACTTCAGGTGCTGACTGTTCCACAGTACTTTCAGGCAGCGCATGCTCATGATTCTGAACCACACCACTCTGTTCATCGCCCTCAGGTTCATCATCCAAGAAGTCATCAGAAGATGGTTCTGCTATGGCAGTCTGCGCTGTGTTTTGCTCAAGGTATTCATCATCACCATATTCAAATCCATCAATATCCTGCCCAACAGCATGATGAGTTTGAATATCAGATGCTGCAACTGCGTCCAATTCAGTCGCTTGATGCATCTCAACGGCTGAATTTTGCATTACAGGCTGAGGGGCTTGCTCACTTTGAGTAACAAACTGAGTAGATTCAGGTGCTGTTTGTGCCGTATTAGGTACAGCAGAAACCAACACTTCATTAACTTGCAAAGGACGAAATGCCAGCAAACGCAGCACACACATTTCAAAACCTTGCTCTTGGGTTACTGCAATTTGTAAATCGGCACGTCCTTTACAGGCAATCTGATAATAGAGCTGAATATCCTGTGCAGAAATCAGTCCTGCAAGCTGTTGTATTTTTTGATTGATCTCAGCACTGTATTTCAGGTTCAAATCTGGCAGATATTGCATGATTGCCAGTTCGTGCAGTGTCGAAATCAATTGATCCAGCACCAAAGACACATCTAAAGCTTGCTGTCTGAATTGCAATAACAACTGACTCACACGCTGCTGCTGGTTTTGATGAATCGCTAAAATCAAATCATAAATAATGGTACGGTCAATCAGCCCCAACATGTCTTTAACATCTTGATGATGAATTTCACCCTGACCATAGGCAATTGCTTGATCAGTCAAAGACATCGCATCACGCAATGAACCTTGAGCGGATTCAGCAATCTGCCAAATCGCATCTTGCTCGGCCACAATCTGTTCTTTGGCTAAAATATCTGTTAAATGTTGCGTGATTTCGTCAATTTGCAAAGGACGCAAAGTAAATTGCAGACAACGTGAAATCACCGTGATTGGGAGTTTTTGAGGGTCTGTGGTCGCAAACAGAAACTTTACATGCTCTGGTGGTTCTTCCAGAGTTTTGAGCAAAGCATTAAATGAATGCGTAGACAGCATGTGCACTTCGTCAATCAGGTAAACTTTGAAACGACCTTGCGTCGGAGCATACGGTACGTTATCTAATAACTCACGTGTATCTTCAACTTTGGTGCGAGATGCCGCATCAATTTCGATCAAGTCAATGAAACGACCTTCGTTGACTGCTGTACAGGTTGGACACACTTCACACGGGGTTGATGTCACGCCTGTTTCACAGTTCAGGCATTTGGCCAAAATACGCGCAATCGTGGTTTTACCTACGCCGCGCGTACCTGTAAAAAGATAAGCATGGTGTAAACGACCACGTTCTAAAGCACTGGTCAATGCCCGTGATACATGGTTTTGCCCCACCAACTCATTAAAATTACGAGGACGATATTTACGCGCAAGTACCTGATACATGAATGCTCCTTTTTACAGGTCTAAGCATACTGTTTTTTTGCACAAGAGTGAACGTACAATCACGCTTAAAACCAGCCTTTACACCCTTGCAACTGCCGATCTGCACAGCGAATCGCTTCCTGACTCAACCCCCAAAGTCGATAATCACCAATTAAAGAACCTGCAGCAAAATTATGGGTATAAGCAAAGCTGAGCTGACGCTCAGGATCACACCACGCCCCTGAACCATTAAAGCCCATGTGTCCAAAACCATTTGATGCCTTACCCAAACTTAAAATACGGTGATACCCCAAACGCCAGAGCATCGGGATAGGCATAACCCGATCACGCTGTCGGTATTGTACTTGGCTTAATTGTTGAAAGATCGCAGGCTGAATGAATTGCCGCCCATCTAAAGAGCCACCCTGCGCCAACATGGCATAAATACGTGCCAAACTTTGCGCGCTAAAAACGCCATTGGCTGCAGGAATCACAGCCTGTAAACCCTCATCGCTAAAAAAGCTAAAACTTTTCATACCTTTGGGAATCATACCATCCTGAAAGTCTTGCGGATCTTGCCCACTCCAAGCAATGGCTTTATCTAAAATAGACACAGGACGCTGCACAGACTTAGATTTTGGGGATGGCGATGTTGATACCTTATTGGCTGGAGGTGTTACGGATTTTGGTTGAGTAACAGGTGTTGTTTTAAATGGACGTGCGACACGGGAAAGCTCAGATGCAGGTACACCAAAATAAGCTCCATCCAAAGCCAAAGGTTCAACCAAATATTGCTGCATCAACTCAGCCAAAGATTGCCCTGTGGCTTTTTCTAAAATTCCCCCAACAAGCCAACCAAAAGTTAGAGGTTGATAAGCCGCCTCAGTAGCCACTGCAAAACGTGGTTTAGCTTGAGCCAAAACATTCAGCATGTGTGACCAATCTGCCATTTCAGTTGCATCGGCAATGATATTGCGAATGTCATACAAACCACTTTGATGACTCAGCACATGCCTTAGCGTCATACTGGCTTTGCCATTTTGAGCAAATTCAGGCCAATACAGACAAATGGGCGTATCGTAATCGAGCAAACCCTGACTGACTAAAATATGCGCAAGTGTTGCCAACACCCCTTTCCCTGTGGAATAACACACCGATAACGTATCTGACTGCCAGTCTTCAGTCGCGGATTTCTTACCCGTCCATATATCGACAACTTTTTGACCCTGAAAATATACTGCAAGTGCCGCACCGCCTTGTTGAGTACGTGCATCTTGCAGGCGGCTAAATTGCTTGGCTAAATCTTCAAATTCAGGTGTAACCCATCCCGCATAATTTCTAGTTTGTGCAAATAGGTAATCTTTAATGTGTTGCATGTTCCCATCCATGGAATTGTTAGACACTGCGACCTAAATTTAACGCCGCAAAAAGAGAAAGCCTAAATTTACAAAATTTAGGCTTTTATCTATTTATAGCGCAGTAACTGTTCCTGTTACATGCGGTTTTTGATTTTTACTGTTACGAATCAAAAAGTCGGTATTTTTAGCTTCCTTTGCAGTTAAAAACTCAACTTTTGAAGGCAAATACATTGGGAGTTTGAACCAAACATCGGCTTCATAGGCATCTGGCAAAGTTAAGCTTGATAAAGCTTTAGCTTTACTCCACATACCGTGAGCAATGGCTTGTTTAAATCCAAATGCTTTTGCGGTAATGGCATGAATATGAATCAGGTTAAAATCACCAGAGGTTAAGGCATAACGGCGTCCCGTATTTTCAGAAACTTCCCATTCAGCCTGAACAGCATAATTAGGAGCTTTACTTTCTGCTGCTTTGCTTGCTGCTTTAGTGGTGGTTTTTTGACGAGCTAAATACGTGGTAATGCCTTCAATAACCACGTCATTTCCTACTTTTACAGTAGTGATAAAATCAAACTGCACACCTTTGTCGTGCGGTTGAAGCTCACCAAATTTACATGACAAAGTCAGCTGTTCATTCACCCCAACTTTACGACTTTGCTTGACTTGATTGCGAATGTGCACCAAACCCAAAATTGCAAAAGGAAAAGCTTCTTGCGTCATCATGTGCATTTGCAGACTTTGCGACAAAACAGCCAAGTAAATTGCTGGAATATAGCCGTTGTTTTTAAAACCTGTTACTGCGTTATAGGCTTTTAAATGCTTTTGATCGACCTTAAATGAATCCACCACATATTCAACTTGCGGCAGCACTTTTTCGCCTTTGGGCTTTTTAAAAATTAAGCTCTGAATCACTTTAGGATAGGCTAAATACGGTTTTGGAAGTTGACTAAAATGGCGAGTATTCATACTGAACCTTTGAGAAGTTTTTCTAATTTATTTAATGGAGTTCTCTCTCCCGTTGAGAGAGAGCTAGAGAGAGGGTGAATAATATATCCCCTTATCTCCCTCTCCTAAATCCTCTCCACAAGGGAGAGGACTTTAATGTGTTAAGCCCCTAACAAACTTTGACCACAGACACGAACCACGTTGCCGTTGATCCCTGTCGATGCAGATGAAGCAAAGTAAGCAATGGTTTCTGCAACATCTACAGGTAAACCACCTTGACTCATTGAGTTCATACGGCGGCCCGCTTCACGAATAGCAAATGGAATTGCAGCAGTCATTTGCGTTTCAATAAAGCCTGGAGCAACTGCGTTGATGGTAATACCGTTGTTTAGAACTGGTGCTGTAAACTTCACGACACCTACCACACCTGCTTTTGACGCTGCATAGTTAGTCTGACCTAAGTTACCCGCAATACCTGAAATTGAAGATACGCAAACAATTCGACCATTGGCATTAAAACCTTCATTTTCTAACAAGTAATCATTAACACGCTCAATTGCAGACAAGTTAATGTTAATTACCAAATCCCAAAGCTCTGGTTTCATATTCGCCAAAGTTTTGTCACGGGTAATGCCGGCATTATGCACAATAATATCCAAACCACCCTGCGCAGCAGCAGCTGATTTAATTTGCTCACCTGCATCTGCAGCAGTAATGTCAATTGCTAAAGTTGAACCACCAATTTCAGCAGCAACACGGTCTAGGTCAGCTTGCTGTTGTGGAACGTCCAGGCAAATCACATGTGCACCATCACGAGCCAATACATGGGCAATCGCTTCACCAATACCACGACTTGCACCCGTTACCACAGCAGTTTTACCTGCCAATGGTTTTGCCCAGTCTACATCAACTGTTGCAGCATTCGACACACGAATAACCTGACCTGAAACATAAGCAGAACGTGGAGAAATAGCAAAACGTAAAGTTGATTCTAGGTTTTCACCTGCGCCTTGATCGACATAAATTAAGTTAGCGGCAATGCCTTTTTTGAACTCTTTGCCAACTGACTTCACAAATCCTTCCAATGCACGCTGAGCAATGGCTTTTTTGACGCTGCCCGCAGTTTCTGGTGTTGTTCCCACCACCACCACTCGGCCAGAAGCCTGAATTTGGCGTGCAATTGGGTTAAAGAAATCATACAGTGCTTTTAATTGTTCTGAATTTTCAATACCTGAAGCATCAAATACCACAACTTTAAATTTAGACTCTTTATCGCCTGAGTTAAACGCACCTAAATTTAAGCCTACTTTTGCTGCAGCCTGTTGCAATTCTGCGTTATTGCCCGCGTAACTGTTGGCATGTACATTGGCCAATACTTGTGCAATTGCTGCAGACAAGTCGCTTGCAGGTGCTGCGCCTAAAAGTACCGCACCTTTTACCACAGGTGTTGCAGACTCAAAACGCTCTAAAAAAGTTGGGGATGGAAGACCCAAATTTTTAATAACAAATTTACCAATAGGAGATTTAGCAAATGTTTGGTATTGATCAGTCATGGTTATTATCTCTCATAAATTCATTTTTTGATGGAATACACGTTATCTTTAAACATCAATATGATGCCAAATGCCCGCATTTCAATAGCGCCACCCGTTTCTGCTAAATCATACTTGAGTTAATAATCAGATGTCTTGACCTGAATGCATTCTGCAATGTCATTGTAGTCAATTCAGCTGTCATACTATTATGCTAATGTACGCATCAAGTAGACCTTTAACATGCTTGGAAAAGCCTTATGAGCAAGACAACTCAAGAAAATCCAGCAGTGGAAAATTCTGCAACGGAAAATGTGTCAAATACATCAACTGGTACTAAACGTACAAGCAAAAGTACTAACACTGCAAGCCGTTCCAACACGAGTACGACAAAAACTACACGTACCCGCACGACCAGCCGTGCTAAAACAACTGCTTCAACGCAAACAAAAGCACCTTCTAATACTAAGACCTCTGTTCAACAGGATAAAATTATGAGCCAAAACACTGTTCGCCGCGTTGCTATTATCGGTGGTAACCGTATTCCTTTCGCACGTTCAAATGGTGCTTACTTTAGTGCATCTAATACAGATATGTTTACAGCAGCATTAAATGGCTTGGTTGAACGCTTCAATTTACAAGGTCAGCGTTTAGGTGAAGTGGTTGCTGGCGCAGTACTCAAACACAGCCGTGACTTCAATATGACCCGTGAGTGCGTACTGAATACTGCCCTTGCACCTGAAACACCTGCTTACGATTTACAACAGGCGTGCGGTACTGGTTTGCAAGCTGCATTTTTAGTCGCCAATAAAATTGCTTTGGGTCAAATTGATGTAGGTATCGCAGGTGGTGTAGATACTACTTCTGACGCACCAATTGCCTTTGGTGATGGTTTACGTAAAGCTTTGCTTGAACTCAACATTGCAAAAACAGGTAAAGACCGCTTAAAAGCATTAACTAAAATCAACGTTAAAGACCTGATGGATGCGCCACGTAATGGCGAACCACGTACTGGTTTATCTATGGGCGACCACCAAGCAATTACAACGCTTGAATGGGGCATTTCTCGTGAAGCGCAAGATGAACTCGCAGCATCTTCACATCAAAAAATGGCTGCTGCTTATGATGAAGGTTTCTTTGACGATCTCATCACACCATTCTTAGGTTTAGAGCGTGACAATAACTTACGTGCAGATTCAACTGTAGAAAAACTAGCGAAGTTAAAACCTGCTTTTGGTAAAGGTGATGCGCGTACCATGACTGCGGGTAACTCTACCCCACTTACCGATGGTGCATCATGTGTATTGCTTGCATCTGAAGAATGGGCAAAAGCCAACGGTCATGAAGTCTTAGCTTATTTGACTTTCCAAGAAACTGCAGCAGTTGATTTTGTAGGTAAAAAAGAAGGCTTGTTGATGGCGCCTGCTTATGCCGTACCACGTATGCTTGAGCGTGCGGGCTTAACTTTACAAGACTTCGATTATTACGAAATTCACGAAGCGTTTGCATCTCAAGTATTGTCTACCTTAAAAGCATGGGAAGATCCAAACTTCTGTAAAGAACGTTTAGGTTTAGAAGCACCTTTAGGTTCAATTGATCGCAGCAAACTAAACGTTAAAGGTTCATCTTTAGCGGCAGGTCACCCATTTGCAGCAACAGGTGGTCGTATTATTGCAACTGCAGCCAAACTTCTGAATCAAAAAGGTTCTGGTCGTGTATTGGTTTCAATTTGTGCCGCAGGCGGTCAAGGTGTAACAGCAATTATTGAAAAATAATTCTGTCTTAACCTGATTTAGATTCAAATAAAAGCCACTTTGCAAGTGGCTTTTTCTATTGTGTGGCACCTACTGCAACGACACAAGTAGTCGCTTCTAGTTTATGTGCGGTATTGAGGTGCATAACCTAATTTAGCCTCAATATGGTCATAGCAATATTGGAAAATAAAGGTATAGACCAAAATGCTGAGCGTCATCACCAAATCAACTAAAATCGCCTGCCCGATCGACATTTGTAAGGCATAGGCCACCATTGGAATGGTCGCGAGCATCAGTCCGCCTTCAAAACCTACGGCATGTAATACCCGTATTTTCAAGGTTCTATTGAGTTTGTGTTTGGCTTCAAACTTTTCAAAATAATGATTAAACAGCATATTCCAAAGCACCGAAGTCACTGCCATTGCAATACCTAAACCACCAGTAACTTGCATGGGCATTTCAAATACAAAACTAAGTGCCAAAGCAATAATAATTAATAAAACTACTTCATAGCTCAGCGCATGTAGCAATCTTCTTTTGGAAATTAACATGATCCCACTCAATGACGTTAAATACTGAGGAGTATTTTATGTTCATAGTTTTGAACGTTCGAGTTAGAATCTATCAATAATATTGAAAGATGAATCAAGTACCAATAATGAATATCAACCAAGATCAGCTGATTATTTTTATAACTGTCATGGAAATGGGTTCTTTTTCCGCAGCTGCACGTAAATTAAATAAAGTACCGTCTGCAGTCAGTATGTCGATAGCCAATTTAGAAATTGATTTAGACTTAAATCTGTTTGAGCGAGTTGGGCGTGAACCTATTCCCACTCCACAAGCCCAGATCTTGTATGAAAAAAGCAAACAACTGCTTATCGAAATGAAACAATGGAAGCAGCATGCTTTTGCCCTCAGCTCAGGACTCGAATCACATTTAAATATTGTGGTGGTGTCTGAATTACTACACACACGCTGGACAGATTATATTGTGCTGTTAGAACAGCAATTTCCAGAATTACAGATCAATATTTTCTCTGCCCCGCAAGAAGATGCACTACAGCTGCTCATGACCCAAGCAGCCGATTTAGCATTTATGTTTGAACGTGAACAATTACAAAGCAGTGAACAATTTGTTGAGTTAAAGCGCGAAGTTTTAGTACCTGTTGCGGCCAAACACACCGCATTGGCTGCTTTATCTCAGGTGAGTTTTGAGCAAATTGCACAGAGTCGGCAAATTGTGGTGGCCAGCCGTGATCAACAGATTAAACCTGAATTATTGTTCTCTAAACAGTATTGGCGTACCGACAATCATCACTCTGCCTGCAGCATGATTAAACAGGGTTTAGGCTGGGGTGTCCTGCCCTTAGAAATGCTAAATGAATATCCCGAATTGCAAACCGAATTGAAGATTTTGCAATTGCTCGACTTCACACCGAAATTTGAATATTTTGTCGATTTAGTCTGGAGTCGGGAAAGCCAACTGGGTGCTGCTGCTCATTTTTTGATTAATCACGTCCGAAATCTGAGAAAAACTGGCAAATAATCTATAAACTCGGCCGCTTTTGACTTGGGTTAAAAGCTGTTTGTGATATAACTGAATGTATAAGCATTAACCTAAGAACTAGATCTCGCATGACCCAGACAGCCTTACACCAATTAAAAAACTTAACCACAATTGTTGCAGACAGTAGCGACTTAGCTGCGATTGAAAAGTTTCGTCCTTTGGATGCGACCACCAACCCATCTTTAATTACTGCTGCAGCCAATCAACCTGAAAATAAAGCCTTAATTGAAGCAGCATTTGAACAAGCTAAATCAGAAAACTATACAGGCGATGCACTGGTTGAACGCAGCATTGATATTTTAACGGTCAAATTTGGTGTTGAAATTTTAAAGCTCATTGAGGGGCGTGTTTCAACGGAAGTAGATGCATCTTTGTCTTATGACACAGAAGCGACCATCGCCAAAGCCAAAGCATTATTGGCGTTATATGATGCTTATGGTATTTCTTCAGACCGTATTCTGATTAAAATTGCTTCAACGTGGGAAGGAATCCAAGCCGCAAAAGTATTGGAAGCTGAAGGAATTCATACCAATCTAACCTTATTGTTTGGTTTGCATCAAGCACATGCCTGTGCAGATGCCAAAGTCACCCTGATTTCACCATTTGTAGGTCGTATTCTAGATTGGTATAAAAAAGCTGAAAATGTCATGTATTACCCAATTGAAAAAGATCCGGGCGTACTTTCAGTGAAGAAAATTTATCAATTCTACAAACAGCATCAAGTACAGACTGAAATTATGGGGGCAAGTTTCCGTAGTGTTGATCAAGTGTTGGCTTTAGCAGGCTGTGACTTACTCACTGTTGCACCAAATTTATTGGCAGAACTTGAAGCTGATGAGCGTGAAGTACTCGCTGCATTATCTGCAGATGACATTCAAGTTCAGGCAGAACCACTTGCTGCCATTGAAAAAGAGCAATTTAAAGCACAGCTTGAAGCTGACTTAATGGCCTTTCAATTATTGCAAGGTGGGATTGATGGCTTTATTAAAGCGCGTGAGCAACTTGCCACCCTATTACGCCAGTCGTTTGGTTTAGATGTAGACATTAAAGCTTAATCTTTAAGCTAAACCACGTATCATCCATAATATTTAGTAAGCCGCTTAACCGATGTTGCTATAATCCAACATCGGTTTTTTATTGGGATGAGTTGGCAGTGTTTGGTATTACAGACCTCAGCACATTCATCATTGGCACGACATTAATTGTGCTTTTACCTGGCCCAAACTCTTTGTATGTGATGTCTGTGGCCTCACGTTTTGGCATCCGCACAGGTTATGCCGCTGCACTAGGTGTGTTCACTGGCGATCTGATTTTAATTTTATGCACGATTCTTGGGGCAGCATCTTTATTACATGCTTTTCCATGGCTATTCACCTTATTAAAAGTTGTTGGTGCGCTCTACTTAGGCTATTTAGGTATCAAACTGCTGATGGCAGCCTATAAAACATGGTTTCCAATTTTTCGAATAAAACTTGCATCATCTGCAGCTGCGCCACCTACAACGACCACGATCAGCCCCGAACAAACAGCACAGATACATCCTTATCGTACAGCCTTGATGATTAGCGTGATTAATCCTAAGGCTATTTTGTTTTATTTATCGTTTTTTGTGCAATTTGTTCATCCTCATTATGCTCACCCAATGCTCAGTTTTGCTATCTTGGCTATCGTCTTGCAAATCATTAGTATGGGATATTTATCGCTACTGATTTTCTCTGGGGTAAAATTGGCCAGCTATTTTAATCAACGCTATAAAATTGCCGCATTTTGCGTGGCTGTGATTGGGCTACTGTTCTGCGGATTTGGCTTTAGACTGGCGACATCGACCTTATAAAATTTCAAAAACACTTTTGACTACTTGTTCAAATGTGTATCATCACGCTGTAATTGAAAATAACTCTAAGAACTCATGCAAAAACTTTTAAGTGACTTTTCTGTGCCTGCAGTATTTGCTGGCTTTATTACCTTCTTGGTAGGAATCAGTGTATCTGCTGTATTGGTGATTCAAGCCGCCCAAATTCTAGGTGCAAACTCAGCACAAATCAGTTCTTGGTTTTGGGCACTCGGTTTAGGTATTGGCTTAAGTGGGCTAATTTTATCGTGGAAATTTAAATATCCTGTCGCGACATCATGGTCTACTGCGGGATTGGCACTCATTATTGCCACAGGCAGCGGATATAGTCTACATGAAGCCATTGGTGCATTTTTAAGTATCAACTAAAAAGTAAACATGTATTCATTACCAAAACCCTTTGAAATCTGCCCAACCCAACGCTCTATTTGATCTGCCTTCATTACCTTAAAATCCCGCCAGTTATACTTCATCTGCTTCCAAACCATCTCAATTCTATTCAGCTCAGGACTATACGCAGGTAGAAAATACAAAGTCGTTGAATACTCTTGTACAAGAAGCTTGCGCCAATCTACCATCTGTTTGCTGCGATGAATCGAGGCATTGTCAACAATCAACACCAAAGGAACTTGATAGCTGCGTTTCACCTGTGCTGCTACACCCATCAAATAGGCATAAAACCAGCGACTGTTAACGGACTCCTGTAGGCAACTGGTGATCAGATGACCCGTTGACAGGAGACAACCCATCACATTAACTCGCTTTAGTCTTACAGCATCAACCGCATGAACATCGCCTATCTTTGTCCATGCATAACGGTTATCTGGCGTAGCCGAAAATCCTGTTTCGTCGACATAGCCCAATACAATTTCACCACGTGCCGCTTGCTCACGTAATGCTTCAATTTGCTGTTGCGCTTGTCCAAATGCGGTCGGGTCTCTTTTTTTTCAAGCTGTGGCGGGTGCGTTTGAAGACCATGCCTGAATCTCGCAAAAACTTGCGAATAGTTTCAACAGACACGGACACACCGTGTTTTTCATGCAGTTTGACTCGGATTTGTTCTGCATTGAGTGGGCTTGTGTTGACCCACTCTAAGATTTGAGCCTGATAGTTTGATGTCAGTGTATTGGGACGGCCTGAGCGATGACCTTCTTGAATCGATTCAAACTGATGTAGCTCCCAAGGTCGGCGTTGTAGCCTTATGGTTTCTGGGATACGCTCTTGTAACGCAGCAACTTCGGCAACAGTTTTACCTTCGGAAAGCCAGAGAATAGTTTGGGCACGTTGTCTTTCACGCCAATGTGCTGCATGCTTGGTCAGGAGCATTAGTTGTGCACGCTGTTCTAAGCTGAGTGGGACGGTAACAATCCGTGGCATGTGCAAACATCGTTTAACCAAAAATGTCTTTTCGCATGTTTAGTTATTTTTGTCAACTTACTGTGCGGGATACTGACTGCAGTTTTAGGCTTCTTAGGTATTTTTGAAAAAGTACTCAATACCATTCCACAAAGTTTAACTAGCGCCATGCTGGCAGGCGTATTACTCAAGTTTGGTGTGGCGTTATTCACCAGTTTACAAGAGGCATGGGCCTTTATTCTGTGTTTATTGGCAGGCTATGTATTGGCCAAACGCTTTAGTCCACGTTATAGCTTTGTTTTAACGGTGCTAATTGGGGTAGCTTTATGCCTGGTTTTTTTTTACAGTTCCAAATCCCTAATGTGCAATGGGGACTTGCCCAACCTGTTTGGATGCAACCTGAATTCAGCTTGTCAGCGATTTTTGGCTTAGCGTTGCCCTTATTTGTAATAAACATGGCATCACAATATTTGCCAGGGCTGGCCATGATTAAAAGTTATGGCTATACCCCGCATGTACGTCATTTAATTGGCTGGACAGGTACGGCACAAGAGCTGTTTGCACCTTTTGGCTGTTTTAGCGTCAATATTGCTGCAATTAGTGCCGCAATTAGTTTGGATGATCAATCACATCCCGATTCAAGAAAGCGCTATATTGCAGGAATCAGCTGTGGCTTGTGTTATATCCTGATGGGGATTTTTGCTGCCACATTAACCAGTTTGCTAATGTCATTCCCCGCTGTTTTTATTACTGCTTTGGCTGGTATTGCCTTGTTGGGTACGATTGGACACAACATCGCCCTTGCCTTTCAAAATACCACGGAACGAGAAGCGGCATTACTGACCTTTTTATTTAGCGCCTCTGGTGTTCAATTTTTTGGTATTGGTTCAGCATTTTGGGGGCTGATTTTTGGTTTTGTGGTTTTAAGCATTTTTAAGTTTAAACATGCCAAAAACTAAATGACTGCTTTGATTATTGATTCATACCAAATACACCTATCAATCCTGATCTGTAGTACTTAGGATAAATTCCACCGTTTTCGCAAAGGTCTGCTGACTTTCTTTTTGGTGCATAAAAAATTGATATTCATGGATAAGCCATGATTTGCTCTCAGGATAAAACGCTGTGGTGACAGGAATCTTGAACTGTTGCAACGCACGTAGCATTGGCATAGATTGGGTTTCCGTTAAAAAATCTTTATTACCGCCACTAATGAAAACTGCAGGATAATCTGCAGTTAAATGCTGTATTGGGGAAATTTGCGCTAAAAACTCACTGTCCTGTTTACGCTCTCCCGTATAGGCTTGCACCAAATTATATACACCCCACTCCACAATATTCATTTCATCAGGTGCTGTTTCGACAAAAGCGTTTAAATCGTAAATTCCACAATGCAAAATTAATCCTTTGACCTGTTTTAGTTGAATAGAAGGTTTAAAGTCTGACTGTTGTGCAAACTGTGGATTACTCAGCAATGCTGCATAATGACTTGCCAAATTTGCACCAGCCGAATCACCCGCTAAATATAGTTGCTGAGGGTTAATGTGGTATTGCTGAGCATATTGAGTTAAGTGCTGTAAAGCCTGATCAATTTGTTGCAACTGAGTCGGATATGTTGCATCAGGTGCAAACTGATATTGCACGGCAACGACATTAAAACCCTGTTCTGCCAATAATTTAAAATAACCACGTGCATGTGCTTTTGAACCTGCAATCCATCCACCACCATGTATCCAAACAATGGTTGGACGCTTGGCTAAATCTGAAAATTGACTGGACTGATATAAATCAAAAGTTAAATGACTTTGGGCTGCATAGACCAAATCACGCTGAACCAATATGTCTTTGGGCGCATAACGATCCATAATTTTTTGTTGCAAACCAGTGCTAAGATTAAATGCGCTGGCAATAATGCGACTATTTTGCTGAGTCGTCTGACAAGCAGTTAAAAGCAAAGCACACAAACACACCCACAAAAATCTCAAAGCACACCCCAAGTATTTATCAAAACAAGGTTTAGTAAACTCAGGCAATTTAAGCCAATTCAGCTCAAATTAAAAGTATAGAATTTGCAATGCATCCAAGCTATAAATTAATAAACCTTTTATTAATCTGCGCCATTTTTCCTCGCTAAAATCAGTATTTATTTAACTTTTATTTACAAGGTAATTAAATGAATTATCAATAATTTTTCAGATTTTAAATTGAACCTGTAACGACTATATGCTATCTATAAGTTAACGGCGAATAATCATAATTTCTGGAGTTACCCGCATGTCTTTTCAAAATATTTTAGTTCCTGTAGATGGTTCACAAATTTCTTTTTCTGCCGTAAAACATGCTGCTGAAATTGCAAAAGCATTTGACAGTAAACTCACGCTAATTAGCTTGGTTGCCGAAGACCCATTTAATGATTCAGATTTTTATTACAACTATTCCTCTACAATCATGAAAGAATATTTTGTACAAGCGACTGCCAATGCACAAAAAGCACTACATGACGCAGATGCAATTGCACAAGAAATGGGGGTCACTGCTGAAACACGTGTAGTTGAAGGTTTGGTTTCTGCAGAAGGTGTGATTAAAACCGCTCAGGCTGCACAGGCAGATTTAATTGTGATGGGCTCACACGGTCGTAAAGGCTTCCAAAAATTATTATTGGGCAGCTTCGCAACAGATGTATTACGCCACACAGAATTACCTGTGCTTGTGATTAAAGCTTAAACCTTATAATTTCTGATCAAAACACATCAGAAAAAGATAACTTACAGATTTTCATAATTTTTAATTATAGATTTAACCAAGGATTTGCCATGACAACCTATAAACACATACTTGTACCTGTAGATGAATCACCAATGTCTTATGCTGCAGCTGAACAGGCAAGATCACTGGCTAAAGAATTAAATTGCCCTGTCACCATTATGAGTGTAATCGCTGTAGATCCATTTGTAGGGGTTGATTTCTATAAAGTAGCTCCTGCTATCACGGACTATTTCATTCAGGCAGAACAGAATGCACAAAATCGTCTTGCTGAAATTGAGCAATCGTTTAGTCGTGAAGGTATTCAGGTAGACACTAAAATTATTCGTGGTGTTGCAGCTTCTGAAGGTATTGTTCAAATTGCCAACGAAATTGGTGCAGACCTGATTATTATGGGTTCGCATGGCCGTACTGGCGTTAAAAAAATGATGTTAGGCAGCGTTGCACAGAATGTCCTCACTCAATCGCCAGTGCCTGTATTAATTGTTAAAGTTTAATAGATTGCTTGCTTTTATTTCTAAAAGCCAAAATCAAATAAAAAAATCCCGCTCAATCAATGAGCGGGATTTTTCTGGATACAAACTTTTAATATCTTTTCTAAACCACGGGGTTTGCGTGGGCAAATTTAGCAGATTTTTAGATTGAATTCAGTCTAAATCTTAATTCACACGATGTGGTAAGCGGAACATTTCGTGGATATCAGTATAAAAACTACGTCCATCTACATTCAGTTCAATTTCCTGCCCACATTCCAATAATACGTGCTTACCCACTTCCACCCATTTAAAGCCTTCACGGGTATTTTGCATTTTTTTAGAAGCGACCAAAGACACCACAATTTCACGACCATTCACTGCTTTCGCAAGCACTTTTTCCATTTTTTTCAATATTTACACCAATTCATTTACAGATAAAAGCTCACATTAAAAATGTAAGTATAATTTTTAGATACAACAAATCTCAACGCATATTAATCGCTTGCATATTAGGGTTATAAAATGCAAAACATTGAGAGATTCCCACGAGAGAATAAATATGTTTTTATTGTATAGTTACATTATAACATAGATTTAAATACTTTTCACATTATCTATAAAGTTCAGCTAAACAAATACCACATTTATTAATTAAACCTAAATTTTAGGGTTGTGATACTATATAACAAACACAATGGATGGTGTTTGATCGCACAAGCCCACTTCGGTGGGTTTTCTTATAATTAACTATAAATAATAGATACTTACACCCCTAAACACACATCATTACACATACTAAAATTATAGCGTTTGATAAAATCCAAATGTAACTTCCAATTAAAAGAGCACTGATTTTAAAATCAATGCCCTCTTTGACTTGTCACACGCTCACAGATTAGCGCATAGTCACAAATTCTTCTGCAGCAGTCGGGTGAATAGCAACGGTATTGTCAAAGTCTTGTTTGGTTGCACCCATTTTCACAGCTACGGCAAAACCTTGCAAAATTTCATCCATCCCATAGCCAATACCATGTACACCAACCACTTTTTGCTCTGCTCCAACACAGACCAATTTCATTTTAGATGCTTGACGGTGCTGAGTTACAGCCGTGTACATTGAGGTAAAAGAAGACTGATAAACTTTAACCTGATCTTGACCATATTCTGCAATGGCTTGGGCTTCGCTAAGACCTACCGTCCCAATAGGTGGATGGCTAAATACCACCGTTGCAACGTTGTTATAATCCAAATATTCATTTGGTTTTTGATTAAATAAGCGTTCTGACAGTTTACGTCCTGCAGCAACTGCAACAGGGGTTAGTTCAATTTTACCAATAATATCGCCTACAGCATAAATGCCTACCTGATTGGTATTTTGATACTGATCTACGCAAACATACCCTTTTTCATCTATTGCTACATTTGCTGCTTCAAGGTTAATTGCCTGTGTATTCGGTTTACGTCCAATCGCCCAAATCAGACAATCTACCTCATGTTGTGAGCCATCTTCCAAATGTAGCAATAAGGACTGATCGGGCTGTTGGGTGATTTTTTTCGGAATGGCCTGAGTATGTACCTGAATATGCTCATTACGCATACATTCAAGTAATGTTTCACTTAAAAAAGCATCCAAACTGCGCAGTGGTAATTGCTTACGAATGAATAAGCCAACTTCCGAGCCGAGTGCATTTAAAACACCTGCCAGCTCTACGGCAATATAACCAGAACCAATAATCGCGGTACGTTTAGGTAATTTTTCTAAAGCAAAGAAACCGTTAGAATCTATTCCTAATTCTGCACCTTCAATCTCTGGACGTGTGGGTTCAGTTCCTGTCGCAATCAGAATATGATCTGCTGTGTAGTGTTGTTGATTCACTTCTACAGTTTTTTCGTCAACAAATTTGGCAAACCCCTGAATCACATCGACATTATTTTTAGCTAAACCCGATTGATAAGAAGCGTGAATTCGCTGAATGTAGGCTTGTCGATTCTGAATGAGCGTATCCCAATTGTGGGATTTTAATTCAGCATTAAAGCCGTAATCTGGGCCATATTTTTGAATGGCATCGGCAATTTGGGCCGAATACCACATGACTTTTTTAGGTACACAGCCTACGTTTACACAGGTGCCACCTAAGTCTGCTGCTTCAATTAAAGCGCATTTTTTTCCATATTGTGCCGCACGATTCACTGAAGCAATACCGCCACTACCTGCCCCAATTACCAGATAGTCATAATGTTTAGCCATTTTATGCCTCATATTGTGTCATTAATTTGAATACTGATCTGTATTAATTCATCGCAGAAAAACAGTCGTTTTCATTCAAACTAACATACAAGTTTGTATTTCCCAAGTCAGATGAGGTGAGTAAATGTACAACACTCATAATTCCGCTTTTCATGTAAATTCCTTCTCTTACAAAACTGATTATTCACTTAAATTGCATGCATTTAAGGCTATAATATAGCTTTGCTTTTTGTATGATTGGGATAAGTGTGAAACCGCTGTTTTTTGTTTTAATTTGTACTTTTATGATTTCTGGTTGCTCCCAATCTCAACCAACACAACAAGAATTAAGCATGTTTGATGAGCTTGATGCCATCAACAGCAAAATGAATGACCTCTTATTTCGTGATTTGGATAATTACTCTGCCGAGGAGCATGAAAAGATTATTTATAAGGAATATACGCTACTTTATAAAAATTAATATGTGCCAATGGTGCTTAAAAACTCGATACAAGAATATCGACAAAATAATGAGAAAAAATTACTCTCAGAATTAAATGAAATTTACACCGAATACAAAAATGAATATCAAATTCGATGTGAGTAAGACTTATTTTAAAGCATCAAATAGTATCTGTTGAACAATGTTACCAATTTCACAATTCTTTGACTGAATCATGCAAATTAGACCAGAGCTTGACCCACGAATCATAGATTTTACTCAATGGTAAATTCAATGATACAATTCTAAAATAGTTGTTCTTCCGATAAATCAGCATCAAGAACAATCAGCTTCGGATGAATTTCCGACCTTTTTTCACTCTGCATGAAATGTTTCATTTTTTCTTTTTATTTCAACAACTACAAAATACGGGGGAATTATGCCTTCCAAAAAAACATCTTGGTTTGATAACGTCAATCCAAATGTATTTTTTAGTACCGTGATTATTATTGCTGTTTTTTTAGCTCTAGTTTTATTTATTCCAGATGCGTTCAACTTACTTACCAAACAATTAAACCAGTGGATTACCGCTTCTTTTAGCTGGTTCTATGTGCTTGCTGTTGCCATTTTTCTAATTGCACTCACCTGTATTGCCCTATCTAAAATGGGCCATATTAAATTAGGCCCAGACCATAGTGAACCCGAATACAAAAATAGCTCATGGTTTGCTATGTTGTTTACCGCAGGTATGGGGATTGGATTAATGTTTTTTGGTGTAGCTGAGCCTGTCATGCACTATGTTAGTCCACCCACTGGTACCCCTGAAACGATTCAATCTGCACAGCAATCTATGCGCATCACCTTTTTCCACTGGGGTTTACATGCATGGGCTATTTACGCTTTAGTTGGTTTAAGTCTTGCTTATTTTTCTTTTAGACATCACTTACCTTTAAAAGTACGCTCAGGTTTATATCCAATTATTGGTAAGCGAATTTATGGCCCAATTGGCGATGGGATTGATACTTTTGCAACCATAGGAACAATCTTTGGTATTGCAACCACTTTAGGCTTTGGTGTTACTCAAATTAGCTCAGGACTCAACTATTTATTTGGGCTAGAAAATAGCATTCAAACCCAAATTATTTTAATTGTTTTAGTCAGTGCACTTGCATCATTTTCAGTTTTTCTTGGACTGGATAAAGGCATTAAACGACTATCAGAACTGAATATTATTTTGGCGGTAATCCTACTTACATTTGTATTTTTCGCTAGTTCTAGCATCTATGTTTTGCAAACCACCATCCAAAATATTGGCCAATACGTTTCTAATTTATTTGCAATGACCTTTAATCTTTATGCCTATCAACCAACAGGTTGGATTGGCGGTTGGACTATCATGTATTGGGCGTGGTGGATTTCTTGGTCGCCTTTTGTAGGAATGTTTATTGCCCGTGTTTCTCGTGGACGTACCATCCGTGAATTTATTGTTGGGGTATTACTTATTCCAACTGGGTTCACATTGGTTTGGATGGGCTTTATGGGAAATGCTGCGCTATTCAGTATTCTATTTGAAAACCAAGGTAGTTTGGTGGCTGCGGTAGAAAAAGACTCCTCTGTGGCTTTATTTGAGTTTTTAAAGCACTTACCACTCTCAGGTATTTCAAGCTTACTCGCAACAATTTTAGTTTTTCTATTCTTTGTGACTTCTGCTGATTCTGGGTCTTTAATCACTGATTATTTAACAGCAAAAACTGAACATTCCCCTGCATGGCAACGTCTATTTTGGACTGCAACCATTGCTGTACTTTCTATTATTTTATTGATCGCTGGCGGTTTGGAAGCATTACAATCTGCGGTGATTATGAGTGCCCTACCATTCACGTTTATTATGCTGTTGTTATGCTTTGGGCTTATTAAAGCTTTACGTTTAGATGTGACCAAAGTTCAAGCATTACAAAGTGCTCGAATTACGCCTCGCGCCATACATAATCCAAGAAGCTGGCAACAGCGTTTAAGTTTAATTATGCATTATCCGCATAGCGAATCTGAGGTTAAAGCATATATTGAACACAATGTGCGCCAAGCATTTCAAAATTTACAACGGGAATTTCAGCGCCGTCAGCTAGATGTATCTATTGTAGAGGTCGATCATGGCTTATTACTCAAGGTCAATCATCACGATGAAATTAATTTTATTTATCAGGTGGTTGCCAATACCACTCGTGCACCAAGTTTCATGCTGCAGGATCAACATGAAGAAAATCAACAATTCTATATTGCTGAAGTGTTCTTACGTGAAGGTGGTAAAAACTACAATGTGATGGAGTGGACGCAAGAAGACTTACTTCAAGATATTCTGGAACAATATGAACGACATTTATATTTCTTAAACGTAGTGCGCAACTAAACAGTGATTCTTTTTCATTGTTTGATCATTCAAAATAAGAAAAGCCCGCACTTGCAGCAACGCTGTTTACTTAAGCATTTGAAGCGTGGCGGAGTTTGTTAGAGAATCCGATGTCAGGTTTGGCATCGGATTTTTTATGGTGTTTCAGCAGGATCTTCTCGACCTCAACGGTCTGTTTAACTTCTCGGATCTGAATACATTTACTCACAACATCCCCCTTGAGTGGGTTGAGTCTGCAGTTAAATTAAGCAGTTCGGCTACTATCCTCAGGCGACGCTTGCCCGCAGATCAGGTGCTCTGGCTGGTTCTCGGAATGGCGATTTTTCGTGATGAGCCTGTCTATGAAGTGGCAAGAAGACTAAATATTTGGCTAGACTCTATCAAGAACGCTGGGAAATCGAATTAGGTTTTCGAGATATCAAAAGCTCGATGCAGCATAATGCCATCACGCTTCGCAGCAAGACAGTACAGCTGGTTTATCAAGAGTTGTGGGGTCTGTTGCTGACCTACAATATTATCCGGCGAGAAGCGGCATGTGCAGCGGTGGCCTTTGGACGTTCACCTTCGGATATCCGTTTCAAGCCTGTATGCCAGTACATAGCCGTTCAGCTGATTGTGATGGCGAATGCCAACCCATTATGCGGCTATCGGAGCTGAGATCAGGGATAGGTAGCCTGTTTCTGGAAAGGCGTTCGAGGCCAACAACACCCCGAACGGTTAAGATGTCAAAAACCCGTTATCCAGTAGATCGAAATGCTGCCCCTCTTAAGTGAACAGCATTGCGCTCTTGCAGGCTTTTCTTATACAACTTAAATGAATTGTGCTTTTATAGACTGATGCTTGTACATCAATCCAAGCTACTCAAATATAATATCAATTAAACATCCAACATCGAATTTAAGGTCTCAACCACATTCTTGGATTTTACCACTGACTGCAACCCAACCAATGCAGCTCGTACTTGACTACGCTGTGGCTCTGCCAAGGTGTACCAACGCGACAACACTTGTAATAAACGTGCACCGACAATTGGGTTTTTCTCGTCTAAATACTTGGCTAAGTCAATAAAATGCTGAACACCGAAACTCCATGTATTCACAGGGTTGCTATTTAAACCACCACTGACTGAACGAATACGGTTAGGTGTACCCAAATCATAATCAGGATGCGCAGTTAAAACTTGAATGCTTTCAGCTGTCGCTTTTGGATGTGAAGCTTGCACCATAAACCATTGATCAAGTGCTAAAGCTTCATCTTTAAAACGTGTATAAAAATCTTCCAAAGCTGCTTTGGCTTGCGGTGCATCATTCCATACCAAGACACGCAATGCCCCTAAACGCTCAGACATATTTCGAGTTGTTTGATATTGCTGCTGTGCCAGCTCAAACGCTTCGGCATCGCCCTGACGCGCAATTAATGCCAACATGATATTTTTTAACGCACGTACACCCATCGCCTGAGAGAACTCTGGCTGCATATCAGGGTCTAACGCCAAATAGCTTTCTTTGCAGAATGTTCCCAATTCACGCGCTAAGGTATCTAACAGTGCATTACGTTGTTCCTGAATTTTTTCAGGCTGATAGTCCTGATCAATACGGCTGCCTAAGTAACCTTCTGATGGTACATCAAAAAGCCGTGAAGCTAACAACGGATCTTTTTCAATCAATGCAGGCATCGTATTTTTCATAGCTTGCAAATAAGTATCTGCCGCATAGCCATTTAACAAAATACGTTCCAACAGTGTCTGTGCCGCTTGCCACTGGTTAAAACCATTGGTTTCATATTGCATCAGGAATGCCAATTCTTCATTGGAATAATTAAATTCCAAATTCACAGGTGCTGAGAAGTTTCGTAGCAAAGAGACAATCGGTTTTGCTGTTACGCCGCTAAACTCAATATTTGCTTGCATCTGATCAAATAAATACACGCCATCTTGTACATCATTTTCAACCAAAGCATCTGAGTGCAAAGTATATCGCTCACCAGTTTCAGCATTAAATAAGGCTAACGCTACAGGAATAGGCAATGCTTTTAAGTTTGGATATTTAGCATTGCTTTTAAGACTTTGTTTCAGGTTTAAACGATAGACTTGTTTGGTTGCATCATATTCGCCTTGAACTTCTAACTTTGGTGTGCCCGGCTGATTGTACCAAGTCAAGAAATTGGATAAATCCACACCTGAACCTGCACTTAGAGCATTTACCCAATCTTCAACCGTGACCGCCTGTCCATCGTGACGACGGAAATATTCATCACTACCTTTACGGAATTTTTCTTTGCCTAACAAAGTAGACATCATGCGATTAATTTCCGCGCCTTTTTCATACACGGTTGCCGTATAGAAGTTATTAATTTCCACAAAATGGTCTGGACGTGGTGGATGTGAAAGTGGGCCAGAATCTTCAGGGAATTGATGCGCTTTTAGTACTGCTACATCATCAATACGCTGTACTGCCGCAGACTGTAAATCTTCAGAGAAAGATTGATCACGGAAAACGGTTAAACCTTCTTTCAAACATAGTTGGAACCAGTCACGACAAGTAATACGGTTCCCTGTCCAGTTATGAAAATATTCATGTGCAATGACAGACTGCACACGCATAATTGCGGCATCTGTGGTGTATTCTTCATCTGCCAACACACATGAGGTATTGAAAATATTCAGACCTTTATTTTCCATTGCGCCCATATTAAAAGCACTGGTCGCCACGATCATATAATTGTCTAAATCATACGGTAGGCCATAATGCTCTTCATCCCAACGCATAGAATGTTTCAGCGCTTGCATTGCGATCTGGCATTTTGGAATGTCTTTTTCTTCTGCATAAATTTCCAATGCAACATTACGGCCTTCTGAGGTCACATAATGGTCTTTCAATACAGCTAAGTCACCAATCACGCAGGCAAACAAATAACTCGGTTTTTTGGTAGGATCTTGCCATACCGCATAATGGCGTCCCTCGCCCGCTTCACCTGTTTCGAGCAAGTTACCATTGGCCAGTAATACAGGAAATTTTTTGTCAGCTTCGACACGTGTAGTAAATACCGACAACACATCTGGACGGTCAGGGTAAAAGGTAATTTTACGAAAACCTTCTGGCTCATTTTGGGTCACAAATAAATCTGAGCTCGCCTGATACAAACCTTCAAGTTGCGTATTACTTTCAGGGTGAATAATAACCACTGTTTCCAAAGTGAGCTGATCCGGTGCATGACTAATGGTTAATTGCTCACTATCTAACTCATAGTCACTATCAGTAAGTAACTTTCCATTTATACGAATTGATTGTAATTCAAGATCACGACCAAGTAAGACTAAATCACCCGCTGTTTGGCGTTGCATCACTAATTTAGCACTCACTTGAGTGTGTGCATCATAGACCTGAATATCTAATTCAACTGAATCGACCAAGAATGAAGGCTTTTGATAATCTTTTAAATAAATGGTCTGGTTGGCTTCCACGACTGGATTTGCTGCAATATTCATTCTGTCCTCATTCTTTGTCGCAATGCGCTTGTTTTTGTGAAGTTTGTTCGATCATACGACAACTTTCAGCATCTGTCTGTGCATAATCGCTCTAAATCATATCTGCTTATATGGGCATACACACTGAACTTTTCAATCTTGAATGGATTAATGCTGAGCAATCAATAAGGGATCATGCAGTCACTTAAACTGAATAGCTCAGAATGATACAAACGGCATATTTGTTTACAGTGGCTTAAGAGCTTATAGAAAGAAAAAAACATACATTTTTTGCATATCACTACATTTTGTGCACAGTTCTTGCTTTGATAAATATCAAACTTGGCAGCATACTTATTTCTTACTTTATGCTTGAGTTCAAGTTTGAACACAGATCAACATGACCTGTAAATCAAACAAACCGCAATGCAGAGGTGTATCATGTATTTGAAAGAACAATTGATTCGTGTAGAAAACATCAAAACCATTCACGCACTTGCACAGGCAGATATTGATCCTAAAGTTATTGCCCTTTTTATGTGCAGTGAAGGTATTGACATGCAAGCCCATGAAGTCACAGCCATTACAAATACCTACGATGCTTTGGGTACACGTAAAATTCCATCTAAAAAAGTCAAAGCGCTGATTGCAGCCAAAGCCTTAGGCGAGCAAGATGAAAGCCTACCTTGCCCTGTTTAAATTTCTTAGCTTTGCCTAATCACCTACTCACCTTTCTCCTCTATAAAAAATACGGCTAAAAAGCCGTATTTTTTATGCATTAGAAAGGCAAAGACAAGCAGCAACTTTCGTGTAGCAAGCGATGTATAATGAAGAATATTCTATACAATGAGTGTACACATCATAATGCTACAAATTCTTCAAAAACAATTAGATGAAAGCACACTATGCCCTTTGTGTCAGGCATCTATGTATTGGATTGAAGCAGAACAGTATGATCAGGAACTACATTTCCATGAATGTAGCCATTGTGAACACCGCATTTATCAAAATAGCCAGCAAAACTGCCATTGCCCGAGTTGTACCCAACAGCGCAAAAAAATCATGGCAGAAACCCGCTTACAGGAACAGCAAAAGTTTAAAAAGCAGGATGTGCCTGAGCGTGAATTAAACCAATTACGTTTTATTGATAAATTATTTTTACTCAGTATTTTAGATCAGCATGCACAAGAACATATACCGCATGAAGAATTTATAGATTGGGAAAAAATTAAGTATTTGAATATTACACCTAACTATTTTTTTCAGCACGGCATGATCAAACACTTGCTGAAAGAACAAATTCTGATTGCTAAAGATTTTGCCGAAAATGCACAACAATATTACATTAATGTCCGATTAGATGGATATTCAGAACCCAGTTTGTTCAGTATCGCCCAGCAACTCCGCAACTGGTTTTATGAAAACCTAAGCATGGGCACACCGTTTAAAACGGCAGATGAAGTTAAAGATGCGCTGTACTTATTATTGTATCAAGAAATTGTGCAGTTCATGCAGTTTTATTGTCGGACTTGGGGCATACAAATTGCGGGAAACCATAGTTTTCAAACTTTTTGCTACCGCTTACTAGACGTTCTTGCGGTTGGACAAATTTATTACTTAATCCAAACTGCACTGGAATATTTGTACCAACAAAAAGCACTTAAACCGCGCAACGAAAACTTTATTAATACCAACTTGCTAAAAAAAACCTTACAGCAGTATCGTGAACGTGCAGTAAATGAAAAATGGGAAACCTCGACACTGCCACGTCCACCTAATTTACCGTTCAGTTATATGAGCGAAATTTTGTTCTTCCGATTTTTAGGATATGACGAGCGAATTTTCTTCCAACCCGTTTGGCGTTCATGGAAAAAAATTGAAGCGCGACTTAAATTTTATTCACTCAAACGCTGCATGCATTGTGGTTCTGATGAACTGACAGTCGATTATGACGCAGAAAATTACGTATCATTATTTTGTCGTAACTGTAAACACCAAGACCATTACTTTACGCAATAAGTTGCAGCTATAAACGAGAAAGAAATGTCATCATGTGATGTCAGATTACTGCATGGCATTGAATGTTGTGTTTGTTTATAGATGCTGTTCCTTAAAATGTAGTCAAACATAGTAAAGGACTAATTCGCACTCTGTTAATGTCTTGTTGCCAAGCGTGTAACTAGAGCCTGAGTCGGTCAGTTCCGACTTGT
>NZ_JAAZQX010000059.1 GCF_012371325.1 Acinetobacter sp. A2 | reverse complement strand
CACTACTGAATCGACATAGACAAAATGAGCACTTATGCAAATATTTGTCTATATTTTTAGTTATAGTTAATTACTCCACTTTATTTATTTTCAGACAGCAACCAATCAAGAGCGTTCATTTTTACAATACCATTATAATTGGCTTCAGTCCCTATGGTGTCTAAGGTAAGTAAATACTTGGGATATGAATCAGAAATTTTCTGTAATGGACGTAACTCTCGGCTTAGTGTCTCCTCATTGAGAGTTTCTAATGCCACCTGATAATAAGTTAAATTCTGTAAAGTATCGACAGCAACAAAATCAATTTCATATTCATCAACCCGCCCTACATAGACCGTATAGCCTCGTCTGACAAGCTCAAGATAAATCACATTTTCTAAAATATGACCTTGATCAGCATTAGCATCAGGCAACATAATGCGGCGCAATCCGACATCAACTAAATAGTATTTTTCAGAGGATTGTAATAACTCACGCCCACGTACTTTAAATTGTGCGGCGCTATAAAATAGCAAACTGTCCTGTAAGCCCTGAATATAGCGTTTTACTGTTTCAAATGAGATTTTAACCCCACTTGAAACAAAGGTATTTTTAATTTTATTGATGGAAATGGGTGAGCCTGTCACGCTTGCCAAATATCTTGCGACACGCTCGAGAGAGTTAATATCGGCCGTATTCAAACGGGGAATAACATCTTTAAACATTACACTGGCATAGACCGCTTGCAAGTAATCATAGGTTTCCTGCTGGCTGGTCATGGCAAGCGTATAGGGGAAACTACTGCGCGTGTACATGGCATACAAATCACGATTGGATAATTGTTGGATGATCGGATTATTTTCAATATGCCACTGTTTAAACTCTTGGAATGACAAGGGTAAAACATGTTGCTCGATATAGCGTCCTGTGAGTAACGTCGCAAGTTCTCCACTCAGAAAGAATGCATTTGAACCTGTAATATATAAATCGATATAATCCCGAACATATAAAGAGTCGACTACTTTTTCAAAATTGGTAACATGTTGTATTTCATCTAAAAAAACATAGTTTTTCTTGCTTTCATCAACTTTTGACAGTACATAATCATGTAGTTTGCGGTAATCGGTAAGTTCTTCAAATTCCATAAATTCAAAGTTGATGGCAATGATGTTTTCGGCTTGTACACCCTGTGCTTTTAAGTCTTGTTGAAACATCGCCAACAAGGTGGATTTTCCAGAGCGACGTACACCTGAAAGCACTTTAATAACATCACGGTTTTGCCATGTATTCAGAAATTTTAAGTAGCTATCACGTCGAATATTAGTTTTTCTCATTGTTTACACTTAAACTCTAAAGTTTTAATTGATTCTATCAAAGTTTAGATACCAAGTGAAAACATATTTAATTACAAAGAAAGTTTCTAGTTCATGTGAGCTATTTAAAATTCTAAACTGCTTTTATAGCAGTTTAGAGACGCTAATCACGGCAAGCTCCAAGATACCAGATCTACTCTTTAGACGAAATTTGGTAGGTTTTTTTATCGACGACATAAATCCGAATTCTGTATTTTTGATTATTTTCTATGTCATGTTATGTCATTGCTGCTACGACTTATCTGCTATACAAATTGAGTGAATAGTAAATTGCATATTCCTATGTAAATCTACCCCCTATTCCTATTTGCACCCTACCATTCATTTCTGTTCGTATAAGCCACTAGGCATGCCAAACTCTTGATTAATGGTATCAATATTGATACTATTAATCATTGGCACTATTGAGCATTTAAATGGCAAATCTTGATCAACTTATAGAACAAATGCGGAATAATCCAAAAAATATCCGCTATGTCGATTTACTCAAGGTTTGTAAGCAATATTTTGGTGAACCAAGACAAACAAGTGGTAGTCACACGGTATTTAAAACACCGTGGCAAGGCGATCCTCGTATTAATCTTCAAGATGATAGCGGAAAGGCTAAACCTTATCAGGTTAGGCAAGTATTAGCTGCACTTGATAAACTTAAAACATTGTGAGGTGTCAAATGGATAGCAAACAATTTACTTATCGTGTTACATGGTCAGCAGAAGATAATGAGTATGTTGGTCTATGTGCCGAATTTCCGTCACTGTCTTGGCTCGATGCAGAACAATCTAAAGCATTTTCAGGGATTGTTGATCTTGTTGCTGAAGTTGTAGCAGATATGATCAGCAATAATGAGAAATTACCTGTACCGCTTTCAGAAAAAAAGTATAGCGGACGGTTTGCTGTTCGTGTTCCATCAATGGTTCATCAAAAACTAGCACTTGAAGCTGCGGAGCGTGGTGTGAGTATGAATCGTTTGGTATCGGCAAAATTGGCTATGTAGTTTTATATCTTGATGGTCTACTTGGAATGAGAATGACTGGTAGACCTTGACTTCCTCACCTCCCTAAACGGAGGTGATTCCTACTGCTAGACGCTTAAGCCCAAGCGCAAGTATGTTCTTAGAACTATTTAAATCCCGATCATTGGTATTTAAACAGTTTTCACTGAACCGTACCGGGTTTGTCGGAGACTTTTTTATTTAAGTTAGGCCGCCTGACCTAACGGGTTAATCTTATCATAGTACATTGCTTCAAACTCAAAAGGCGATACATAACCCAGTGCACTGTGT
>NZ_JAAZQX010000058.1 GCF_012371325.1 Acinetobacter sp. A2 | reverse complement strand
CGCTTACATAGATATTAATGCTATATCAATTTTTTTGGAGGTCTTTGGCTTCCATTTAACATAATGGTGGTTATACGCAATACACTTGTATATTAGTATAAATATCAATGACTTAAAAATTTAGTCATGGCTAAGAAATCAGCAAAAAGTCGATTTTGAAACAAGTCGGCTTTTTTATGTTCGATTCTGTAAGCTTTTGCCAATAAAAAATGGAAGAACTTTGCAAAATTTACAATTTTGTATTAACATTTTTATATTAACAAAAAGCGATGCAACTATGGAAATTGAGTTTTCATGGGATGAGCATAAAGCAGAAATAAACCTTAAAAAGCATGGTATAGCTTTTGAAGATGCGACATTGGTTTTTTACGATGCTCATGCCTTATATAAACAGGATCGCTTTGAAAATGGTGAATATCGTTGGCAAGCGATAGGTATGGTACATGGGCAAGCTGTTTTATTGGTGGCCCACACAGTACAAGACCATAATGGGATGGATCATATCCGCATTATTTCGGCACGACAGGCAGAGAAAAAAGAGAGGAAACAGTATGAGCAAAACCGTTACGTACAAAGTAGATTTGAATAAACCTCCTGTTTTGTCTGAAGAACAAAAGGCAAGACTTGAAGCTCTGGCTAAACGCGCAGACAGTGAAATAGACTTTTCCGACATTCCTGAACTTGATGAAAGCTTTTGGAAAAATGCTGTCCAAAATCCGTTTTATAAGCCAACTAAACAAGTGACTACAGTACGCATTGATGCAGATGTCATGCAATGGCTAAAAGCACAAGGCAAAGGCTATCAGACACGTATGAATAAGATTTTACGTGATGCAATGCTGAATGATTTAAAAAATCACCCATAAAAACGGAGCTTAAGCTCCGTTTTTTACAAACTATTTTTAAGCTTATAGAATCTAAATTCGGGGTAAATTAAACCTATAATAAAAAGAATGGTAAATGCTATCCATAGAAACAAAGCCATAGCTCTAAGCTGTTCTTCATTCCATGAGCTTGATTCCATATCTAAGAAAAAGATACTCTTCCAGCCTTTAATATAATCAGCTCCACCCCATGAAATAATCCATTTGAACATTAAGCTAACTGCCAAATAAATAAGTACCCACACCCATGTAGACATAAATTACCTTATTATTTTTAATCACTTATTGGATAATTATAACTGATCTTAATAGTCTTATTTAACATAAAATCTCTTATGCGAAATTCTTATGTAACTCTAAAAAGCAATCTTGGTTCACTAAATTTCTATCAACTCAATAAAATCAAAATCTCTTAACATCCATGCTCTAAATTTTTTCTCATGCTCAACTGAGTAAATTACTAACTCAGGATCATCACTAAGCGTAATTGCTTTACAAAAACCAATCCCTTTATTTCCTTGATAACTAAACCGAATAAATTTTTGATATAAGCCAATAAAATCATCAAATGAAATAAAATTTTGCTTCCCCCTTAAAGCAAAAGATGATGGAACAACAGGTCTCTCAAATATAAACATAGAAAATCTCAAAACATTAATGCTCTTAACTCACTCAAGTTCCCATAGCCTTCGGGCAAGCCCTCTGGGCTGATGGTGAACGTTGAGTGAGTTTCGGCAATACTCACCCTAAGAGCCTGCAAAAAATTGCTTGCTCTTAAAGTATTGCCGAATACCAATTTGGGCTGACGGAGCCACGCATCGGTCGTCCACGACAGTAGGTAATTGTGCTTTCCTACATAGGCTGAGATTACGATTCACACACCGCATCGACACGTTCTCAAACCATTCAGTTTGCTTATCTCTGCGAGGGTTTCCCCAACATACAATTTAAAGCATCCCTGAACTACTCATCACGTTGTTGCTTTGTCGATTTCCCCTAGTAGCAACTCTTGCTTTAGTTTCTTATATCCCTAAAACAATCGCTGTGGTGCGCTAGCGTCGCTTAATCCTTCCACCCACACCACATGCCAACCGTATAAAACGGACACGCAGAAGCTGGCAAAACTCGATTAGAGATGCTTATTTGCTGAGCGAAAACATTTAATTAACGAAGACTTATCATTTTTGGGCTTGAACTAAACACTTTTTATTGTGAAAATAGAGCTCAGGTACAAGCCTTGTGTGAAATCATAACGGTCGCCAAACCTTATGATCTTCGTTATTCGATGTCTCACCATCAAATAACTGCGTACCGCTGAATATATGGGAAAAGCCACTTGTTTTACAAGTGGCTTTTTTTATTTCTGCCTAAAAATTAATTCCTTATAAACTCCTTGAAAAATCTCATATACAAAGAATCAATCACTTAAAATTAATTTACGAGTTTTTGCGATATTTACATAAAATATATTTACTATTTTTATATTTATCAGGTATTTATATTTAGTGTGATTCTATTTATTTTTATTGGCATCCTACAAGGTGCGTATGGTGTGTCCTAAAAAAATCGGTTTTCAACCGATTTTAGAGCGTCAACAAAATTAAGGTTTTCAAGTGATCAAAAAAAAAACAGCTTTCAATAAAAAAAAATGGCTCAGAAACCATTTAGACGACATCCTACGCCTGAAAAATGATGGACTGACCTATAACTCCATCATTGAATCACTCAAAAAAGAGCTAAAAATGCCGTTTGAGCTAAATGAATCACTCTTAAGTCACTATTTGAAAGAATTTGCAGAGAATGAATCATCGACCTTAAAAACCAAGACCTCACTGGTCAACAAAGTTGATCGGCAGAGGGATCGTATTACGCACCTCAACAATGAAATACAAAATCTAAAACGTCGCTTAGATCGTATGGCTGAGCGTGAAGTGAAGCTAGAAATCGCAAATACAAACCTAAAAGAACGTAATCGGATTTTAGAAAACAAGTTTTTAGATGGCGATGCACGCATAGAAGACCTTTTACGTTACAAGGGACTGCACAATTCAAAGTGGAAGATTGCAGAGCTAGAGCAGAAAAATGACGAACTATTCCAAACTGTTCTAATGCTTGAAAGACGTGCAGAAAGAGCCGAAGAACCTCTTGAGCAAGCACATGACCAAATTACACAGCTTGAGACTGAACTCTCTCAGATCAAAGGAGAATATGAAAAACTGAAGCAAAATCATCGACTATCCAATCAAAAAATTAAGCAAATTGAACTGACGATTAATTCCTTAAAAAACGAAAAACAGGCTCTAGAAAAACAACTTGCCGAAAAAGAAACACCTGTCATTCACCAAGACCAAGAAAAAATTGAGCAACTCACGCAGGAACGGCAAAAGTTTCTCCAAGAAAGAAACCAACTACAGATGCTCTCAAAGCGTCTAAAAAGCGATTTAAGCAATTCTGAGCATCAACTTAGGGAAATATCGCGCTTACTGCATGAAAGCCGAAATAACGCAAAACAGAAGGATTTATGGCGGGCTTTAGCAATCGGATTCGGTTGCTTGGCTGTGATCTTCTTTTTGATATTTATCTTCCTCTGAGACCGCATTTTATTTGGGCCATTATTTCAGTCCAGGAAGGCTGAAATTGGCCCGAATCAAATGCGGTCATTATTGTTTTTGGCTAAACAAAAGCGTGGAACATTGCTTAAATAATAGGCGTGGAACGTGAAAAGTCATAAAAAAAGCCCACCTTGGGGAAGATGGGCTATAAACTTTGAAATAAGTATATGAATTTCAAGGTAAATTATAACACGTTTCGTATAACGTGTATTATGTTAATTTTAGGAAAGCTACAAGATAGATTAGAGTCGATTTTTTCTCTTTTTAAATAAATAACAGATCAAAAAGAAATTAAACGTAAATAGGTAACCAATGAAGTATGATCTAAATCATGGATGTGAGTCACTAGGAGATAAGGAATGTCTACTCCTCTATGGATATTAATTTATTTAAGTCTTAGCTTGGTTTGTAAGTGGATTATTTCATGGGGTGGAGCAGATTATATAAAAGGATGGAAAAGTATCTTTTTTTTAGATATGGAAGCAAACTGGAGTGAAGAACAAGTACGAATGATGGCTTTATTCTTTTGGATTAGTTTTTCTATTTTATTTGTTATAGGTTTAATTTATCCAGAATTTAGATTTTATAGACTTAAAAATGACGTATACGAAATTCAACTAAAATAAAAAATAGCGATGGATTTCAGCAGACGCTTACATAGATATTAATGCTATATCAATTTTTTTGGAGGTCTTTGGCTTCCATTTAACATAATGGTGGTTATACG
>NZ_JAAZQX010000057.1 GCF_012371325.1 Acinetobacter sp. A2 | reverse complement strand
TGACCGACTCAGGCTCTAGTTACACGCTTGGCAACAAGACATTAACAGAGTGCGAATTAGTCCTTGAGTATGTTTGAATACATTTTAAGGAACAGTATGTCAATACAATGAATATTTAGGTGATGCCGATGGTGTGACTTACAATGTCGGTATGCGTATGCATTTTTAATTAAGCTGCCGCAGCTTTAAATGATGTGCTTGGTGTATTGTTTAAATGCAAAACATTCAAAGTACGATCGTAGTGGTTTGCTTTAAATAACCGTTATACTTGGCGTTTTGGCCGTATAGAATAGGATATTTTCTTGGATAGCATATTCGATGCTCAGTTAGAATTGAGTGATGCAGAAATGCATTTGTATAGTCGTCAAATTTTATTGGATGGCTGGGACATTGAAGCACAAGAAAAATTAAAACTCGCCAATGTACTGATTGTGGGCTGCGGTGGGATTGGCTGTTTAAGTGCAGAATTACTGGCTCGGGCAGGCGTGGGTAAAATTACCCTGATTGATGCCGATGTGATTGAAACCAGTAATCTGCAACGCCAAATTGCTTATAGCCCTGCAGATTTAGGCTTTTATAAGGCCGAAGTGTTAGCGAAACGTCTTGCAGAAATTAATCCGTTTATCGAGATTGTTAGTTTAACTACCTTGCTGGATGAGCAAAATGCAGGTGATTTAATTGCTCAACAAGATTTGGTGTTAGATGGCTGTGACAATTTCAGCACCCGTTATTTGGTCAATCAAATTTGTCAAAAATTCAATGTGCCTTTGCTCAGTGCATCAGCAATTGGCTTTCAAGGGCAAATGTTTATGGTAGAAGGCGATTCGGCTTGCTATGCGTGCCTGTTTCCCAAAGAAGAACATGCTAACGAGAGTTTACGCTGCGCAGACAGCGGGGTGCTGGCCAGTACCCCAAATGTAATGGCGAGCTTACAAGCACACCATGCGTTGTTGTATTTAGGTTTAGGCATTACTGCACTCAAGCAAAAATTATTGCTTTGGGATGGTCTAAGCATGAAACAACGCATATTGGCTTTCGAAAAAGATACAGACTGCCCAGTTTGTCAGGCAAGATAGACTTTCTCTCTTATCATTATTTGTTAAACTCACACTACTTTAATATGACTCAGACATGATGAAAAATAATATCTGGTTAGATGGTTTACGTTCAGTTGCCCGTATGGGTGAAACTGCAGTGGTGGCGGCCAAGGCTGGCATTAAATACGCAACTGAAAAACCAAGTAACGCCAAACTCATGCGCGAAACATTTGAATCTTTGGGTTCAACCTATATTAAGCTGGGCCAATTTATTGCCAGTACGCCGTCTTTGTTCCCACGTGAATATGTCGAAGAATTTCAAGGTTGTTTAGACCAGACACCAAGCTTGCCATTTAGTTATGTGCAGCAAGTGTTAGCGTCTGAATTTGCAGGGCGCAATCTAGATGAAATTTTTGCCTCTATTGATGAAACACCATTGGCATCGGCGTCTATTGCGCAAGTGCATGCGGCTAAATTGGTCAGTGGCGAAGATGTGGTGATTAAAGTGCAAAAGCCAGGTGTAGAGACAATTCTTTATACCGATTTAAACGTCCTGCACTGGGCCACCAAAATACTTGAAAAAGCAGTACCTAAGGTCAAATTTGCATCTTTGGCCGATATTGTAGAAGAAATCAAAACCCGCATGGTGCGTGAAGTAGACTTTATTGAAGAAGCACGTAACCTTGATGATTTTATCAACTACCTGAATTTGACTCAAAACAATAAAGCTACTGCACCTAAAGTATATCATCAGTATTCAACCCGTCGGGTACTAACCATGCAGCGCTTGTATGGTGTGCCCTTGACTGATTTTGAAGTAGTCAAAAAAGTATCTAATGATCCATCACAAGTACTGATTACAGCCATGAATACTTGGTTTGGTAGTTTGATGATGTGTAACAGTTTCCATGCAGACCTACACGCAGGCAACCTGATGTTGCTTGAAGATGGTCGGGTGGGCTTTATTGATTTTGGTATTGTTGGGCAGCTTAACCCTGAAGTGTGGACGGCTTGTATGGCCTTTATGGATGCCTTGCAAAATACCAATTACACGCTCATGGCAGAGAATATGCTGAAAATGGGCATGACCGATACTCAAATTGATACACAAGTTTTGGCTGCGGACTTAGAGCGTTTATTCAGCGGTGTATTATTGGCCGACCCTCAAGAATTACTAACTTCTAATCCTGCCGATTTAAACGACATTATGATGGACATGGTCGCGGTAGGTGAGCGTCATGGGATTCGCTTCCCACGTGATTTTGCTTTGCTGTTCAAGCAAATGTTGTATTTCGATCGTTTCATGCGCGTGTTGGCACCTTATACTGACATTTATGCAGATCAACGATTGCAGATGGTGCAAAGCATGGACCCCAACCTTTTGTTGAAACATTAAGGGTCAAACGGTACTTAATTTAGTAGATTTAAAATCCCTCTTCGCCAAGAGGGTTTTTCTCATATTGATCGTGACGATTCATAATAGCTGCTCATTGAGATAGCAATGACACACGAATTTTGCAGGTTTTAAATGGACGCAATTATCATTGAAGGCTTAAAGGTAGAGACAGTGGTCGGCTGTTTTGCATGGGAGCGTCAGATTCAACAGCCTTTGATGTTGGATTTAATTATTGCAACCAATTTAGATCAGGCTGCCACTTCAGATGAGTTACAGGACACTCTAAATTATGCTGAAATCTGCAGCATTTCTGCACAGGTCATTCAAAATGCTGCGCCTAAATTAATCGAACATGCAGCAAAATTGGTGCTCGATGCACTTTTTACTACCTTTGCAGCAATTGAATCTATTACCATCACGATTCGTAAACCTGCCATTATTCCAGAAGCCCATTCTGTAGGAATTCGTCTTGAACGCCACCGACACGATTTTTGCCCTCGCTCTGGCGAGTAACTGTGAAGCTTCACGCCAGTTTAAACAGGCCTATCAGCAAATTGCTGCCTTGGGTGAAACACAGTTTTCGCAAATTTATCTCATTCCTTGCCGTGATGGGATCGGTGCAGATTACTGGAATTCTGCTTGCTTAATCAAAAGTCGTTTGAGCTATGCACAGTTGAATGTCATTCTCAAGGAAATGGAAGTTGCAGCAGGGCGTGTGCGTCCATCGCACGATATCCCACTGGATATTGATATTATTGCGTGGGGAGCAGATTTAGCCCACATGCAATTAAATCCGAAAAAACTGCCTTTGGCTTTAGATGTTAAAATTCCAATGTGGGAAATTTGGCAAGATCAAGCATTTATGCATCCTGAGCATCATTATCCAGTGGTGCGTTGTGACGAATAAATCAGGCAATTAAAGTCATTATTACGTGATGAATCTTCAGCATTTTGGCAGAGATGCATGATCTTAGGTTGCTGACATCAGCATGTCATATTCTGTGGGTATTTTTGTATAAAAAACCATCGAAAACCATATCGTTGCTGTATGCATACAGGCTACAGTCAGAAAACTATCCACAAAATCTGCGGATAAATCTTGGGATAACTTAAAATTCATTATTTTCGCTTATTTTTGGATGTTCTATGGTAAGCGTCCGCTGAACCCCATACCAATTTTTAATTCGATTTAGGTTTCCAGCAGTGTGGCAGTAACTCTTCAATCTGGGTCACTTTATGTGTCGGCAGCCTTTTCAGCACATCACTTAAATAGGCATACGGATCCAAGCCATTCAGCTTTGCTGACTGGATTAATGTCATAATATTGGCTGCTCGCTGACCGCTGCGCAGCGAACCTGCAAATAACCAGTTCTTACGTCCCAACGCCCAGGGGCGCATCTGGTTTTCCACCCAGTTATTGCAAATTGGTAGATTGCCATCATCCAGATAGCGGCTTAAAGCTGGCCAACGCTTCAGAGTGTAATTGATGGCCTTGGCGGTTGGAGAACTCGATGGCACCGTCAGATAATGTTGGTTGAGCCATTCATACAGTTGTTGCATCACCGGTTGGCTGTGCTGTTGTCGGTATTCGCGGCGGTGTTCTGCTGTACTATCGGTCTTTTTCCTGAGTTCTGCTTCTATCGCATACAGTTTCTGAATCATCAGTAATGCCTGTTCAGCGATCTGACTTTTCCCAGTCACATGCAGTTCATGGAATTTACGACGTGCATGCGCCATGCAGCCCACCTCAATGACATCGCCTGATTTAAAGCGTGCTTTATAACCACTGTAATCATCACAGACCAGATGGCCCTGCCAGCCATTCAGGAACTCTTCTGCATGCTGACCTGAACGGCTATCCTGAAAGTCATAGATCACCGCTTGAACTGGATTGTACTGTGTAGTGGCATAGGCCCAGACATAACCTTTCTTCGGTTTTTTATCATTCTCACCCATCCGCATGATGGTGACCGGCGTTTCATCGGCATGGATCACCCGCTGTTGCAGCACCACCTGTTTTAAGGCATTGGCCAAAGGTTCCAGTTCCACACCGCAGCGACCAATCCAGTCAGATAAAGTAGATCTGGACAGATCAATGCCCGCCCGCTGATAGATCAGACGTTGACGGTACAGCGGTAAATGATCGGCATACTTCGATACCAGCACATGGCTGAGCAGTTCAGGTGAAGCAATGCCTTTATCAATCACATAGGCAGGCATCGCTTGCTGAGTCAGGGTGTCACACTGATCACAGACCCATTTGCCACGAACATGCTGTTCCTTGTAGAACTGTGCCGGTCTGAAATGCAGTTTTTCACTGATATCTTCGCCGATACGACGGAGTTGGCAGCCACAAGCGCATTGGGTTGATGCAGGTTCATGCTCAATACGGATGGTGTGTAGATGATCGGGCAGCAGTCGACGTTTAGGTTTGTTGACTGTGGCTTTCTCTGTCGATGCATCGGTTTTATCTGCATTCAGCCGCTCCAGTTCCAAATCAACTGCTGCGATATCTTCTTCGACCGCTTCGTCCCATAGATGGATTTGTTTTGCAGTGAGATGTTCGTTTTTACTGCCGAATTTGTGCTGTTTAAATAGTGCGAGTTCATGCTCGTATTTTTGATTGAGAATAGAAAGATGTTGAACTTTAGAATCTAATTGCTGATTGGTGACTTCAAGATG
>NZ_JAAZQX010000056.1:3489-5369 GCF_012371325.1 Acinetobacter sp. A2 | reverse complement strand
GAAATTTAAGTCAGAAAATTGATGAGCCAGATTTGGAAGTTTAGATTAAAACTTCAAAATGATTTTAACTGAAGAGTTTGATCATGGCTCAGATTGAACGCTGGCGGCAGGCTTAACACATGCAAGTCGAGCGGGGAAGGTTGCTTCGGTAACTGACCTAGCGGCGGACGGGTGAGTAATGCTTAGGAATCTGCCTATTAGTGGGGGACAACATTCCGAAAGGAATGCTAATACCGCATACGTCCTACGGGAGAAAGCAGGGGATCATTTGACCTTGCGCTAATAGATGAGCCTAAGTCGGATTAGCTAGTTGGTGGGGTAAAGGCCTACCAAGGCGACGATCTGTAGCGGGTCTGAGAGGATGATCCGCCACACTGGGACTGAGACACGGCCCAGACTCCTACGGGAGGCAGCAGTGGGGAATATTGGACAATGGGGGGAACCCTGATCCAGCCATGCCGCGTGTGTGAAGAAGGCCTTTTGGTTGTAAAGCACTTTAAGCGAGGAGGAGGCTCTCTTGGTTAATACCTGAGAAGAGTGGACGTTACTCGCAGAATAAGCACCGGCTAACTCTGTGCCAGCAGCCGCGGTAATACAGAGGGTGCGAGCGTTAATCGGATTTACTGGGCGTAAAGCGCGCGTAGGTGGCTAATTAAGTCAAATGTGAAATCCCCGAGCTTAACTTGGGAATTGCATTCGATACTGGTTGGCTAGAGTATGGGAGAGGATGGTAGAATTCCAGGTGTAGCGGTGAAATGCGTAGAGATCTGGAGGAATACCGATGGCGAAGGCAGCCATCTGGCCTAATACTGACACTGAGGTGCGAAAGCATGGGGAGCAAACAGGATTAGATACCCTGGTAGTCCATGCCGTAAACGATGTCTACTAGCCGTTGGGGGATTTGATCCTTTAGTGGCGCAGCTAACGCGATAAGTAGACCGCCTGGGGAGTACGGTCGCAAGACTAAAACTCAAATGAATTGACGGGGGCCCGCACAAGCGGTGGAGCATGTGGTTTAATTCGATGCAACGCGAAGAACCTTACCTGGCCTTGACATAGTAGAAACTTTCCAGAGATGGATTGGTGCCTTCGGGAATCTACATACAGGTGCTGCATGGCTGTCGTCAGCTCGTGTCGTGAGATGTTGGGTTAAGTCCCGCAACGAGCGCAACCCTTTTCCTTACTTGCCAGCATTTCGGATGGGAACTTTAAGGATACTGCCAGTGACAAACTGGAGGAAGGCGGGGACGACGTCAAGTCATCATGGCCCTTACGGCCAGGGCTACACACGTGCTACAATGGTCGGTACAAAGGGTTGCTACACAGCGATGTGATGCTAATCTCAAAAAGCCGATCGTAGTCCGGATCGCAGTCTGCAACTCGACTGCGTGAAGTCGGAATCGCTAGTAATCGCGGATCAGAATGCCGCGGTGAATACGTTCCCGGGCCTTGTACACACCGCCCGTCACACCATGGGAGTTTGTTGCACCAGAAGTAGGTAGTCTAACCGCAAGGAGGACGCTTACCACGGTGTGGCCGATGACTGGGGTGAAGTCGTAACAAGGTAGCCGTAGGGGAACCTGCGGCTGGATCACCTCCTTAACGAAAGATTGACGATTGGTAAGAATCCACAACAAGTTGTTCTTCATGACGATGTATCTGAGGGTCTGTAGCTCAGTTGGTTAGAGCACACGCTTGATAAGCGTGGGGTCACAAGTTCAAGTCTTGTCAGACCCACCACTACTGACGACGCAAGAGATTGCAGAGTAAACGGAAATCAGAAACATTGACTTATTGATAAGCTGGGGACTTAGCTTAGTTGGTAGAGCGCCTGCTTTGCACGCAGGAGGTCAGGAGTTCGACTCTCCTAGTCTCCACCA
>NZ_JAAZQX010000056.1:0-3389 GCF_012371325.1 Acinetobacter sp. A2 | reverse complement strand
ATCGTAAAGATTTAATGATTTATTAAATTCTGTGATTTATCACAGTGAACTACTCGCTGACGAGGCGGTAGGAAATCATTAACAGATTGGCAAAATTGAGTCTGAAATAAATTGTTCAACTCATTTAATTCAAGATTGACAGTAATACTTCGGTGTTACGTTTTAATTACGAATTGAAATGAGAACTAGCAAATTAACTGAATCAAGCGTTTTGGTATATGAATCTAATTGAAGCTGTACAGTGCTTAAGTGCACAAGACATCAAACTGTGAATTAAATAAATATTTTATATTTATTTAATTGTCTTAATCCTACTTGTAGGGGTTAACGACTGTTTGGGGTTGTATAGTCAAGTAATTAAGTGCATGTGGTGGATGCCTTGGCAGTCAGAGGCGAAGAAAGACGTGATAGCCTGCGAAAAGCTCCGGGGAGGCGGCAAATATCCTTTGATCCGGAGATGTCTGAATGGGGGAACCCACCTACCTTAAGGTAGGTATTGCAACATGAATACATAGTGTTGCAAGGCGAACGCGGGGAAGTGAAACATCTCAGTACCCGTAGGAAAAGAAATCAATTGAGATTCCCTCAGTAGCGGCGAGCGAAAGGGGAAAAGCCCATTAAGTTATGTGTGTTTTAGTGGAATGCTCTGGGAAGTGCAACCATAGTGGGTGATAGTCCTGTACACGAAAGGGCACACATAATGATGACGAGTAGGGCGAGGCACGTGAAACCTTGTCTGAATATGGGGGGACCATCCTCCAAGGCTAAATACTCCTGACTGACCGATAGTGAACCAGTACCGTGAGGGAAAGGCGAAAAGAACCCCTGTGAGGGGAGTGAAATAGATCCTGAAACCGCATGCATACAAGCAGTGGGAGCCGACTTGTTCGGTGACTGCGTACCTTTTGTATAATGGGTCAGCGACTTATATTCAGTAGCGAGGTTAACCGCATAGGGGAGCCGTAGAGAAATCGAGTCTTAATAGGGCGTCTAGTTGCTGGGTATAGACCCGAAACCGGGTGATCTATCCATGAGCAGGTTGAAGGTTGGGTAACACTAACTGGAGGACCGAACCCACTGTCGTTGAAAAGCCAGGGGATGACTTGTGGATAGGGGTGAAAGGCTAATCAAACTCGGTGATAGCTGGTTCTCCCCGAAAGCTATTTAGGTAGCGCCTCGGACGAATACCATTGGGGGTAGAGCACTGTTTCGGCTAGGGGGTCATCCCGACTTACCAAACCGATGCAAACTCCGAATACCAATGAGTACTATCCGGGAGACAGACTGCGGGTGCTAACGTCCGTAGTCAAGAGGAAAACAATCCAGACCGCCAGCTAAGGCCCCAAAATCATAGTTAAGTGGGAAACGATGTGGGAAGGCATAGACAGCTAGGAGGTTGGCTTAGAAGCAGCCACCCTTTAAAGAAAGCGTAATAGCTCACTAGTCGAGTCGGCCTGCGCGGAAGATGTAACGGGGCTAAAACTATGTGCCGAAGCTGCGGATGCATAATTTATTATGCGTGGTAGGGGAGCGTTCTGTAAGCCGACGAAGGTGGATTGAGAAGTCTGCTGGAGGTATCAGAAGTGCGAATGCTGACGTGAGTAACGACAAAACGGGTGAAAAACCCGTTCGCTGAAAGACCAAGGGTTCCAGTCCAACGTTAATCGGGGCTGGGTGAGTCGACCCCTAAGGCGAGGCCGAGAGGCGTAGTCGATGGGAAATTGGTTAATATTCCAATACTTCAGTGTAATGCGATGAGAGGACGGAGAAGGTTAAGTCAGCCTGGCGTTGGTTGTCCAGGTGAAAGGAAGTAGGCATGCATCTTAGGCAAATCCGGGGTGCTCTATGCTGAGATCTGATAGCAAGCTGTACTTGTACAGTGAAGTGGCTGATACCCTGCTTCCAGGAAAAGTCTCTAAGCTTCAGTTACACTGGAATCGTACCCGAAACCGACACAGGTGGTCAGGTCGAGTAGACCAAAGCGCTTGAGAGAACTCTGCTGAAGGAACTAGGCAAAATGGTACCGTAACTTCGGGAGAAGGTACGCTGTTGATGGTGATAGGACTTGCTCCTTGAGCTGTCGACAGCCTCAGAAACCAGGCCGCTGCAACTGTTTATTAAAAACATAGCACTCTGCAAACACGAAAGTGGACGTATAGGGTGTGATGCCTGCCCGGTGCTGGAAGGTTAATTGATGGGGTTAGCGTAAGCGAAGCTCTTGATCGAAGCCCCAGTAAACGGCGGCCGTAACTATAACGGTCCTAAGGTAGCGAAATTCCTTGTCGGGTAAGTTCCGACCTGCACGAATGGCATAATGATGGCGGCGCTGTCTCCAGCAGAGGCTCAGTGAAATCGAATTCGCCGTGAAGATGCGGTGTACCCGCGGCTAGACGGAAAGACCCCGTGAACCTTTACTGCAGCTTGACATTGAACTTTGACCTTACTTGTGTAGGATAGGTGGGAGGCTTTGAAACTCGGACGCTAGTTCGAGTGGAGCCGTCCTTGAAATACCACCCTGGTAATGTTGAGGTTCTAACTCTGTCCCGTTATCCGGGACGAGGACCATGTCTGGTGGGTAGTTTGACTGGGGCGGTCTCCTCCTAAAGAGTAACGGAGGAGTACGAAGGTGCGCTCAGCGTGGTCGGAAATCACGCGTAGAGTATAAAGGCAAAAGCGCGCTTAACTGCGAGACCCACAAGTCGAGCAGGTACGAAAGTAGGTCTTAGTGATCCGGTGGTTCTGTATGGAAGGGCCATCGCTCAACGGATAAAAGGTACTCTGGGGATAACAGGCTGATACCGCCCAAGAGTTCATATCGACGGCGGTGTTTGGCACCTCGATGTCGGCTCATCTCATCCTGGGGCTGAAGCAGGTCCCAAGGGTATGGCTGTTCGCCATTTAAAGAGGTACGCGAGCTGGGTTTAGAACGTCGTGAGACAGTTCGGTCCCTATCTACCGTGGGCGCTGGAAATTTGAGAGGATCTGCTCCTAGTACGAGAGGACCAGAGTGGACGAACCTCTGGTGTACCGGTTGTGACGCCAGTCGCATCGCCGGGTAGCTATGTTCGGAAGGGATAACCGCTGAAAGCATCTAAGCGGGAAGCCTACCTCAAGATAAGATTTCCCCGAGGCTTTATGCCTCCTAAAGAGCCGTTGAAGACTACGACGTTGATAGGTTGGATGTGGAAGCATAGCGATATGTGAAGCTGACCAATACTAATTGCTCGTGAGGCTTGACTATACAACACCCAAACAGTTGTTGTATCACAAGCATCAATCGATTCATAAAAGATCACTTAAACCTGATCAGATCAAATATCTTGATTCAGCCCTTGCTGAACATGAAATTTCAGATACAATAGCCAACCTGTTAATAACTCATTTGGAAC
>NZ_JAAZQX010000055.1 GCF_012371325.1 Acinetobacter sp. A2 | reverse complement strand
ATTTAACATAATGGTGGTTATACGAAATTTGGATGTTAGAAACCATTTAAATTAATGAGTTATTGAATAAGTAAAACCCTCTAAGTAGACTTTTAGAGGTTGTAAATCTAGGAAAAAGCTAAAGATGCCGTTGATTGAGTATTACGGTCTGCTATTTGAATGGCACGATAAAAAAATGGAATTAGTCTATCGAGGGCGTGAAATTACTTTTGAAGAGGTATGTAGTGTTTTTCTTGATCCAGAGCTGATGTCCTTTGACGATCTTGGTCATTACGATGAGCAACGGCTAATATCAATCGGTCTGAGTAATCGTGGTAGACTACTAACAGTGGTTTGGGTTGAACGTGGTGATGTTGCAAGAATCATTACTGCCTTTGAGCCATCGCACAATCAAAAGCGGAGGTATAACCATGCAAAATGAATTAGAACGTTATAAAAATTTTGACCCTACCAATGCGCCAGTAGTAAAACCAAATTTTGTTAAAAAATTACAAGAACGCCATGCGATTGCTCAAGCAAAGGCTTTTGATGCGGATGTTGTAACTTGGCTAAGTTCTCAAGATAATGAAACAAAACAGCATATTAACGACATGGTGCGCCATATCATGGCGTTGAAACGTATTTAATTAAAATTTAGCTCGATGCTTTGCAATATGGCGTTAGCCATATTGCAAAGTCGAGCCACTTTGCGTACACCGGTATAAATTGGAAAATGAAAGAAACCAAGCAAAGTACTGTCCCATCTCATAACTTGGTTAACTATGAAAATATATAATTTAGCTCAAAGTTTTTTCATCATTTCTGTACTGACTGCTTGTATGGCAAAGCCCGCCTTAGTTTCTAGTGCTATAGAACCTGTAAAATCTGTAATTTTTATTAAGCAAAGTCCTGAAACAAAGACTTATATGCTCTCAATGACAGGTGGCAAATTACATTTAGATCCTCATGGCTGTATTCGTTTAAATAGCGATAATGGCCCTTTTATTATCTGGGCTAACAGCAGTGAATTAGAATATACAAATGATGGTAGGATCAGCATTACCAATAAATTTAATAACCATAAAGTTTTTATAGGTGAGGAAATCAGACTTGGTGGAGGTATGTACTCAACAAAACTCCAATCTACCCCAGATGTTTGTACACAGCACGGTTATTGGCTCGCAGCTCCGCTTTAACAAGTACTATTTAGGGTCAATCACACAATAATCTTTGTGTGGCCCGTGACAGTCATTTTTCATAATCCGGACACAGGATTTACCATTACAGTTTTTAATATCCAGGTTATATCTTTGTTCTAGCCAAGCTGCTTCTGCACGACGTTCTTTGATCTCGTCAAAACTTGGAATGAATAAAAATATAAAAGACAGAAAAACCAGAACCAGACTGAGGAAAATTGCACACAACAAGGCAATAAATCTGTAGTTCAATTTATCGGTGGCTTTATCTAACTCCTGAATACGACCTTGGAGGGCGCGTGTAGCCTCTTGGTTTGCATTATTTAGGGTCTTTTTACTCTGTTCCAGCACCCCACTAGCCACTTTGCTGTAAAACGTCTCTAATCGCTTATTATCGTCTGCTATGGCTTCTCTGTATTCCTTCATAGATGCCAATAGAATATATAACTGATCATCTAGGTCTAAATCATCATTTTGGTTACTCATCGTGACCATCCATCATTATCTAAATTTCGTGATGCCTTACGATTTGCTTGTTCGGCTCGTTGTTTATCTAATTCTTGCTGTCGCTTCATTTCCGCTTGGCGTTCCAGTTCTAGGCGTTTGCTTTCTTGGTTCTTCTGCCATTGCTCAAAACCTTGATCGACACGGTTTAAACCACGCTGTAAAACGCTCTCTTTCTGCTGTTTCTGTTGGTCAAGCTGTTGGGCGTTCTGCTGTTTCACATTGTCATTAAAACGGCTGATTTCAGTGTCTATGCCTTGTCTGCGTAATTGGGTGACTTTAGTGCCTTCATGGATGGTGGCTTGTAGTCCGTTATTCTGATCGGCATAGCTGCGGTGGTCTATTTTTTCCTGAAAACCTGCTCGTTCTAATGCGTGATTGGCTAAATTTGCCCACGTTTCCCGAATCTGTTTAATTTCGTCTTGGGTTGTCCCCATACCAAGGCTTTTTCGTTTGGCGTTGCTGAGTTCAATATCGGTTTTGGTGGTCAGAGTGAGTTTATTGTCTGCATCCAATTCGGCTTTTCGGGTTGTGAGCATGATATGGGCGTGATGGTTCTTATCATTTCCGCCTTTGCTGGGTTCGTGGATGGCTAAGTCTGCAATCACGCCATAGCGATCAACTAAGGCCGTGGCAAAGGCTTTTGCCAAGTCCTTACGTTGATCTGCGTCTAATTCATCGGGTAGGGCGATTACCCACTCTCTGGCGGTTCGGGCATCTTTGCGGTTTTCGGACTGTTCCGCCAAGTTCCAAAGTTGGCTGCGGTCAATTTCAATATTGAGATTAGACACAATTTCGGTATGGGCGACTCCATCCTTTCTCGTAAAGTCATGCGTCAGCCCTGTACGTTTATCTTCTAGTTTTTCCCCTGCACGATAAGCCATAGATGCAACGGCAGTTCTTCCCGAACTGCGGTTAACGGTTTTGGTTGTACAGTGGTAAATCGCCATTAAATTTTCCTTGTGGCATCCACGTATTGATTACATTTCGGGCATTCTTTTCTAATAGTTTGAATGGATACTCCATTCATTTGCTCTATAAGAATTTTAGGTAATTTGTATAAAAATTCATTCCCACAGTTTGAGCATATAAAAATATGCTGTTCATCAATATTGTATTTCTTCATTTGCTTTACCGCTCTTGCTTTTGCTTTTGGGGTTAAGGGGTGTCCCCCTTACGCATCTTTTGACTTGAATGAAATTCAAGTCGTAAGTGCGCATTTCATGAAAAACACGATAGCATATTACCCGCTTGAATTTCAATTCATAGGGTCTTATGCTTGAGTGGTTTTCTATATTCCGAAATTAACCGTTATGACTAAATCTGCTGAAAATATCGAAAAGAAAATTGAAGCCCAGTTAGAGAAGCTGAAACAGTTAAAAGCACAGAAACAGGCTATTGAAGCAAGAGAACGTACCAAGCAAAAAGAACAGCAAAGAAAAGACGATACTAGACGTAAAATTTTGCTCGGTTCTTACTTGATTAAGAAAATGCAGGCAAATGAAGCCAATAAAGAAAAAATACTCGCTGAACTCAACGAATATTTAACAGAAAATAGAGATCGACAGCTTTTTGAGTTGCCCGACATTGAAGCCTAATTTTTCTTAGCTGTTTGGTTGTTTTGTTCGGCTTGATACTCTGGAATGAGCGTATTTAAAACCTTTTGAATATTGTCCTTGTCCTCGATTTGTAAATTATCCCGATAGTAAATTAAGTTCTGTATTTTGCTTTCCATCTGCATTTTTTCGGTGGGTTCGGCATCTTTGGATAGTCGGGATAATAGGAAGATATAACCGCATATATTTTCCCTCGCAATTTCATAATTTACGATGTCGAGGTATTCAACGGTCACATGCTTTAGATCGGTTGATAGGTTATTTAATTTAATCATGGCTGAAATCCTGATTTTTCTAAAATTGGATAAAGCTCTCTGAATTTTTCAGGCTCTAACAGCATATCTGCTATACGGATAGCAAATTGTTGGTAGCTTTCTGTACCTTGTGAATATTTCCCCATTTCAGGCATTTCTGACATTTTTTTTGCAAATAAATGGCGTTGTGCATCGGTCATTTTGATAAAAAAGTCAGGTGTGTTTGGGTCACGCTTAGAATCTAATTTTTTCGGTTGTTGTTTCTGCTTAAACTTGAATGAAAACCCAGTAATTGTACGCCCTTTCTTGTGTTGCTCATAAGTGGCTTTTATGTCTGTATGTTCATTGATTTGAGTAATGGCAGTTTCTAATACACGGCTTTTAAAATGGTGCATACGTTGATATTCATCATCTTCAACACCTAAATTTTTACGTAATTGTTGTAGTTCAAAAACAGGTGTTTTACCAACTTCACGCCAAGCGATTAATAACTCATAAAGTCTAGTGGCATACTTACTGGTTAGGTGTGCAACTTGTTTGGCTTCATATTTTGTAAAGTGTTCTTCTAATCTAGTGATTAAAGGAACTACATCAGGTGCGAAAGTAATTTCTAGTAATGCCAAATCATCTACATAAAAAATACGGCTTACCCAGCGAGAGCGAACGATACCTACCTTCCCTGTTTTTTTATATTCGGCTGTATAGCTAAACTGCCTGTTAAATAGATTATTTACGGCATCTTTCAGGGCTTTGTAGGATGCATCAGGTGATACATTAAATAGTTTTGCATAGTCACTAGCATGTATTTCTAGTTTGCTATCTGCCGTAATACCCCGCCCTAACTCCCTTGCATTAATGATTGCAAGCATGACTAAACGCTGTTCCGTTAGTTCTAAATTATAACTGGCGTTTATTAATGCATTATCTTTCACAACTAAACCATTCTTCATATTAAATACACGTTATTATTAATGTGTATTTACACACTATATATTTTATGTGTGTAAATCAAGAGAATTTGTGTGCTTATACAAGAGAATTTGTGTGCTTATACAAGAGAATTTGTGTGCTTATACAAGAGAATTTGTGTGCTTATATAAGCTGTAGTCCTCTCATATCAATGTTTTCAGCTTATCTAAAAGCATTTAAAAGCTTTAAAAATAATTAAAAGCCTTTCGAGAGGGGAGTGCAAACTGCCCTAGGTACTCGCTAAAGCTCGTACTCTATTGAAGCTCGTTCCTCGCTTCGTGGGGCAGTTTTTGGTTAATCCTATTTGTGAAATCTAAAAGAAAAAGCATTGATAATGTATTCGCTTCGCTCATACTTTTTGAAAAGCAAAAGCTCCAAAGTTCGCACCCATTCGGGATGCTCTGTACCTACCGTTTAAAATCGAAAGGGAGCTTGTAATCAGAGAAAAGGCGAGGGCGAAATTTTGATGATGCTCAATCGCTCGTAGACACTCGCTCTGTTCTTATTATCTAGGTTTTAATTATTTACTGGAGCTAATCAAAGTTGTGAAACATTGCTTAAATAATAGGCGTGGAACGTGAAAAATCATAAAAAAAGCCCAATTGGGTGTGATTGGGCTATAAACTAGAAACTACAGCATTGATTTCTAAGGAAAATTATAACACCTTTCGTATAAGGTGTATTATGTTAATTTTAGGGAAACTTAATTCTATAGGTGATACCAATGGACAAAAAGATAGAAGAGAAAACTAAAGATATTAATGAAAAAATTCAAAAATTGGATTTAGCTATCCAAGAACTAATAGAAACTACAGACAATTTTTTTATTAATGATAAGTACTATGGAATTGAATGTGCTTTTATTTTAGACCATGCACTAAATATTAAAATGCACTTTTTCAACAAGTATCCAGCATTTGCACCACCTCACTTACGAGGAGTAGAAAATTATGATCGAATTATACATATTAGAGAAAATAATCCTGAAGATAAGCTAGAACAAATTTCTCCTCTTAAAGACTAAATTTTCTAATCGCGTACTTAGAAGCCCCTATTATTTAACATAATGGTGGTTATACGAAATTTGGATGTTAGAAACCATTTAAATTAATGAGTTATTGAATAAGTAAAAC
>NZ_JAAZQX010000054.1 GCF_012371325.1 Acinetobacter sp. A2 | reverse complement strand
TTACCCATGTGAGAGTAAGTCATCGCCAGCTCATTATTCTAAACACCCTCAACAATCGTTGAGGGTGTTTTTTTATGGATAAAATAAAATGTTAAGAAGAAAGACTACTAAAAATAATGAACACCAAAAAATAAAACCATCAATGGATGGTTTTAGCTACACCTCATTACACAAGAGAATTAAAGTGCATCTTTTAAGTTTTTTTGATGCTGCTTAACTTGTTTTGCATAACGTTTTCCCTGTTTTTTCATTTTCCGATTACTGTGATAACCCGTTGGTCCAACATTATAATAGGCAAGTGCTTTTAGCCATTTGCCTGACTGATTTTTATAATGATTTAAAATATAAGTGCCGCAATTGATGTTGGTGTGTTCATGATATAAATCACCAGGGCAAGTTTGTTGCCAATAGCGTGGAATGATTTGGGTAAATCCTACCGCACCAGCAGGTGAAGTCGCATACGCACGATAATTAGACTCTTGTCTGATTAAGGCCGCAACAAGTAAAGGGTCTACATCGTGTTTTTCGGAGCTTTGCACGATGATTGGTGCAACTCGATTTGCTGTATCTGGATGCACTGCATAGGCTTTTTGGATACCAGTAGATAATTTAGCTGATCGTTTTGCAATTGAACCACCACCTAAAGGTGAACAAGCCGTAATGGTGAGAGTAAGGAAACTGATACCCAATACTTTAATCGATGAGTAGTTTTTTAAAAAAGTTAGTATCATAAAAATGGTTTCTATAGATGCTGTCTAAAAATATTTGGCTTTAAGTGTATACTTTGATGGTAGTCAGCACACATATTTGAGTCAAGCAGCTGAAAGTACAGAATTGTATTATCAATCCAAATAGCCTTTTAAGAATTTTATTCATTTTCATGAATATATTTTCTGCATTTGATTGAATTAATCTATAGCGATTGATTTGTGATTTAATTTTTATTATATGACAGTTGTATGACAGTTTTTTTATTTTATATAAACTATTGGAAAAGAAGAAATAAACTGCAATTTTAAGCGGAAAGTGCGTACAATATCGGCTTTTTAACACTTTCAAAATTGCGTCTTACACAGGGAGTAAGTGTGTTAGAAGTCATTGTACAATTATGCGGTGGTATTGGTCTTTTCTTGATAGGAATGACCATGATGACAGACAGTCTGAAAGAAATGGCAGGCGAAACGCTGCGTGTCTGGTTGTCTAAATTTACAGGTTCACCCATTAAAGCCGTGCTTTCAGGTATTGGCTTGACGCTGATTGTACAGTCTTCTACAGCAACCACCTTAGCAACGATTGGTTTTGTCAGTGCAGGTATTCTCACTTTTGCCCAAGCAATTGGGGTGATCATTGGTGCAAATATTGGTACAACCAGTACAGGTTGGATGGTTGCATTTTTAGGTGTTAAATTTTCTATCACCAGTTTTGCCTTACCGTTGATTGGTATTGGCGCAATCCTCAAACTTTTTAGTCAGGGACGTGTTGCCTTATTTGGCTTGACCATAGCGGGCTTTAGCTTAATCTTTCTTGGCATTGATATGTTGCAAGTTGCAATGTCAGGATTTGCCGAACGTGTAGATTTATCAGTATTTTCAAGTCGGTCGTTAATCGCCCAATTAAGTTTGGTTTTGGTTGGCATTATCATGACGATTCTATTGCAATCGTCGAGTGCTGCGATTACTGCAACTTTAGCTGCATTGGCAAGTGGAGCGATTGATTTACAACAAGCGCTTGGTTTGGTGATTGGTCAAAATATTGGAACTGTTGCCACAGCAATCATTGCTGCTGTAGGGTCGACTGCGAATGCGAAGCGTACAGCTGCGGTTCATGTGATATTTAACGTAGTTTCAGCTGTTTTTGCATTTATTATTTTAAAGCCGTTATTCCTAGAATTGACTGAAAATCAGCGTCTGATGGCAGACTGGGATAACGTAGTCATTGTTGCAGCCTTTCACACGGCTTTTAGTTTTTGTGGCACTATTATTTTGTTGCCGATGATTCGTCAATTTGAACAACTCATTATGAAACTCATTCCTGATCAGACGCAATCGGTGTTGTGCTATCTCGATCAAGCGAGTTTGTCTGTGCCTGCTTTGGCCATCCATGCTGCATCTAAAGTAATTTATCACAGCTTATATGATGTATTGCTGATGATTAAATTGGCTATTCAAGAAGGTAGACTGCCATCTAAAGTACGCTTACAGCAATTAGATGAAGTGCTGATTCAAGTACAACGTTATTTGGAAGATATGTCGATTTCTGAAAATGAAGTAGATCAACAACGCTTAATGGCAATGCTCAGATTGATGGTGTATTTACGAGTTTTGCGTAGTGATTTGGAAAATATCAGTTTAGCAAAAGAGATTCGGACCCAACCAGCAATTTATCAAGTCGGTTTGGATTTTGTGCATATTATGGATGAGCATTTAAAAGAAATTGATGATTTTGATGTACACAATCACGTTGTCAGTTTGAATACAGAATTAACCAACCTGAAAAATTGGACTGAAGAGCAACGTGCCGATAATCGAGAAAAGGTATTGCAATACACTGCGGTCAATCAATTAAATGCAGCTACTGGATTAGAATTATTAGCAGCACAACGTTGGCTTGACCGTGTGGTTGCGCACGCACAGCGGTTGGCGAATGTTCTGGTAGAAAATTCACGTAAACCTGAATAAAAAAGAGGGCTATTTGTTTGTTATATTGCTAATAAATAGCCTAAGCAAATATGGATTTAAACTTAAGTCAGCGTATAATTTTCTAACTATTTCTTAAAGAATTCTCAAATGACACCAGCGACCAAACTTTTAAAAGCTAAGAAAATCCAGTTTTCTATTCATGAATATGAACATGATGCAAATGCCAAAAGCTTTGGATTGGAAGCTGCGGAAAAATTAGGTTTGGACGTGACTGAAGTCTTTAAGACCTTGTTAGTCAGTGATGATAAAAACTTCTTTGTTGCAATTCTTCCCGTACATCATCAATTAAATCTTAAAAAAGTGGCCGCAGCATTTTCATGTAAAAAATTGCAGATGGCAGACCCGAAGGATGCAGAACGCTTAACAGGTTATTTGGTTGGTGGAATCAGTCCGATTGGGCAGAAGAAAAAACTTAAAACAGTGATTGATCAATCAGCTCAAAAGCTAGACTACATGTATGTAAGTGGCGGTAAACGAGGTTTAGATATTGGTTTGTCTCCAGCAGATTTGGCACAAGTACTAAATGCTAGTTTCGCTGAAATTGTAGATGCTTGAATTGAGTATTCTGAGTATTTTTTACAATAAAATATAGTCCTTGTGAGCAAATAAGATAATGATTCCAAATGAAGTGCTTATTGTGAGGTAATGCCTTTACAAAATTTACAAGAGAAAGGTTGAATAAAAATATTAATAATATATTATAAAAACATATATTGTTTTGAGTTAAAAGAATGCATGATTATCTGCTGGCATTAATTGGTGGTGGGCTGCTGGGACTTGCAGTCGTGGGTTATTTATATGTCCATGGCCGTATTGCAGGTATTAGTGGCTTGCTCGCTCAGGTGTTGAATCCACAGACTTTGTTCAAAACGCCTGCACTGTGGTTTGTGTTAGGTATTTTTGTTGTGCCGTTTTTTTATGGAATTTGGGCAACTCCAGAAATTGAGCTGAATGCAAGCCCTTTAATGATGATCGTTGCGGGTTTATTGGTAGGCTTCGGTACGCGTTTAGGTTCGGGCTGTACCAGTGGTCACGGTATTTGTGGCATGAGCCGTTTGTCTAAACGCTCTATGGCTGCTACAGGTACGTTTATGTTGGCAGGTTTTATTACCGTGTACGTTATTCGCCATATCACAGGAGCATTCTAAATGAAAAACTTCTTGGCCTTCATTTTTGGTGGTATTTTTTCAATTGGACTTATGCTTTCTGGAATGTCGAATCCTGAAAAAGTTTTAAACTTCCTTGATCTTTTTGGGCAATGGGATGCGAGTCTGGCCTTTGTAATGATGGGTGCGATTGCTGTTGCATTTGTTCCATTCCAAAAATTGGTGCGTCAGCCTGAACCGAAAACATTGCTGAATGAACCGATTGAGCTACCAAAACAAACGCAGATCGATTCTAAATTGATCACTGGTAGTTTTATTTTTGGTGTGGGTTGGGGAATTGCAGGTATTTGTCCTGCGCCAAGCTTAACTTTAATTGGATTAGGCTATTATCAAGCGATCTATTTTATTATTGCCATGTTGGTGGGTATTCTAATTCATCGTAAGGTTGCAGGAGTATAAGATGCGAGCAGACATTCAGCATTTTTTTGATGAAAATACCAATACATTCAGTTATGTTGTAAGTGATCCTGCAACGCATCAATGCGCAATTATTGATAGTGTTTTGGATTATGACGCTGCATCAGCAACTACTTCAACAACGCTTGCTGATGAAATTATTGCTTATATTCGTAAAAACCAATTAACGGTTGAATGGATTTTAGAGACGCATGTGCATGCAGATCATCTGACCGCTTCACAATATTTAAAGGCTGAGTTAGGTGGCAAAATTGCCATGAGTCATAAAATTTCGATCGTGCAGGAAACATTTAGCGCCATTTATAACTTAGATATTAAATATTTTAATTCGCATCAATCGTTTGATTATTTATTTGATGACCATGAAGCATTTACTATCGGCGAGTTAAAAGCCTATAACATCCCAACACCAGGGCATACACCTGCATGTTTAAGCTATGTGATTGGTGATGCAGTTTTTGTGGGCGATACCTTATTCATGCCAGATTACGGTACGGCGCGCTGTGATTTCCCAAAAGGAAGTGCAGGGCAATTGTATGATTCTGTACAAACACTCTACGCGCTGCCTGAAGAAACTCGGGTGTTCTTATGCCATGATTATCTACCAGAGTCACGTGAAAAATATGAGCATACTACACTGATAAAAACACAGAAAATGCAGAATATTCATATTCATACAGGTGTGACCAAAGCAGAATTTATAGAGATGCGTACCAAGCGAGATGCAACTTTAAGTATGCCTAAATTGATTCTACCATCTATACAAATCAATATGGATGCTGGGAAATTTCCTGAACCTGAAGCAAATGGTATTCGCTATTTGAAATTACCTTTAAACTATTTCAAATAAATATTTAATGCAAATGCAGTGCATGTAGAGTATTGCCTAGGACTCAAAATAGCCTAAGCAATACTACAAGAGATATAAAGATAAAAGTACCTGAATAATTTGATTTTTACCCTAAAAAACCATTAAATAGATCACTACTATGTTTTCAAGTTCGGTATCCGCTTTATGTTATTAAATTATCAGATCACGCAAAATCAACCTGAATCGACTGCTGTACCTTTGGTTTTTATTCATGGTTTATTTGGTAGTTTGAGTAATTTAGGCATGTTAGCGCGTGCATTTCAGGAACAACGTACAGTCATTCAATTAGATGTGCGTAATCATGGTAAATCAGCACATTGTGATGAGATGAATTATGCTGCCATGGCGCAGGATGTGTTGGAAACTTTGGATGCACTAGATATTCAGCAGTTTTCTGTAGTGGGGCATTCAATGGGAGGTAAGGTGGCGATGACTTTAGCACCACTTGCCGCTGAGCGTTTACAGCAGTTAGTTTTACTGGATATTTGTCCTTTCGCGTACCCCGAAAACCGCCATGATCAAATTTTTAAAGCACTCTTTGCTGTGCAAGATGCGCAGGTAGAAAGTCGTCAGGCAGCCATGGAAATTATGCGCCAGCATCTTAATGAAGAAATGGTGGTGCAGTTTCTAATGAAATCTTTTAGTAAAGGACAGTGGCTGTTTAATTTGAATGCTTTGCGCACTCATTATGCAGAAATTTTGTCATGGCATACGGTGCATAGTCTTGTAGATACATTGTTTATTCGTGGTGGAAATTCACCTTATATTCAATTGCCTGAGCATTTTGCCGCAATTGAAGCACAATTCCCACATGCAAAAATTGAACAAGTGGCTCATGCGGGACATTGGTTGCATGCTGAAAAAACAGCTCAAGTATTAGAATACATGACAGAATTTTTAGATTGAGCCATTTTTGATTGCGAGCAAGTTTGAGCTTAAATTTTTGCTTAGGCCGATGCATTATAAAGGTGTGTTGGCTGTTCCTTAAAATGTAATCAAACATACTCAAGGACTAATTCGCACTCTGTTAATGTCTTGTTGCCAAGCGTGTAACTAGAGCCTGAGTCGGTCAGTTCCGACTT
>NZ_JAAZQX010000053.1 GCF_012371325.1 Acinetobacter sp. A2 | reverse complement strand
TTAAGGAAATTTTGGCAATTTTAAGAAAGCAGAATCCTGATAGGATAAGGGTTCTGTGAAATTTGTCGTGTACAGAGCTGGAAAATACAAAAGTACTGGGGCTAATTCATAAGACTAAATAATAGTAATAATTATCATATGTTTATAGTAGTATTTGTTTTTTTAGTACTTTATAAAAATATTTGGGGTAAATATGAAACTACACAATGATAATTTAATTTTTTCTCCCTCAGACTTAATCCTGTTTTTAGAAAGTCCTTTTGCTTCTTGGATGGAACATTTCAGTCTTATTGCTCCTGAAGCTTTAGATTTAAAAGATCAAGATGATGCAATGATGCTCATGCTTCAGGATAAAGGTGCAGAGCACGAATCATCTGTATTGGAAGGATTGAAGCGACAAGGCTTAACAATTACAGATATAGGATTAAGTTCAGATAAGAAGGCTGCAACGATACAGGCCATGAAAGAAGGTGCAGATGTCATTCTTCAGGCTTGTTTGAGTAAAGGTAAATTTACTGGCTTTGCTGATTTTTTAGTTAAGGTTCCAGGTTCTAGTCAACTTGGGGACTATCATTATGAAATTTGGGACGCCAAGCTCTCAAAATCACTACAACCATATTACACCATCCAATTATGTTGCTATCAGGAAATGATTGCAGCTATTCAAGGTCGTTATTCTGATGATTTTGTCATTATTTTAGGTGATCAAACTCAACAGCGATTGAGAACACAAGAATTTTACTATTACTATCAATCAGTAAAAAATGCCTTTTTGAAATTGCACGAAAAATTCGATTTGGAAAATTGCCCCAATCCTTCTGATTCTAAGTCATGGGGAGGGTGGAGTAATTATGCAAAGCAATTGCTCAAAGAGGCAGATCACCTTTCACAAGTCGCCACAATTACACGCTCGCAAATCAAGAAGCTGAATGCTGATTGTATTCAAACGATGCAAGACTTGATTGATAGTGATAAGCCAAGCATTAAGAGCTTGAATACTGATGTATATAAAAGATTAAAAGCACAGGCCCAAATTCAGCGAAAAAGTGAAGGGCTTGCAACGCCTTTATTTGAAATCATTAACACTCATGAAAAACTAGGATTGGCACTATTACCTCAGCACTCTGAAAATGATGTGTACTTTGATATCGAGGGGTTTCCTTTAATTGAAGGGGGACTTGAGTACTTGTGGGGATGTACATATTTCGATGAAAAAGGTGAGCGTAAATTTATAGATTTTTGGGCTCACAATGAAATTGAAGAAAAAATAGCATTTAAATCATTTATCGAATGGGTTTATGCACGTTGGCAACAAGATCCTACGATGCATATTTACCATTATGCAAACTATGAAATTGCTGCGTGTAAGAAGCTCATGTGTCGCTATGGTGTTTGCGAATTTGAAGTAGATCAATTGCTAAGAAATGAAGTTTTTGTTGATTTGTACAAGATCGTTAAAAATGGATTGCTGATTGGTGAACCTAAATATTCTATTAAAAATGTAGAACACTTATACCGTGGTAAACGTGAGACAGAAGTGGGTTCCGGCGGCGATTCTGTTGTCGTGTATGAAAATTGGCGAGTTAATCCAGATGGCTTAACCTGGCAAACATCACAAGTCCTGAAAAGTATCCGAGACTACAATATTGATGATTGTAATAGTACGCAAGAGTTGGTGGCTTGGTTGCATCAGAAACAGCAAGAATTTGGCATCCAGTATGTAGGTAAAAAAGACATTGTAGAAAAAGAGCTAAGTGAAGAAACAACGGCATTAACTCAGTTAAGAGATCAATTATTGAGTAAAGCAGAATCTCTTAAGTCTCAAGATATAATTGAGTCACAAATTTGTGAAAACATGGCTTGGGCTCTGGAATTCCATCGTAGAGAAGCTAAGCCAGTTTTTTGGCGACTCTTTGAAAGAATGGGCTTAACAGTAGAAGAGCTTTATGGTGACCTTGATTGTCTAGTAAATTGTATTCGTACAGACAAAGAGCCATTTAAACCAACCCCTAAAGCAAGAAGCTTAGCATATGAGTATTCATTTGATCCTCATCAAGAATTTAAAATGGCAAATACCACTAGCTTTTATATTCTTGGGGAGGAAGATGAAAAGGGAAACAATCTTAAAGCGACATTATTAAAAGAGCATTCATCAGTTTCAAAAGGCAGAATTTGCTTACAGCTTAAAGAACCGCTTTCTGTTGTGCATTTAATTCCAGATGATTATGTGAATCCAAAGCCTATTCCAAAAGCAATAGAAACAGTAGTCCGAAGCTATTATGAAAACCAGCTCAATGATGATGCTATTCTCCATTTTTTAAGACGGAATTATCCACGCATTAAGGGTATAGAAAAGGGAGAAATAATTGTTTCGAGCCATAAAAACTTAGAAAAGTTGGATCAAATAAAATCGGCAATTTGTAATTTGGATAACTCATATATTGTGATTCAAGGACCTCCTGGAGCAGGAAAAACCTTTACAGGTAAGCATGTTATTGCAGAACTACTTAAGCAAGGAAAAAAAGTAGGCATTAGCTCAAATTCCCACAAGGCAATTAATAATCTTTTGATTGGTGTGGCACAGTATTGCCAAAATGAAAATATTCCAGCTCATTTCTATTGTACAAAAAATACAGATACTGAAATTGAAAACTTTGGAATTTCAGAAATTAAGAATGACAAAATAGTTGAATATCTTGATGGAGCATGTGTCATTGGTACCACAGCGTGGGGGTTTTCTCGTGAGGAATTAAATAAGCAATTTGATTATTTGTTTATTGATGAAGCAGGGCAAGTATCGGTAGCAAACTTAATTGCAATGAGTCAATCAGCTCATAATTTGGTTTTAATGGGTGACCAAATGCAACTAGGACAACCCGCTCAAGGTACGCACCCTGGCGATAGTGGTTTGTCTATTTTAGATTATTTGCTAAAAGATCATCCGACAATTGAGCCTAATCGAGGCATCTTTCTCGACACTACCTACAGAATGCATTCAAAAGTAAATGAGTTTATCAGTCAGGCCATTTATGAGGGTAAGTTAAATTCACACAAATCTAACGATCTGCAAGTTATTCAAGTCCCTGATGCTTATAAGGGGGTGTTAAATAAGGAAGCAGGTGTTGTATTCATCCCCGTTGAACATGAAGGAAATACTCAAGCGAGTGATGAAGAGGTTCAAGCGATTCAACATGCTGTGAATGAGCTTCTTGGGCGAATTTATACCGATAAGGAAGGTAATAAAAAGCCTATTACTTTAGATGATATTTTATTTGTAGCACCATATAATTTTCAAGTGACTAAGCTTAAATCTGCTTTAGGTGAAAATGCAAAGCTGGGAAGTGTAGATAAGTTTCAAGGCCAAGAAGCACCTATTGTATTTTTCAGCCTATGTGCAAGTGATGCGAATGATTCTCCACGAGGAATGGATTTTTTGTTTGATAAAAACCGTTTAAATGTAGCGAATTCGAGAGCACAGTCTTTAGCAATCGTGGTAGGGAATCCAAACTTAATGAATAGTAATACAAGCAATATTAAACAGCAGAAGTTAGTAAATGTATTTTGTCAGTTAATGGCATATGCACAAAATAGTAAAGGTTAATATCAGGATATTTATAAATGAATCAAGTTAATTTAACAAAACCAAAATGGGTACGTTTATATACTGAAAAGTTATTCCCTAAAATTAAAGAATATGAAAATAAACAAAGCGAACTTGCAATTAGAATTAGGGATATAAAAAAAAGTGTGGGACAAGATTTTAAATCTGATCTTATTTTTGATGAAAATAAGAGCATTGTTAATGATGAAAAATATCATCATAAGGAAATAGATCCTTTTACGGTTCTTAGTCTACTTAATGTAGGGACTCATGCTAATCGTTTGCAGATGCATAATGCTTTTTTAGAACTCAGCGAAGAGGAAGGCTTTGGGCTGGAAGATATAAAAAATATCCCTAGTTCTGATGGACAACGGGCTTGGTATTACCCCTATAAAGTTTTTAAAAATAAAAATGGCTCCATTGTCGAGCGAGATCATGACACGATTCCGAAACTGTGGGGGGTATTTAAAGAAATCAATGCTAAAGATAACCAGGAATATTTAAATTTCGATGATGTCAAGGAGATTTTGAAGATTAGTTCTGTTGGCATTAATAAATTATCTACAGCACTGTATCGTTGTAAACCTGAAGTCTATTTTCCACTCAATGCGGTTGGTCAAAGACATCTTACGAAGAATGAGATTAAATTTAATGTGAATTCAGGCAATACTGAAAAAGTTAATAAAAAGGTTTGGGGTGATTATATTGAAACTTTAAAAGCTCTGAAAAAGCGAAAACAAGAGAGCAGAAATATACTAGATAGTTATTCAAGGATTGTAGAGCAAGATAAGTTAAACGATGTATTATTCACACGAAATCAAATTTTGTATGGTCCTGCAGGGACAGGCAAAACATATAATACAATTAATGAAGCGTTATCAATTGTTTATAAGATTCAAAAAGATACTTTAAAAGAAATTATTCAGAAAGAACTGGAATCAAGAAAGATACCTATTTCAAATGAAAAAATTAGAGAGGAAATGAATCAAAGGTTCAATGAATATCTAAAAAGTACTGATAAACAAATAGCTCAAATTGGTTTTGTTACCTTTCACCAAAGCTATGGTTATGAAGATTTTGTAGAAGGCATTAAAGTTAAAGAAGTTAATGGACAATTAAAATATCCAGTAGAAGCAGGAGTGTTTAAACGTTTTTGTAAGTCCGCGAAAGATAATCCGACAGAAAACTATGTGCTGATTATTGATGAAATTAACCGAGGTAATATTTCCAAAATTTTTGGTGAACTTATTACTTTAATTGAGGAATCCAAACGTGCAGATCAACTTGAAGAGTTGTCTGTAACTCTTCCTTATTCAAATGAGCAATTTAGTGTACCAAACAATCTTTATATTATAGGTACGATGAACAGTTCTGACCGTTCATTAACTTCAGTAGATATTGCTTTAAGACGACGTTTTGAATTTATTGAAATGATGCCCGAGCCTAATGTTTTAAAGGATATTCAAATCACTGATTATAAAGATATAAATGTCAAAGCCATTTTGGAGACTATGAATAAACGGATTCAGGTGCTACTGGATCGCGATCATTGTATTGGGCATGCATATTTTATTTCATTGAAAAACGATGCCAGCTTAGAAAAGTTAATGAAAATATTTGAGAAAAAAATTATCCCATTATTACAAGAATATTTCTTTGATGATTGGGGAAAAATTAATTTAGTACTTAATAAAAATGGGATGGTGAAGATGGAAAAAGTAGAAGAGTATTTATTTCCTAACATGCAACCACATGAACGGGAACATTTAGCAAGTAGAAATTGGGACATCAATACAGAACTATTTGAGGGTGATGTTGATAAAAAGAAAGAAGCACTGATGAAAATCATTGAGGGAAAAAATAAAGAAAGCATTATGGAAAAGGTTGCTTCATAGTGCTTTTCACGATTAGAGAATATGGTGTCATTGAAGATAATGGCACCAATACCGAAATGATGGTGCCAACACAATTAGATCGTATTAAAGTACCAAGTTCGGTATTTGATTATCTATGCGAGTTGGCTGGTCAATATAAAAAAAATGGGGTTCCTATATTTGAAATAGAAGGGAGAAGAACACTCAAAGTTGATAATTTTGTGGGAATTATTTCTACGCCGTGTGGGCATACAATTGAGATATTACCCAAACACGTCGATATACAAACACAAGATCAAAAGGAAGAAGTACTTGCGAATGAACGTCAGTTACTTCGAAAGATGCTAGAAGCCTTGTGGAAGCTCCCACCTGCTCGTGAAGTGGGAGAGGCTTCACTAGATAAGTTGAATTTGCCTTTAAGTGAATGGATCATGAGTCGTTTTTTGCAGGCATGCAACCTATTGCTTCAGCGAGGTGTACGGTCTGAATATCAACGTATCGCAGAGCAAAGTGCCTATTTAAAAGGTAAATTGAATATCCAAAGATATCTGACTCAACCAGTGACCGAGCAACATCGTTTTCCGATTGAACATGATATTTTTTCTTTAAATACGGCGCCAAATCGTCTTATTAAAACTGCATTAGAAAAAATCTGTAAACTCACGCAAGATACTGATAATTGGCGATTGGCAAATGAAATCCGTCTTAAATTGAGTGAGGTGCCAACGAGTAGATTGCCGCGTTTAGACTTTCCTCAATGGAAATCAGGGCGTTTATATGCTCAATATGAACTAATCAAAGTCTGGTGTGAAATAGTTTTGGGAGTGCAGACACCGTCTGCACTACAAGGAGAATGGCAGGGAATGAGCTTGCTGTTTCCGATGGAAAAGTTATTTGAAGCTTATGTGCTGAGTAAGGTTGAAAAAGCATATTCGGATCATTATCGAATCCAAAGGCAGAAGAGTAATAAATATTTGTGTCGTCACAATCGAAAAGACATGTTTAATCTTCGACCAGATATTTATTTTGAAGCTAAACATCAATCATCATATAAGAATATGATTTTAGATACAAAATGGAAATTATTGGATCAGAATAGTGAAGACCAGCGTTATGGAATCAGCGATGGTGATATGCAGCAAATGTTTGCTTATAGTTATATGTACCTTGAACACGATGGTCCAATAGTTTTGATTTATCCAAAAAGTTCAAAATTTAATGACGCTTTAATGAAGTTTCTATTAAATAAGCATGAAAGAGATCAAGGAAAAAATCCAGAGATATGGGTTCTTCCTTTTGATCTAGATAGTGATAAATTAATCGGTTTTGATATGATAAAAAAATCAAGAGATTAGAGACTTTTGACTTAAATGTATAATAGCTAACTTATTATCTGATATTGGATACTTTGAAAGCACAATGCTAAAGAATACATCTCTATCTCTGACATATTTTAAATGATCAACAGTATCTTCTAGCTGCGGTAAATAGCCAGATTCTGAATAAAAATCATAGCTTATTGAAAAATTGAAGGATACTGTTTCAGTATCCAATATCGTATTAAGGTAGGTATTAAGTTGTTGTTCATAATTAACATTGTTTTGCAATACCTCATGGATGTTGATGTATCGATATCCATCTTTATATGAGTCAGAATTAAAAAAATCCTGAGGATCAAGATAATATTCAGCAGAGCAATAAAATTTAATAAAACCATGATAAAACTTGATGTGTGCTGAATTAGCAGGAGACTTTCACTTGGGAGATTCTAGGCAGCTAACCGATAAAAGTCTTCTGCCATTT
>NZ_JAAZQX010000052.1 GCF_012371325.1 Acinetobacter sp. A2 | reverse complement strand
TTCATAAAAAAAGAGCGTATTTACATACGCTCTTTTTACAGTATTTTAACTTTTTTTGCTTAACTGACTGGCATTAACTCTACGGAGTGCTTTTTTGTGTTTGGCTTTTGTTGTTGTCATGATTCATCCAAGTATCTTTTATAAAAATGACTTATTGTTCTGTCATGCTGAGCCTTAACTAATCAAATTTACATAAAAATAGAGGATAAGCAGCAAGATGGATAATCAATTAGAACAAGCGCGTGACGCATGGTTAAACGCCTTTTTTACGGGCAATGTTGAAACACTCGCACAGTATGAAGATGACGATTTTAGCGTAATTTATGAGGCTGAATCGCGCGTGGAAAATCGTGAAACACGTTATGCCACAATTCAGCATGCAATTAAAAATGGGGTATGGAAGCCACAAAAAACCAATGTCGATTCTGAAGAATATGCATTTGACCGTGAGCAGGTCAACTGTCGGATTCAGATTGGTTTGGCGGATGAACAGGGCTATATTCAAGAAATCTGGCGCTATTTACAGGGCTGGAAAATTCAGGAATTACGTTTTTGTGCAGCCAAAGTCAGTGCCTAATGAGTCGTATGGCTTGTGGATAATTTTAGATAATTAGGACTGAATTTTTAATTCGCTGATCGTATATTTGAGCTAAAAGCAGAAAAATAGTGGTTTTGAATTTAAAAACGAATATCAAATTAGGTTGTGGGTAACTTTTGAATCGGCTTTGAATTTAAATCTAAGATTTTAAATTTAAACGTTGCGCTTTGAATTTAAAATGCATGATTTGAACACCTAGCTTCTTGCTCGATCTGATTTTAATTTTTATTGCAGTTTGCTGTGGAACATCAGGGATTGGTCTGTGCTAAATCTTTAGCTGTGGATTGATTAGATAAATTAAACACATGCAGCGAAGGTTTTAGCTTCGTTTATATTTTGATTGTGAAGATAAATTAAAGGATAGCAATTAAGGATAAAAAGTCTGTGCCCTCAGCACTGCGTTGGATAACAGACACAGTCTAAAGGCGATGATGATTAATACTTAATTGTCTGAATAATCAGGCTTATTCAAAACTACTTTCGAGTTCTTCAAGTTCCATCATCAGTTCAAGCATATGTTCTTCTGCTTCTGCCAATGCTGCTTTAAGATCATTTTGCTCATTCATCAGTTGAAGTAAATCATCTTTACGTGATGCTTCATATAAGGCGGTATCTGCCAAAAGGTTTTCAATTTCGCTCAAACGTGGTTGAATTTTTTCAATTTTAGCTTCGCATTTTTCAATATTTTTACGTAAAGGGCGGGTCTGCTCACGGCGTTGAGCTGCCAGTTTACGCTGCGCTTCTTTATCAATTTTACTCGGACTGGTTTTTTCAGCTACTGGGCTTGGGTTACTGCTCTCCGTGCTGCCTTGTTTGATCATGTCTGCGCGTGCTTGACGCAACCAGTTGGCATAATCCTGTAAATCCCCCTCAAATTCAGTACATTGTCCTGCATGTACTAAAAGTAGATCATCACAAACACTGGCAATCAGTTGACGTTCGTGTGAAACCAACACCACAGCACCTTCATAGTCTTGCAGCGCCATGGTTAAGGCGTGCCGCATATCTAAGTCTAAATGGTTGGTTGGTTCATCTAGAATCAGTACGTTAGGGCGTTGCCATACAATTAAAGCCAAAGCCAAGCGCGCCCGTTCACCACCCGAAAAACTTTCACACGGGGTATCCATGCGTTCACCGCTAAAGCCAAAGCTGCCTAAAAAAGAGCGTAAAGTGGCTTCACTGATTTTAGGATCGGCAATACGTGCCAGTTGTAACATTGGGCTGGCATTATCATCTAAAGCATCCATTTGATGCTGTGCAAAATAACCAATATTGAGCAATTCAGACGCTTTACGGGCACCAGACAATAAGGCTAATTCACCAACTAAGGATTTAATCAGGGTCGATTTACCCGCACCATTCATCCCCAATAAACCAATGCGGCTGGTCGGAGTGATTTGTAGGTTAATTTTACTGGCAATGACTTTATTTGCATAACCAATACTGACCTGCTCCAAGGTTAATAAAGGTGAACTCATTTTGGTGGGTTCACGGAAACTGAAGGTAAATGGCGTATCTACATGCGCAGGGGCAAGTAATTGCATGCGTTCCAATTGTTTGATACGGCTTTGCGCCTGACGTGCTTTGGTGGCTTTGGCTTTAAAACGGTCAATATACTTTTGCAAATGTGCGCGGGTTTCTTGCTGTTTTTCATAAGCTTGTTGATGCTGTGCCAAGCGTTCACTGCGGGTAGTTTCAAAAGTAGAATAATTGCCGGTATATAAAGTCAGTTCACCATTTTCAATATGTAAAATATGATCGGTAATAGCATCTAAAAAATCACGGTCATGTGAAATCAGCACTAAGGTTCCTGAATAGGCTTTGAGCCAGTCTTCCAACCATAAAATGGCATCTAGGTCTAAGTGGTTGGTGGGTTCATCCAGTAACAGCAATTCTGAACGGCTCATTAAGGTGCGAGCCAAATTCAGGCGCATGCGCCAACCACCTGAAAAGCTACTCACAGGCAAGTTATTTTGATGTTCCATAAAGCCTAAACCTGCCATCAACTGTGCTGCTTTGGCAGGGGCAGTATAGCCATGTATTTCATCAAAACGACCATGCAAATGCGCAAGGCGGTCATTGTCCATTTGTTCAGGCTGTTCTAATTGTTGTTGAATATTCCAGTATTCCTCATCACCTGAAAGTACAAAATCTATTGCAGGCAAGTCCAAGGCTTTAACTTCTTGTGCCATGTGCGCCACAGTCCAACCTTGCGGACGGCTCAGTGTACCTTCATCGGGGGTTAAACTGCCCAAGAGTGCGGCAAATAAACTAGATTTTCCTGCACCATTTACACCAGTCAGACCGACTTTCCAGCCAGGATGGATTTGCATAGACGCTTTTTGGAATAAAACACGTCCACCGCGGCGTAAAGAAACTTGGTTAAGTTGAATCATGGTGTTTACTGGTCACAACAAAAGGTGTGCCTATTCTAATAGAAGCCCAGAAGAAAATAAAAATAAGCAGGGTTTTATTTATGCTGCCCTGAATTTTTAGTGCTTAAAAAGACAAAAAACAGCTTTTTCCAAGCTAAATAGCCACAGTTTGTTTATGACTTTGTAAACAAGAGCAGGAGAGCTTAAATCGGCGAAAAGTTAGCGCTGAATTTTAAACCATTAAAATTTAAATGAATTATCTCATTTTTAATATTGGTGTATGAACAGTTGAATCTGCTTTTGACAGAATTGACAGATGAAATTTGAGTAAATGCTCTATTTTTTTAATTTGAACTTGCTTAATATTTATTCCGTGTACGGACACTCAAAAATAAAAAAATGTGTAGAAGGATCGTAACAATGAAAAAAACATTAGCAACCCTTACCACTTTGGCTGCAATCGGTTTCAGCGCGCAGGCGCAGGCAGCAAAAGTAGATGTGTGTGTCTTTGACTTACTGGGTAAGTCTGGTGAATCATTTCAAATGGCACAAGAGTGGGCCTTGGCTGCAAAAGGCTGGGGTGCAGAAGTTAATTTAATTCCGCGTCAAGATGAAGCGGTCGCAGACAATGATTTTAAGGCAGGTAAATGTGATGGGGTATTTATGACCGCCATGCGTGCCCGTCAGTACAATAAATTTGCAGGTTCAATTGATGCATTGGGTGGCGCACCAAGTAATGTTATTGCACAGCGTGCCATCAGTTTTGCCCTAGATAAACGTAATGCAGCCAAAATGGTCACCAATTTAGGTGGGAAAAAGTATGAAGTGGCAGGGATTTCACCTTTAGGTTCAGCTTTTATTTTTGTGCGAGATAAAAATATTAGCTCTATTGAAAAAGCAGCAGGCAAAAAGTTTGCAGTACTTGGTTATGACGATGCGCAAAAAATTATGGTGCAGCGTGTTGGTGCGCAAGCCGTAATTTCAGATGTGTCTAACTTTGTGGCCAAGTTCAATAATGGTCAGGTAGATATGGTTGGTGCGCCTGCTTATGCTTATAAACCTTTAGAAATTTATAAAGGTTTAGGCAATAACGGGGCAATGTTTAATTTCCCTGTGTTGCAAGTGACAGCTGACTTTGTGATTCGTCCTGAACAATTTCCTGCAGGTTTTGGTCAAAAATCACGTGATTGGTTTGTGAAAAACTTACCTAAAGCCATGCGCATGATTAACCGTTTGGAAGGTGAAATTCCAGCCAAATATAAAATGAACCTCAGTGCAGAAGATAAAACCAAATATCAAAAAATGCTGCGCGATGGACGTATGGATATGACCAAGCGTGGCATTTATGACCCTGCCATGATGAGGGTATTAAAACGTGCCCGTTGTTCTGTCGAAAAAACCAATTTTGAATGTTCACTTGGTGGTGAATAACGAAGCTGTAAACAACCGAGCAACTGCTCGGTTGTTGATGACTTGAAATTTGCTTTAAGTCAGATAGATAACAACAACGCTAGAAAAACAAAAAATAAGGAAGACATGCATGAAACAATGGACGCAGGCTTTATTATTCGGTGCGGGAATATCTCTGGCTGCCAGCGCCGTACAGGCCAAACAAGTGGTTTGTGTATTTGATTTGGTTGGAAAAAGTGGTGATGTTTACAACCTAATGCAAGATTATCAATTGGCCGCAAAAAATTGGGGTGCCAATATTGAATTACGTGTTGGTCAAAACGAAGGAGTTATTGCAGAAGACTTTAAAGCAGGTAAGTGTGATGCGATTAGTGTAACAGGTATGCGTGGGCGCCAATTTAACCACTTTACAGGTTCATTGGATGCCATTGGTGCTATTCCTGATTTAAAACTTGCAGTAAAAGTCATGCAAGGGTTGGCCAGTCCTGCGTTTGCCAAATATATGCGCAATGGTCAGTATGAAGTGGCTGGTGTAATTCCAGTGGGTGATGCATTTTTGATGGTGAATGACCGCAGCATTAATAGCGTGGCCAAAGCTGCAGGCAAAAAAATTGCAGTTTTAGATTATGACCAAGCGCAAAAAATCATGGTACAGCAAATTGGTGCGCAAGCAGTTAGTGCCGATGTTACCAATTTTGGCAGTAAATTTAACAATGGTCAGGTCGATATTATTGGCGCACCAGCCGCAGTTTTCCGTCCTTTAGAGTTACATAAAGGTTTAGGCAGCAAAGGCGCAATTGTGAATTATCCAATTTTACAGGTGACGGGTAATATTATTATTCGCCCAGATAAATTCCCTGCAGGTTTTGGGCAAAAATCACGTGAATGGGTTAAAGGCCAATTACCACGTGCCTTTGGTATTTTAGGAAAAATGAAAGCCGATATTCCTGCCAAATATTGGATGCAAGTGCCTGCAGCAGATCAACCAGGTTATCAAAAAATGATGCGTGAATCGCGGATTGATTTGACCAAACGTGGAGTCTATGACAAGCGCATGATGAAATTATTGTGGCAATTCCGCTGTAAAGAAGCGCCAACCAATTTCGAATGTGGTTTGCAGGATGAAAATTATAAATGATTCGATAATCTTGAGATAATTACTCAGAATTCACTTTAATTCTGCATCACAGTCCCAATATTGAGTATGCTATACTTGAATAGTGGTCTTTTTGCGAAAAAGACATCTGAATTGTATCTGAGGAATCCATCATGAATGCCCAAGCACTTGAGCTGACCGATAACGCTGCTAAAAAAGTTCGCCAATTGCGTGATAGCGAAGGTAATCAAGACTTAATGCTACGTGTCTATGTCACAGGTGGGGGCTGTTCAGGATTTTCTTATGGTTTTAACTTTGCAGAAAGCCAAAATGAAGATGATGCAGAATTTGTGAATGGCGATGTAAAAATGCTGGTCGATTCACTCAGCTATCAATATTTAGTGGGTTCAGTGGTAGATTATATTGAAGGCTTAGAAGGTTCACGTTTTGTGGTACAAAACCCGAATGCAACCACGACCTGTGGCTGTGGTTCTTCATTCTCAATCTAACCAATGTGATCTAAAAATTATTTAGGTATAACCATCTAAAAACTGGATGGATGTACTACAAATTAAAAAGCCTTTCCTGTGCAGAAATAGGAAAGGCTTTTTTGTTCCTGCTTGGAGTTAAACCAAGGTCATGGTACCTAAAATGCGATCACCTTTTGCCCCAGTCACAGCAGGTAAATTACCACTTAACTGTTGGCAAAAACGCATCGCTAACCAAGCAAACGCCGTCGCTTCTACCCAAGTTGGGTTCAAACCTAAATCGGCTGTGCTTTGCACAGTCCACTGATGTTTTCGCAAACGCCAGCGTAACTGTTCCAATAGGTAGGAGTTATAAGCACCACCACCGCAGACGTAGACTTCGCCTGTATCCATGCCAGAACGGTAAATGGCTTTTTTAATGGCACGTGTGGTTAGCTTTAATAAAGTCGCTTGTACGTTTTCAGGATTATCTTCGAGTTCGTCATATTCCACATCATTGCGCCAATCGGCAATTTGTTCATCTAGCCATTCCAAATTAAAGTCTTCGCGCCCCGTACTTTTTGGCGGTTCTTTGGAGAAAAATGCATGTGCTTGCAATCGATCTAGTAAGCTGCGAATTGGATGTCCATAAGCGGCCCAATTGCCATTTTCATCATACGGCTGACCTGTATAACGCTCACACCAAGCATCCATTAAAATATTGGCAGGCCCTGTATCAAAACCAGATACTGCTTCAGGCTGCCCCGCAGGTAATAGGCTGACATTGGCAATACCGCCTAAATTTAAAATAACCCGATGAATACTCGAATGTTGAAATAAGTTTTGATGGAATGCGGGTACTAAAGGTGCACCTTGTCCACCTGCGGCCATGTCACGACGACGAAAATCTGAAATTACAGGAATTTGGGTGATTTCAGTGATGATATTAGGGTCACCAATTTGCAAGGTAAAGCCATGTTCAGGACGATGACGAATGGTTTGCCCATGTGAGCCAATTGCTTTAATTTGAGATTTATCTAGTTTATTTTTTTCGATCAGACTATTAATGCCATGACCAATCATGGTGGCTAAAGCTACATCGGCCTTGCCCATGCGGTCAATTTCATTGTCATCGGGCAAAGTGAGCGCCATGAGTTCGTCACGTAAATCAGGGTCAAACGGCAAAGTTAGGGTGGCGTGGAGTTGCAGTGGATCAAAAGAAGCAGCAACAAGATCGACACCATCCATGCTTGTGCCCGTCATTACCCCAATATAGATCGCTGTCATGGTTATTCTATAGCCTGCAATATGCTGAAAAAGTGTTAGTATATCGCACAAATTGAATAACTGATGTGTTTGGATTTCGTGATGTCAAATTTCCTGCCGGCTGAAGAACAACTTGCTCTCATTCAACGAGGCACGCATGAAATTATTTCTGAAGAAGATCTTCTGAAGAAATTAAAAGAGAATCGTCCTTTAAAAATTAAGGCGGGTTTTGACCCGACAGCACCTGATTTACACTTGGGGCATACGGTATTAATCAATAAATTAAAAGTATTCCAAGACTTAGGTCACGAAGTGTTTTTCTTGATTGGCGACTATACGGCCATGATTGGTGATCCAACAGGTAAAAGTGCAACTCGTCCGCCGTTGTCACGTGAAAAAGTTTTGGAAAATGCCAAAACTTATCAAGAACAGGTTTTTAAAATTCTTGATCCTCAGAAAACCAAAGTGGTGTTTAACTCTGAATGGTTTGCTACAAAAACTGCAGCCGATTTAATCCAATTGGCATCGCAGCAGACTGTAGCACGCATGTTGGAACGTGATGACTTCACCAAGCGTTATAACAACCAACAACCGATCGCGATTCACGAATTTTTGTATCCATTGGTACAAGGTTATGACTCGGTGGCCTTACAAGCCGATGTGGAGTTAGGTGGTACAGACCAGACCTTTAACTTGTTGATGGGACGTACCTTACAAGGTCGTTATGATCAAGAAGCGCAAGTGTGTATCACGGTGCCAATTTTAGAAGGTTTAGATGGCGTCAATAAAATGTCTAAATCTTTAGGCAACTATATTGGCGTGTTTGATGCACCGGGTGCGATGTATCAAAAAGTCTTATCTATGCCAGACAGTCTGATAGAACGCTATTTTGAATTACTCAGCTTTAAGTCAATGGATGAAATTGACGTATTGTTGAAAGAAATGGCAGAAGGGCGTAATCCTCAAGAAATCAAAAAGATTTTGGCACTTGAGTTGGTTGAGCGTTTCCACGGTGCGGAAGCTGCTGCAAACGCCCATAAAGGTGCGGGCAATATTATTACCGAAGGTGAATTACCAGAAGGTACACCTGAGGTGACCATTTCACGTGCTGAGTTTGGCGGTGAATTATTTATTGCTTCTATTGTGCGTGCAGCAGGCCTGACTAAAAATGCAGCGCAAGCCAAAGATGCAGTTGCACGTGGTGCAGTAAAAGTGGACTGGAATGTTGTAGATGCAGGTTTTTCTGTGAAGGAAAATGCAACGCATATTATTCAGGCGGGCAAAAAAGCGATTGCCAAAGTCACTTTTACCGACTAATCGTGTGCTAAGTAATTGAAAATAAAAGCAGGCATTGGCCTGCTTTTATTTTATGTTGGGTATATGAATTATTTAAATAAGTAAATTCAAAAAAAACCTTATAAAAACAACACTTAAATTTTGCCAAGTGGCTTGCATTTTTGCTCAGTTATGTATATGATTCATCCATCTAGACACAGTGTACAAAACAGATCTAGAGGGTACTTATAACTATAGCTCCACAATTTCCAAGTCTCTTCCCCAAGGGACTCTTTTTTTCTTATAACTATAATAACAATATATGGATCGTTTATAGATTCAACTCCGAGGGAGGGATTTTGGGAGAGATCTCTTTCTTTTTTTTGCCTCGATTTTAATGCTAATTTAGACCAAAAGGTAAATTCTATTTAATTTAGTCAGCGTTCTTTTATTTGCTACTAAGGCATTTGCAGTAAATAAGATGTAGCCCAGAAATTTGCAGGTTTCGTATTCACTAACTTTCACGCCATTTTTAAAGTAAGTATTTACATTTCAATCGAAGTCATAAAACTGTGAGCTTCTATTTTCAGTAATGAGCAAGATTGCTGTACTAACATAAAAAACATAAAGTAGATAAACGCCGTTTAAATGATTGGTTAAGATAAATTGGTATTTTTAAGCGATATCCAAAATTTTTGGTTAAAACTCAGATATAGATTTTAAAAAACTTAGGTTAATAGTTTGGGTTAATCGATGACAGTAGCTGCGAACTTATAACTTAGGTTAATCAAAAACAGTTTCTAAAAAGCCTCGAGGAGCTTGTGGATCGGACTTTTTATTAAATTTTGATGAAAAAATAGTAAAAAATTAAAAAACCAAGCAATTTTGTAGAAAAAAAATACATACGTGAAAAATATTCTAATTTAGGGCTTGCAAAGATTTTGAAATCCCCTAGAATGCACCCATCCCGACGCGAAACAACTTAGAAACTTAGCTCACAGGGTTAAGTTGTAGAGAAAGTTTTGCGTTATATTTTTACTGACGAAGTGAAAATAAGATCATTAAGAGATTATGAAGAACAACTTGTGTGGATTTTTACTGATTGATTAATCGAAAATATTTCATTGATTG